>JANNMJ010000120.1:0-21480 GCA_031397815.1 Hymenobacteraceae bacterium
GACACGCTTTACACTTGTACTTGGCGCGGCCGCCCTTGCTGCCGTTGCGGAAAATTTGTTCACTGCCGCAGTGAGCGCACAGGTGCTGCGTGAAAACCATACCCAAAACTACGACTTGCACACCTTACTAGACCGCCGCCATTCTTTTTATACAAACCCGATTATCCTGACCATCGCAACGCCCACCGCCCCCGACCCGGCCGTGTGGCGCCCCTTCTACGGACTCCTTCGCATCGAAAACGACGAGCTGGGATTTATCGAAAACAGCTTCCGCATTTTCCGCGCTTCCTTACCCGGCCAAAGCTGGTATTCAGGCTTGACTTTGAGCGGAATAGCCGTGCCGTTTGAAGATACGCTGCATAACAGGGTTTTATGGCAGGCGATACGGGTGGAGGTGGAGAGGGGGTAAGCGGTTTGTGCCCGTGTTGTGCCCGGGGTAGCCGTGTTGTGCCCGGGGTAGCCTTCGGCAACCCCGGGCTGCGGATAGGAAACCCCTTCGGGGTATTTTTTTTTGAATTTGTCTTAAGAGAAATGGCGCAGTCTTTATCTGTAGTTTACCTACATCTGGTTTTTTCCACAAAGCACCGTCAACCGTTTTTGGAAGATGCGGAGCTGCGCGAGGAAATGTTTCGATTTCTATCGTATACCAGCAATGAGTTAGGGTGCGAAATCAAGCAAGTAGGAGGAATGCCAGATCACGTACACATTCTGGCGCGATTGAGCCGTACGATCACCCAAGCAGATTGGGTGAAAGAGCTAAAGCGAACTTCCAGCATCTGGATCAAGCAACGTGAACCACTTTTAGCTGATTTCGCCTGGCAGCTCGGCTACGCGGTATTCTCAGTTAGTCAGTCGCAGTTCCAGAAAACGTACCGCTACATTCTGCACCAGCAAGAGCATCACCAGAACTTGTCGTATCAAAACGAACTCCGTTATCTGCTTCGTCGCCACAAAACAACGTGGGACGAACGTTACGTCTGGGATTAAAATACCCCGAAGGGGTTTCCTATCCGCAGCCCGGGGTTGCCGAAGGCTACCCCGGGCGACCGCAACGGGCAATCAATCCAGCTTCAGCACTGCCAAGAACGCTTCCTGCGGAATCTCCACCGACCCCACCTGACGCATCCGCTTCTTACCCTCTTTCTGCTTTTCGAGGAGCTTGCGCTTCCGGGAGATGTCGCCGCCGTAGCATTTGGCGGTTACGTCTTTGCGGAGGGCGCGGACGGTTTCGCGGGCGACGATTTTTTGGCCGATAGCGGCCTGAATCGCGATTTCGAACATCTGGCGCGGCAGCAGCTCGCGGAGCTTCTCGCAGAGGCGCTTGCCCCAGTCGTAGGATTTCGAGCGGTGAACGATGGCGGAGAGCGCATCGACTTTCTCACCGTTGAGCATCACGTCGAGCTTCACCATATCGGATTCGCGGAACCCGATTAGCTCGTAATCGAGCGAGGCGTAGCCGCGGGAGATGGTTTTGAGCTTGTCGAAAAAGTCGAAGACGATTTCGGCGAGCGGCAGCTCGAAGCTCATTTCCACGCGCTCGCTGGTCAGGTAATTCTGGCCTTTGATGATGCCGCGCTTCTCGATGCAGAGCGTGATGATGGCGCCGACGTACTCAGAAGCGGTGATAATCTGCGCTTTGATGTACGGCTCCTCGATGAACTTGATCAGGTTCGGCTCGGGCATCTCGCTCGGCGCGTTGATGATGATCGCCTGATCCTTCGTGCCGGTGGCGTGGAATTGCACGCCCGGCACGGTGGTGATGACGGTCATGTTGAACTCGCGCTCCAACCGCTCCTGCACGATTTCCATGTGCAGCATCCCCAGGAAGCCGCACCGGAAGCCGAAGCCGAGCGCCGCCGACGTTTCCGGCTCCCACACGAGGGCCGCGTCGTTGAGCTGAAGCTTTTCCATGCTCGACCGCAACTCTTCGAACTCGGTCGTATCGACAGGATAAATCCCCGCGAATACCATCGGCTTCACGTCGGCGAAGCCGTGGATCATCTGGTCGGTGGGGCGGTCGCGGTGGGTGATCGTGTCGCCCACTTTCACCTCGCGGGCTTCCTTGATACCCGAAATGAGGTACCCGACGTTGCCAGCGCTCACTTCAGGGCGTGGCTCCTGGTTGAGGCCGAGGATACCGATCTCGTCGGCGCCGTATTCCTTGCCGGTCGCCATGAACTTCACTTTATCACCCTTCCGCAGCGTCCCGTTCTTGATGCGGAACAAGACTTCGATACCGCGATAGGAGTTGTAAACCGAGTCGAAGATGAGCGCTTGGAGCGGCGCGGCGGGGTCGCCTTGCGGGGCCGGGATGCGCTCGCAGATGGCGTCGAGAATTTCCTTGATGCCGATGCCTTCCTTACCGCTCGCGGGGATGACTTCGGCGGGGTCGCAGCCGATCATTTCCACGATCTCATCGGTCACTTCCTCCGGCATCGCGTGCGGCAGGTCGATCTTGTTGAGGACGGGGATGATGGTGAGGTCGGCGCCGATGGCGAGGTAGAGGTTCGAGATGGTCTGCGCCTCAATTCCTTGAGACGCGTCGACGATCAGCAGCGCGCCTTCGCACGCCGCGATGGAGCGCGAAACCTCGTAGGAAAAGTCGACGTGGCCGGGCGTATCGATCAGATTCAGCGTGTAGATTTCCCCTTTGTAGGGGTACTGCATCTGAATCGCGTGGCTTTTGATGGTGATGCCGCGCTCGCGTTCCAGATCCATATTATCGAGGAGCTGGGCCTGCATATCCCGCTTGGCCACCGTGCTGGTGTATTCGAGCAGACGGTCGGCGAGGGTCGATTTCCCGTGGTCGATGTGGGCGATGATGCAGAAGTTGCGGATATTCTTCATTCAGGCGGATTCGGCTCAATAAAAACGGTCCTAGCGGGACCGTCCGCAAAGGTACAAAGTAGGACGGCGGCAGGTTCAGCCCAATTGCAGAGTTGTCGGCCTTTGGCCCGAACAGCGCGACCGATTCGGCCTCTGAAGAAGGCAAAGCCGCCTCGTTGGCAACCCACTACCGGCTTTATCAGTATTCTCTCACGCTTCACCATTCCCTGACTCATCCTCATGGCAACGCAACCGTCCGCTGATAATTCCTCTAAAACGGCCCTGATTACCGGGGCTTCATCGGGCATCGGCTTTGAGCTGACTCGCCTTTTCGCCCGCGATGGGTACCGGCTGGTGCTCGTGGCGCTGCCGACGGACCAGATTCAAGAGGCGGAAGACCGGCTGCGGCAGGAGTTTCCGCAGGTGCAGGTGGAGTTTTTCGCTGTCGATTTGAGCTACCGCGAAGGGCCGGAATATCTGCGGCAACTCCTCGGGAACCGTCAAATTGATGTTCTCGTGAACGATGCAGGTTTTGGCGAGCACGGCAAGTTCGTCGAGACCAATTTGAATAAGGAGCTGGCGATGGTCAACCTGAACATCTCCGCGCTGGTGGCGCTCACCAAGATGGCGCTCCACCAGATGGTGCCGCGCGGCGAAGGCCGGATTTTGCAGCTCGGCTCGGTGGCGGGTTTCGTGCCGAACCCGTTGCTCGCCGTTTACGGCGCGACGAAGGCGTTCGTGCGGATGTTCACCGAGGCGGTGCAGAACGAGCTCGACGGCACCGGCGTAACGATGACGCTGCTGTGCCCGCCGGCTACGGAAACCAACTTTTTCGCGGTAGCCAATATGGAGCACACCCGCGAAGTGCAGGAAGGACGCGCTAAAGGCGGCCTCCGCGCCGCCGCCGATGTGGCCCGCGACGGTTACGACGCGCTGATGGCGGGTACGGCCCGCGTCATGAGCGGCACCGAAGCCAAGATGCAGCCGTTCCTGTCGTCGATTATGCCCGATGCCGCCCTCGCCAGTCAGGTGCGGAAACGGATGGAAGATGTGCCTGCTGAAGAAGATGGGCACGCTGGGGAAGACCCTTCCAAAACCGGTACGGGCGCCAAGAAAGCGGCATCTAAAGCCGCAGCTAAGCCCGCGACCAAGCCAGCGGCTAAGAAATAGCTGACGCTTTAAGCGGCGCCTCATCGTCGGTTGGTCGCTGCTACCAAGCTCCTTCCCCCTCATTCCCACACCCCCGTCCGGAACGCGTTTCTAGGCGGGGGTGTAGTTTTAAGGGCTTATCAGGCACTCAGCTGACGGGCCTTTTCGGCTAAACCCTTCCCTCTCCATGACGCCTACTATCTACGCGCACTTGGCCGCGGCCGACCCGGTTCTGGCGCGCCTCATCGGGGAAGGTTATCCGACCCAGCTCAAGCCGACGGCGCACGAAGATTTGTATCTGGAGCTGCTCGACGCCATCATTGGGCAGCAGCTTTCGGTGAAGGCGGCGGCTACGATTTCGGCGCGGTTCACGGCGCTGTTTCCGCAGGAATACCCCACGCCGGAACGCGTGTTGGCGCTCAGTATCGATGAGCTGCGGGCGGTGGGGGTGTCGCGGCAGAAGGCGGGCTACCTGCAATCGGTGGCGGCGTTCAAGCAGGCCGGGCAGATGGAATACGACGTATTGAGCCAGCTTTCCGACGATGCGCTCGCCGAGCACCTGACGCAAATCAAGGGCGTGGGGCGCTGGACGGCGCAGATGCTCCTGATGTTCGCACTCGAACGCCCTGATGTGTTCCCGGAGCTGGATTTAGGCGTTCAGAACGCGATGCGCAAACACTATGGCCTGACCGAAACCGGTAAGCCGCTGCTGCGCCGCATGACCGAAATCGCCGAAAACTGGCGCCCTTACCGCACCACCGCGAGCCGCTTGCTCTGGAAAAGCCTCAACAATATGCCCGCCAGTAGCTAAACGACAAGGTGAGGGCGCTACCCGCGCGCGATTCGGCGGCGCAGCGCGGCCAACGCAATCTGCATCGGTCGGCTTTTGAGGTAGGAGCGCCTATGCGACTCCAAGTACCGCATCTCTTCCACGGCATCGGCGAGGCTTTCCCCCCGAATACTGAGCAGCGTGAGCGGCAACCGCAGCCACGAGATGAGCAAGCCGCGCCGCCGGTAGTTGCTGGCAATTTCCATGAGTGACAAAGCCTGAAAGTGAAAAGCGCGTCGGGCCGCCCGCCATCAGGTAGGCGGAGTGAAGATACGGCGCGGTACTGTTGAATCCGAATGGTTCAGGGAGAATCTTAAGGAAATATGAGACAGCAAGCGCCGGGCCGCCCGGAGCAGAAATGACCGGAAATTCTAGGCTTTCGACTATTAATTCCTACCTTTCGACTGCTATCACACTTCTGACCTGTTTTTTGATTTTCATTATTAATGACGTTTTTATTTAGACGCCGTCGTTTGCTTTCCGTCGGGATAGGGTGCTTGGTGACGTTTGTTGCAACGGCACAGACTTCGTCGCCGTCAGCAGGCTCTTCATCTGGTGTTGTTTCGGAAGAGGCGCCGCGTAAAGGGGGCAACATCATTAAAATTGCCCCGTTGGGCTGGATTCACGGGTCGATGCCGTTCACTACAGAGACGCGCGTGGGCTACGAGCGGCGGATTGCGCCGCATAGCAGCGTGGGCGTCAGCTACTCGCGGATGGGGACGAACTATCCGTTCAGCTTTTTGGGGTCGTTCGCGCTGAGCGCGGCTATTACGACGGCTATTACCGCCACGGGCCACGTCGGCCTTACGTGGATCGATGCGAGTATCCGCGTCAGCGGTACGCGTTGGCAGGCGTATTACCGCCAGTATTTGAGTAAGCGGCGGCAGGCGCCGGAGGGCTGGTATCTCTCGCCGCAGGTGTCGTCGGCGAAGGTAGTTTATGCGGTGAAGCTGAGCGATTTCGGGCATATCGCTGATATCAACGTCACCAACCGCAACGTGAACCTGCTGTTTGGGCATCAGCGGGTGTGGGGGAAGCACTTCGTATTTGATGTTTTTACCGGCCTCGGCTACCGCAAGCAGACGCGTAGCTTTCAGGGTATCGGGGTTAGTCAGCTGAATGACTTACCGCACGGTACACACCTGAAATTTTCATCGGGACTGAACATTGGCTGGGCGTTCTAACACGCCCGCAAACCGGCTGCCGAACGGCTTCATCAGCACGTAAGTAGCTGACTCCCGACAGCCAAGCTCCTGACAACGAACCTTTTCAGGCACCCCAACACGCCGGTTTTTGACCCTACGAGGACAAAAACCGGCGGTTGCGTTCGTGCGCCAAATTCAGTGGTGGCACTGATGTACACCTTAAGGGCTACTTCTACTTTTGACACACCGGATTAGCTGATAAAAATCCATTCTTTCCTCCTGATTGGTCAATAGCTAACGCTCGTGCGGGGTGCTTCGGCGCACCGGCTGGCTCCGGCCTCGACCGCCGTCTCGTCTCCAACTTCACCAAACCCCTAACAGCTCATATATGGAAGGTGTCCTTGGCGAAATCCGGCTGTTTGCCGGCAATTTCGCTCCACAGTCTTGGCTTCTTTGTCAAGGTCAGGTCTTGTCGATTTCTCAATACGATGCGTTGTATACCCTCCTCGGTACGACGTATGGGGGTGATGGGGTGCAGACATTCGCGCTGCCGAATTTCGCAGGGCGGTTAGCCACTGGCACCGGGCAAGGGCCGGGCCTATCGAACTACGTGGCGGGCGAGATGGCGGGAAGTGAAAGCGTTACGATTCTCACGACCCAGCTGCCGGCCCACATTCACTCCATGCGAGGCAACATTCAGGTGGGCGGCACCCCCGACGGCTCGATGCCCGAAGGCACTTATTCGGCCAATTCCGGCTCCGATATCTACGCCGAAGCGCCGAGCGGTGGCATGATGGCGGCCGGAATCGTGGCGGGTAACACTTCCGTGGCCGGTGGTAGCCAGCCGCTACCGATTATTCAGCCATTCCTCGCCATTAACGTCGTCATCTGCACGGAAGGCGTGTATCCTTCGCGCCCCAATTAATTTCTGATTGCCTGGTTTTCTGACGCCTTAAACGGCTGTCGGTCAGACAGTCGGGCAGCACATTTTTCGACTTTTTCCCTCTCCCCACTCGCTCACACATTTCAATTTACGATGGACGGTACCATTGGTGAAATCCGATTATTTGCTGGCAATTTTGCCCCCCGTAACTGGGCGTTCTGCCAGGGCCAGCTACTGGCAATCGCTTCAAATACAGCGTTGTTCTCTATTCTGGGAACCACTTACGGCGGCAACGGCCAAACGACGTTCGGGCTGCCCGACTTCCGGAGCCGCGTAGCCATCGGCACCGGCCAAGGCGGGGGGCTGTCGGAATACGTCCTCGGTGAGATGTCGGGGACGGAAAACGTGACGATTCTGCAAACGCAGATGCCCGCTCACATGCACACCCTGCAAGGCACGATTCAGACCGGCGGCCCCGCCGACAGCTCGACGCCAACCGGGATGTATCCGGCCACTTCCGGCTCCGATATCTACGCCGAAGCGCCGAACGGCGGCAATATGGCGGCGAATATCGTGAGCGGTCAGACGGCGGTTACCGGTGGTAGCCAGCCGCTGCCGATTCTCCAGCCATTCCTGGGGATGAACTACATCATCTGCATGTACGGCGTGTATCCGTCGCGCCCTTAAGGGCCGCTTCCGATAGCATCAAAAAGGCTATTCCAGCGAATCGGTACGCTCCGTACCGGTTCGCTGGAATATGCCGTTGAAGGCCCCCACTTATTCCCCTCTCTTGTGAAGCTCGCCATTCTAGCCAATAGCCATCTGGCGCTCCCGACCCTGCACGACCTCCTGCAACAGGGCGTGGTGGCGGGCGTGGGCGTACCGGCGACTGGCGAAGAAGCGCCGGAGCGGGTGGCGGGCCTGAGCGCGGCGGCGGGCGTGCCGGTCGGGCGTTTTACCAAAGCGGCCCTCGCCGCTGAGCTGGCGGATTGGTTGGCGGCCGTGCAACCGACGGCCGTGCTCGTGATGACGTTTCCGTGGCGCATCCCGATGGCCACGCTCGCGCTGCTGCCGAATGGCTGGTTCAACACGCACTTTGCGCCGTTGCCGACGTACCGCGGCCCGGAGCCGCTGTTTTGGCTGATCCGGAACGGCGAAACGGCCGGCGGCGTGACGATTCACCGCATGACCGCCGCCCTCGACCGCGGGCCAGTGGTAGCGCAGCAGGCGGTGCCCCTCAGCCCGACCGATACACACGGCCTGCACCAAGCCCACTTGGCGGGTGCGGCCGTTGGGCTGGTGCGGCACCTGACGGCGGCGCTGTACAACCCGAGCGCGCCGCTGCCGGAGCATCCCCAAGACGAAGCCCGCGCCCATTACTGGCCGCGCCCTTCCCTCCCCGACCTGTGCATTAAGTGGACGAACTCGGCCACCGCCATCGGGCGGTTGATTCGGGCGGCGAACCCGTGGAACCGGGGCGCCTTCGCCACGCTACGCGGGCAGCCCATTCGGGTGCTGGCCGCCACGGCGCTCCCCGCCCCTAAGAAGCCGGTCTTTCCGCCGATTCCGCCCGGTACCGTCGTGAGCGCGGATCCGACGGCTGGCGTGGCCGTGGTCTGTGGCGACGGCTTGCATTTACGCCTCGATATCGTGGCCCTCGAAGAGGGCTATTTCACGGGTGCTCAGCTTGTGGGGTTGGGCATTCGGCCGGGCGAAAAGCTCGGTTCTGTCGGGTAATGGCGGCGAGCAAAATTCTCGCCCCCCTTTCGGTGCGTTTCGCGTGCTGTTTGAGGACTTTTACCGCTTTCTCCGACGCTCGTCACGCCCTTCTCAGGTAATTTTCATGGGTTTTCCGAGGGGCTTTTAGCATCTTCTTTCGGTACTGCTCTCTCACTTTTCGAACACTTTCCCTTCCCCTTCATCACCATTTCCCCCTCCATTCACATGCAAGCTCGATTACTTCTTGCGTCCCTCCTGCTCTGGACTTTCGGAGCGCAGGCGCAGACCCAGCTCCAGCAGGAGAGTTTTGAGTCCAACGGCGAAGGTGTTCGCTATAACTCAACTGCTTTCGACCTGCGCAGCACGCTCCCGGCGCAATATTTTACCCGGGAAGACAACCCCGTGCAGACCCCCAGCGGCACCTATACGTTTGGTCTGAGCCCCACCGGCTCTACCATTACCAACGTCAGTGGCACCTTCTTCTGGGCAAGTGAAGGGGTAAAAGGGCAGAATACCGCGCCCGACCGCACGGCGCAGACGGTTACGCTAAACTCGACTACCATTACCGGCTACAACAATATTCAGGTGAAGGTAAAGTTCGCCGACGCGCGCGGCGTCGGGTACTTCAACCCCGTGCTTCAATGGGAGAACAACGACTACGTGCGCGTTAAGGCCAGTGTTGATGGTGGGCCTTTCGTGATCATCGGGCAGTTCGTGGGCGATAACCCGACTGCAAGCACGGCGGGTAATCTGCGGCAGGATTTGGACGCGAATCTGGTCTCGACCGGTGCGTCATCCGATAACCTATCGGCGCCGGTCCTGACACAGAACATGCAGGATTTCACATTCAACGTCAGCGGCACGGGGAGCAATATCCGGGTGCAGATAGAGGTTGACCAGCTTGGTGGTACCGAAGAGCTGGCGTTCGATGATATCCGCGTTTTTGGCACGGCTAGCGCGACTTCACCGCCGGCTCTGACCAACATCGAAGCGGGAAATCTGCCCTACAACGAGGGCGACCCCGCCACGTTCGTCACCAGCGCGATCACCGTCGGCGACCCCGACAACACCACCCTCACGGGCGGCACCGTCTCGATCAGCTCCGGCTACGTCGGCGGCCAGGATTTTCTGCGCTTCACCAACCAGAACGGCATCACTGGCAACTTCAACGCTGGCACGCTGACCCTGACCGGCTCGGCCACGCTGGCGGCCTATCAGGCGGCGCTCCGCTCCATTAAGTACGAGAACACGGAAACCGTGAACGCCATAGGCGGCAACCGCACGGTTACGTTCACCCTCTCCGACGGCACCAATACGTCGAACGCCGCCATTCGGACCATCGGCTTCGTCGCGCAGCTCAACGCGCCGGCGGCGCTGCCGTACGTCGAGGACTTCGAGTCCAACGGTGAAGGCACGCGCTACGCGTCCAACACTTGGGCGAGCGCCTCACCGTGTATGGGGTTCCTGCGCACGAACTCTAATCCGTACATCTGCTCGCCGGTGACGTTCACCAACGTCAGCGGCTCGTGGTATTGGTATGCTGAGGGGTCGAAGAACCCATCGAACCCGAATGCCAGCGATATCAACAATCTGGAGATTGCGCCCGTCAATGCCACCAACTTTGGTAACCTGATCTTCAACGTGCGCTTGGGCTCGGGCCAATCGACGCAGTGGGACAACATCGATTACGTGAAGTTCTACTACAAGGTCAACGGCGGCGCCAATGTGCTGTTCGCCGCCTTCTACGGTAACGCTGTTTCTGGCGGAGAGCTGCAGCGCGACACCGACCTCAACGGCACCGCCGATGGGGTTATCCTGAACTCGAACCTGCAAAACTTCGCCCTCGCGCTGCCGCCTAACATCACGGGTGGCTCGGTGGGGTTCTTCATCGAAGTCTCTAACGACGGGCAGGAAGAGGTGGCGATGGACCGCATCAACATCACCGGCACGATCAACAACGCGCCGACCATTGGCGGGCAGACGCGCTCGGTGGCCGAAAACTCGACCAACGGCACGAACGTGGGCGCCGTGGTTTCGGCTTCCGACGCCGACGGCAACACCCTTACCTACTCCATTACGGGGGGGAACACGAACGGCACGTTCGCGATCAATTCCGGCAACGGTCAGATTACGGTAGCAAACTCGGGCTTCCTCAATTTCGAAGTCACGCCGTCGTACAGCCTCACCGTGCAGGTGACCGATAACGGCATTCCAAGCGCTAACGCCTCCGCGACGGTGACGGTGAACGTGACGAAC
Source organism: Hymenobacteraceae bacterium (assembly GCA_031397815.1). GTDB lineage: Bacteria > Bacteroidota > Bacteroidia > Cytophagales > Hymenobacteraceae > JANNMJ01. The sequence continues at coordinate 10,808 of JANNMJ010000120.1, forward strand.
GTGAACGAAGCGCCAAGCATCAGCCCGCAAACCTTCGGAATTGCTGAAAACTCGGCGAACGGGTCGGTAGTCGGGGCTGTGGCGGCTTCTGATCCGGATGCCGGCACGACGCTCAGCTACAGTATCACGAACGGCAACACGGGTGGCGCGTTCACGTTCGTCGGCAACTCGCTGCGGGTGGCAAACTCGGGGGCGCTTGATTTCGAAACGACCCCGACGTTCAGCCTCACCGTGCAGGTGCTCGACGGCTCGCTGACTGCTTCCGCGACCGTGACCGTGAACCTCTCCGACGTCGCCGAAGGCCCGACCGCCGTGGGCCTCTCGCCCCAGAGCTTCCCTGAGAATCTGGCCGTCAATACGGCCGTCGGCAACTTCAGCACCACTGGTCCCGGCAGCGGCTACACGTACACGCTGGTGAGCGGCGCGGGCAGCGGCGGCAACAGCGCGTTCAGCATCGTGAGCGGCCAATTGCGGACGGCCGTGGCGTTCGATTTCGAGACGCAGAACACCTACAACATCCGCGTCCGCTCGACCGATAACAGCAACTCCGGCCTGTTCATCGAGCAGACGTTCTCGGTCACCGTCACCAACGCAAACGAAGCGCCGAGCATCAGCCCACAGACGTTCGCAATTGACGAAAACTCGGCCAACGGCACGACCGTGGGTACCGTTTCGGCTTCTGACCCCGACGCCGGCACGACGCTTACCTACACCATTACGAATGGCAACACTGGCGGCGCGTTCACCTTCGTGGGCAACTCGCTGCGGGTAGCCAGCTCGGGGGCGCTCAATTTTGAAACGACCCCGACGTTCAGCCTCACCGTGCAAGTCTCCGATGGTGCAGTGACCGATGCGGCCACGATTACGGTGAACCTTACCAACGTGAACGAGGCGCCAAGCATCAGCCCGCAGACGTTCGCTATCGACGAAAACTCGGCGAATGGCACGGTCGTCGGGACGGTCATCGCTTCCGACCCCGATGGCACTACGCCAACGTACTCGATCACGAATGGCAACACGGGTGGCGCGTTCACCTTCGTAGGCAGCTCCTTGCGGGTAGGCAGCTCGGCGGCGCTCGACTTCGAGACGACCCCATCGTTCAGCCTCACCGTGCAGGTAACGGACGGCTCGCTCACCGACGTGGCGACCATCACCGTCAACCTCAATAACCTCGACGACACGGCGCCGCTCGCGCCGGTAGTGAATGCCCCGGCCAACGGCAGCCTCATCAACGACCAAACCCCGACGTACTCCGGCACCGCCGAAGCGAACAGCACGGTGACGGTTATCGTCGATGGCTCGTCCGTCGGCACCACCACCGCGACGGGCGGCGGCGCCTGGTCGCTCGCGCAACCGGTGCCCCTCGCTGACGGCCCTCACACCGTGCGCGCCACGGCTACGGATGCCGCCAACAACACGGGCCCGAGCAGCAGCACCCGCAACTTCACTGTGGATGCCACCTCCCCGACCGTGACCATCACCTCCAGCGCGACCAGCCCGACGACCGTGACGCCGATTCCGTTCAACATTACGTTCTCGGAATCCGTCATCAGTTTCTTCCCTTCCGATATCACCGTGCTCAACGGCAACGTAATCGGTTTCAGCGGCAGCGGCTCGTCGTATTCGTTCTCGGTTGTGCCGACGGCACCGGGCAACGTGCAGGTCAATGTGGGCGGTAACGTAGCGCAGGATGCCGCCACCAACGGCAACTTTGCCTCCCTGACGTTCATCATCGAATACGCGCTACCCGCCACGAGCACGACGTGGCTCGGCGGCCGCACGAACAACTGGTTTACGGCATCGAACTGGTCGGACGGCGTTCCGACGTCGACCCTCGACGCCATCATTCCCGGCGGTCTGCCCCTCCCCTACCCGATCATCAGCAGCGGCACGGGCAATGCCCGCGACCTCACCATCGGCAGCGGCGGTATCCTATCGCTCAACGGCGGCGGACTGGTTCTCAGCCGCAACCTTTCTAACGACGGCACCTTCAACACCAACACGGAGATGGTGCAGCTGAACGGCAATAGCCAGCAGACCATCGGCGGCAGTGCCACGACTACGTTCTACGACCTGCTGGTCGGTGATTCCGGTGCGAACCTCGCGGCGGAAGTGCAGGTTCGCCACGTCGTGCAGGTGAACGGCAACGTGGCGTCGGGCGGCAACCTCACGCTCCTGTCCACGGCCACCGCGACGGCGATGGCGGTGAACTCGGGCGGTGTCATCAGCGGTCAGTCTACGGTGCAGCGGTGGGTCGATGGCTCGCTGAGCGCGGGTTCGGGCTACCGCCACATGAGCACCCCGGTGAGCAACACCACGTTCGCTGACTTGGCCGCGACGGGCTTCACGCCAGTCGTGAACGCCGCGTATAACAGCGCGCCGAATCCGCTATCGGTGACGCCGTACCCGAACGTCTTCGGCTTCAACGAAGCGCGCTTCCCCGCCAGCGTTGACTTCACGCGCGGCTACTTCTCGCCAACCGCCCTGACCGATGTGATGTCGCGCGGCCGGGCCTACTCGGTGTACTTCCCCGGCAACCGCGCCGTGGATTTCGTCGGAACTCTTAGCACCGGCAACGTAACCGTCACGGGCCTCACCCGCACCGGCAACTTCGCGGCGCCGGGTCAGAAATCGGGCTGGCAGCTCCTCGGCAACCCGTACCCATCGCCTATCGATTGGGACCTCGTGACCCTGCCGAGCGGCCTCAGCCCAAGCATCAGCGTGTACCGCTCGACGGGCGGCGTGAACGGCACGTACACGCAGTACGTGAACGGCGTCGGCCCGGCCGGCTCCGATATCGTGGCCGTCGGCCAAGGGTTCTTCGCCCTCGTCACGAGCGGCAGCCCGCTGAGCCTGACGTTCACGAACGCCTGCCGCGTCACCGACTACGTCTCGCCGACGTTCGGTCGCCCCGGCGCCAGTGCGAGTGCCGATACCGAAACCCGCTCCATCGTGGGTCTGCGCGTGAAGGCCGCGAACGCCCCCGCCAAGCAAGTGGCCGATGAAACGTACGTCTATTTCGAAGCCGGTGCCACCGACGGCATCGACGCCCCATACGACGCCGTGAAGTTCCAGCACGCGCTCGGCCTCCCGACCCTCGTCTCGATGGTCGGCACCACCGAGATGGGCGTCAACGGCTTGCCGGAAGCGGCCCTCGCCACCACCGGCACCACCGTACCGCTGACGCTGGATGCGCCGCGCGCGGGCCAGTACGTGATTGAAGCGGCTCGGATGGCGAACCTGACCGGCACCGCCGTCGCGCTCCTCGACCGCCTCACGAACACCCGTTACGACCTCACCACGACGCCTTCCGTGCAGCTTTCGGTCGCCCAGCCGGGCGTTGTAAGCGGTCGGTTCGAGCTGGTGATTGGCCGTCGCCTGAGCACCGCGCCGGGTGTGGCCCTCACCGCCACCCTCGCCCCGAACCCTGCCCACACGCAGGCTAAGCTGCTGCTCAACCAGCCGCTCGCCACCGCCACCACGGTCACGCTGCACGACGCCGTCGGTCGCGTCATCCTGACGCAATCGCTCGCCGAAGGCACCTCCGAAGCCACCCTCGACCTCCGCTCGCTGCCCGTCGGCGTGTACGTCGTGCGCTGCGGCAGCCTCACGAGCCGCTTGGTAGTGGAGTAACCCACGCCCACCGAAGCACCGCCAACGGTGTGAATCAACAACGCCGCCCGTTACCGATGTGTAACGGGCGGCGTTGTGCTTTACGGGCAATGGGGTACCCTATTGCGCGTAATGGCATACCCTATTGCGCGTAATGGCATACCCCATTGCGCGTAATGGGATACCCCATTGCGTGTAATGGCATACCCTCTTGCACGTAATGGCATACCCTCTTGCGCGTAATGGCATACCTTATTATGGGCAACAGGGTACCCTGTTATGGGCAAAGGGGAACGCGGTTATGGCAACGCGGCAGATACGCCCAGCCACATGCGGGCGGGCACAAGGCCGCGCCCCTACGTGCCCATTAAATGTCGGCCAACCTGATGCCCACAACCGCCTGTAGGGGCGTGGCCTTGTGCCCGCCCGCATGCGGTTGTGTTAATGGTCTATTCGCCGTTGCGGGGTTCGCATAGCATTACGCGGCCGTGGGCAGTGCCCCCCCCACCCCTCCCCTTCGGGGCGAGGAGTTTACTTTCTAAATGCATTAAGCCCGTCTAGGTCCTACCTATCTTGCAGTAAATAAGGCGTTACCCCACCTCCACCCTCTTTCCACTGGTTGGTTATGAACAGCTCTACCTTGCTTGAAGCGCGCTTCTCACGGGCCATTTGGCTCGTATTAGCGCTGATTCTTAGCCATTGTCTGCCGACTCAGGGGCAGACTAATCCGCCGCCGCCCCCTAGCGCGGCGCGGCCGTGGTCGTGGGCGGCGACCGTGCAGCACCCGACGCTCAACGGCTACCTGCGCGGCGGCCAAACGGCTACTGATGCAGTCGGCAATCAATACATCACCGGCTCCTTTGTGGGGAAAGTCGCTTTTGGCAGCACGACGCTCCGGAGCCGCTCGAACCAAATGACCGACTTGTTCGTCGCGAAGCTCTCGCCGACGGGCCAGTGGCTGTGGGCGGTCAGCCCGGCCGCTACGACGGCGCCGCTGGTGGATTTTCGTTCGAGTCAGGGGGTCGATGTGGCCGTCGATGGGCTGGGGAACGTGACGGTGCTCGCTGGCTACTACGGCCCGCTGACGCTCGGCAGCTCGGTTTTGCCGGAGCCGCTGACGCGGTCGCAGTCGCTGGTGGTGGCGCGCCTGTCGCCGCAGGGTCAATGGTTGAACACGAGTGTTGCGACGACTAACCTGTCGGGTGTGCCGTGGGGATACACGCTGATAGGCACCGCCCTCTCGGTGGATGCGCAAGGCAATGCGTGCATTTTGGGGTATGGAGCGGGCACGATGTCGTTCGGCACCTATTCGGTTACCGGCACACGTAACAACTTGCCACAGTCGTTTGCGGCGAGTGTCAGCTCCGGCGGCGTGTGGCGTTGGGCTACGGCGTTCGCCGACCCCATCACGGAGCTGGTGACGGCTCGGCAGGTAAAGGCCGGCCCGCAAGGCGACTTCTGGGTGGTCGGGTATTTTCAATTGGCCACCGCCACCTTCGGTGCTTTCACTGTCCGGAATACGGTATCGGGCGCGTTGAGCTCCGAGGTTTTTCTGGCGCATCTGAGCGCGCAGGGGCAATGGCTAGGCGTGTACCCGGCCGGCGGCAACGGCGGCGATTACGCCAACGCCCTTACCGTCGACGCGCAGAATAACGTGTACATCGCGGGTTCTTTCAACCGGAGCGCCCGCTTCGGCTCGCTCAGAGTCAATAGCCTTCATCCGCCGAGCAGCTCGTCCGGAAACGTTTCTGACGCTTTTCTGGCGAAACTCACTGCCGCCGGACAATGGGCATGGGTGCAGCAAGGCGGGGGTGTTAGCGGCGTTCAGGGCAGTGGCGTGGCCCTCGACACGCAAGGCGACGTGTACTGGAGCGGCTCCTGCGGCGATTCTAGCATCTTCGGCCCGACCACCCTGCGCGGCAGCTCCACGTTCTTCGCGAAGCTCAGCCCCACCGGCCAGTGGCGCTGGGCTATTGGCACCCCCCTTACCAGTACTTCGCCGGATATTTATCTAGCGCCCGATCCGCAGGACGGCATCCGGGTGGCGACCGTGCATATGGGCCGGTTGGCTTTAGGCCCCCACATACTACCGTCGCCCGCCGATGCGAACGTGATGGGCGCCCACCTTTCGGCGAATGGGCAGTGGGCGTGGGCGGCGGCGAGTGCGTCGGGCGGCACGGCCACCATCCGGCAAGTAGTGGCCGATGCGCAGGGCAACACCTACGCCACCGGCTCCTTCGGCGGCACGGTGGTGCTGGGGAGCACCACGCTCACATCGCGGGGTTATACCGATGCTTTCGTGATTTCTTACGACCGTCAAGGGCGCACCCGCTGGGCCACGCAGCTCGGCACGGCCGCCCCCGACGAAGGTCAGCTCATCGCCCTCGACCCACGCGGCGGCTTGGTATTGTTGGGCATCGCGGGCGATACGCTCAGGCTCAACACCGACGTAGTGACCACCCCGCTCGGCAGCAACTTCCCCAGCTACGGCAACATCGGCTTTCTGGCGCGCCTCAACCGGCAAGGGCAGGTACTGGGCGGCGTATTGGCCCCGCAGGGCGTCACCCGACTGGCCGTAGCGGCCAACGGCGACGCCGTTTTGGCGGGTACTTTCTACACTACGATCCAGTTCGGCAGCCTGCCCCCGCTGGTTACCACCGGGGTTGATGGCTTCGTGGCGCGTCTCAGCCCCACCAATCAGTGGCGCTGGGTCCGGCATCTGCACGGCCCGGTGACTAATACGACGGATGGGGTGAACGATGTCGTCGTCGATTCTGCCGGCAACGGCTACGTCACGGGGTATTTCAGTGACTCGATCCAGCTGGGCGCGTTCACCGTGCGGGGCCGCTCCGACCAAGCGTCGTATCTGGCGAGCTTCGACGATGCCGGGCAGTGGCGGTGGGCCCGCCCGATCAACGACCGGGGTACGAGCGAATTCCTCTACACCGCCGGCCTCGCGCTCTCTCCGAACGGTGGGCAGCTTCTCGTGTCGGGCTATTTAACCGATTCCGTCAGCTTCGGACCCGTCCGCTTGAGCGGCCCCAGCGGAGTGGGAATGGCATTCGTCGGCGCGATGACGCTCGGCGGGCAATGGCTCGGCGCGAACATCCCCACTTCGGGCGAAACCTTAGGCGGAGCGCTTGCCTCCGGCGCCACCAACAGCTACATGTTGGGCGGCTTTTTCGGGGGAGCGCGGTTCGGCGCTGATTCCATCGATACTTCTTGGGGGCGGTTGGGCAGCGGTCCGCGGCCGAGCGCCGGACCGAGCGGCGCGCACCAGCGCAGTATTGCCGGGGTACGGGGCGGCCCGCCCATCCCTCCCCCGCCAACCCCTTTCGTGACGGGGTTCACCGGCGCCGGGCAATGGCAGTGGGCGCAAGCGATGAGCGGCGCCACCACCCTGGCCGCCAGCTCCGCCACCGACGACCTGTTCGTGGCCGGTGGACTAGTCGCCGGTGATTCCGCCGTTACCAACGGGGGCGCCACGGTAACCTTCCAAACGCTGCCCATCGGCTACCTCACGGCCATGCTCGGCGGGCCGCTCGGCGTGCGCGATGCCGCCGCGCAGCCGCGCCTCGCAATGTGGCCGAACCCCGCCCGCCACACCCTCCACCTCACGGCTCCGCCGAAAGGTGCGCAGTCGGTGCGCGTGCTCGATGGCGTGGGACGCGTGGTGTTCACGCAAGCCGTAACCGGCGCCCCGACGACCCTCACGCTGCCGCTGCCGGCCCTCGCGCCGGGCATGTACATCGTGCAGTGCGGCGGCCTCACGAACCGCTTGGTGGTGGAGTAAGGATGAGGAGATGTGGGGTATGTGGGAGATGTGGAGATGTGACCCTTCCTACGTATCCGGCACCGTCCCGGGGCCGGCTCTATGGGGCCACTTGGTTCAACGTCACACCAACCTCAAACACCTGTAGGGGCGCGGCCTTGTGCCCGCCCGCATGTGGTTGCGGCTAGGGGCGACCTGCTGCACGGCTTATCTTGCAGTAAATAAGGCTCCTTCCCCTATTCACTCTCTTTCCATTGGTTGGTTATGAACACTTTTACCTTGCTTGAAGCGCGCTTCTCACGGGCCATTTGGCTCGTATTAGCGCTGATTCTTAGCCATTGTCTGCCGACTCAGGGGCAGACTAATCCGCCGCCGCCCCCTAGCGCGGCGCGGCCGTGGTCGTGGGCGACGACCGTGCAGCACCCGACGCTCAACGGCTACCTGCGGGGCGGCCAAACGGCTACTGATGCAGTCGGCAATCAATATATCACCGGCTCCTTCACGGGAAAGGTGGCTTTCGGCAGCACCACCCTGCGGAGCCGCTCAAGCAGCTTGAACGACTTGTTCGTCGCGAAGCTTTCGCCGACGGGACAGTGGCTGTGGGCCGTCAGCCCGGCCGCCACGACGGCGCCGATGACAGATTTGCGGTCTAGTCAGGGGCTAGATGTGGCCGTCGATGGGCAGGGAAACGTGACGGTGCTCGCTGGCTACTACGGCCCGCTGACGCTCGGCGGCTCGGTCTTGCCGGAGCCGCTTTATCGGGCGCAATCGCTGGTGGTGGCGCGCCTCTCGCCGCAAGGTCAATGGCTGAATATGTCCGTCGCTTCGACCAACACTCCCGGCGCCCTGCAATGGGGGAGTTACACGCTTGAGGGCACCGCTTTGAGCGTCGACACGCAGGGGAATGCCTGTGTCTCGGGATTTGGAGTAGGCCGACTGTCGTTCGGGGCATACGCGATTGCGGGGCCGAACGCGGGTCAGCCACAGGCGTTCGTTGCCAGCATCAGCCCCAGTGGAGCCTGGCGTTGGGCCACCCCCCTCGGCGACTACCAAATGGAGCGCGTAGACGTGCGCCAAATGGCGGCCGGGCCGCAGGGCGACTTCTGGGTAGCCGGACATTTTGTGACGCGCACGGCCACCTTTGGCAGCTTCGTCGCTCAGAACACATCAACCACGTCAGAATACGATATTTTTCTCGCGCACCTGAGCGCGCAGGGGCAGTGGCTGGGCGTGCATTCGGCCGGAGGTGCCTCTTCTGATTTCGCCGGTGGAGTAACCGTCGATCCCCAGAACAACGTGTACCTCTCGGGTGGCTTCAGGCAGCGCGCCGTTTTCGGCTCGCTGAGAATCGTCACGCCGGTCACGCCGAACACCAATCACTCCCCGGATAACGCCTTTCTCGCGAAGCTTGGCGCCGCCGGACAATGGGAATGGGTGCGGCAAGGCGGCGGCGTGGGCGCCGACCAAGGCCAGGGCGTGGCGGTGGATGCGCAAGGCGATGTTTACTGGAGCGGCTTCTGTAGCGATACTACCGTCCTCGGGCCGACCACCTTATTCGGCAGCACCACCTTCTTCGCGAAGCTCAGCCCGACCGGCCAATGGCAGTGGGCCGTTGGCGCTCCCCGGCACAGCTACGCGGCGGAGACATACCTCGCCCCGGACCCCGCGAACGGCGTGCGGGTGGCGGCCGTGTATATGGGTAAGATGCCTTTAGGCACCCACGCGCTCCCCTCCCCGGCTGATGCCAACGTGATGGGCGCACACCTTTCGGCCAGCGGCCAGTGGGTGTGGGCACAGGCGAGTGCGTCGGGCGGAACGGCCACCATTCGGCAAGTAGTAGCCGATGCGCAGGGCAACACCTACGCTACTGGTTCCTTCGGGGGCACGGTGGTCGTGGGGGGCACCACGCTTATGTCGCGCGGCTACACCGATGCCTTCGTGATTTCCTACGACCGTCAGGGGGGCACCCGCTGGATCACGCAGCTCGGCACATCGGCTGCCGATGAGGGCTACCTCATCGCCCTCGACCCACGCGGCGGCGTCGTGCTGACCGGGGTCGCCGGTGATACCATTACGCTCGGTTCCGACCGCGTCGCCACCTCTTCCGGCGGCACTTACAGCACGAACGGGAACATCGGCTTTCTGGCGCGGCTCACCCCGCAAGGGCAAGTATTGGGCGGCGTATCGGCCCCGCAGACTATAGCCCGGCTCACCGTAGCTGCCAACGGCGACGCCGTTTTGGCGGGCACGTTCGAGGATGCGATCCGGCTCGGCAGTCTGCCGCCTTTGGTCGCCGTCCAGACCGATGGTTTCGTGGCGCGCCTCAACCCCACCAACCAGTGGCTTTGGGCCCAAAAGCTAAGTGGCTCCCTGAACTACAGCACGGATGGGCTGAACGATTTAGTCCTCGATTCCGCCGGAAATGGCTACCTCACGGGCTACTACGAAGATACGATTCGGCTAGGCGCGCTTACGTTATCGAGCGTCGACGGGCCAGCGTCGTATCTGGCGAGCTTCGACAATGCCGGGCAGTGGCGGTGGGCGCGCCACACCAACGACCGCCCGATCATTTCCGGCTACCTCACCACGTCCGGCCTCGCGCTCTCCCCGAGCGGCGGGCAGCTTTTCGTATCGGGCACCTTATCCGATACGGTCAGCCTCGGCCCCGTACGGCTGAGCCCGTTCAGCGGAACGGCTACGACGTTCGTCGGCGCGATGACTCTCGGGGGGCAATGGCTCGGCGCGAACATTCCCACCGGTTCGGGCTACACCTTCGGCGGGGCGCTCGCTACCGGCGGCACCACGAGCAGCTACATGTTGGGCGGCGTTTACGGCAAAGCGCAGTTCGGTTCCGATTCTATCGCGGGCATGTTTCGGCAGCTCAGCGGTGGCCCCCGGCCGAGTACCGGTTCGGGTGCCGCGCACCAACGCGCCGGGGACGTTTCAAGAGACGTACCCGGCCCACCCATTCCGCCGCCGCCCACTCCCTTCGTGACGGCGTTTACCGGCGCCGGGCAGTGGCAGTGGGCGCAAGTGATGCACGGCGCCACCACCCTGGTCACCAACTCCCCCAACGACCTGTTCGTGAGCGGTGGAGTGACCGTCGGCGATACGACTGTTACCATCGGAGCCGCCACCTTGACCGCCCAAACGATGCCCATCGGCTACCTCACGGCCATGCTCGGCGGGCCGCTCGGCGTGCGCGATGCCGCCGCGCAGCCGCGCCTCGCAATGTGGCCGAACCCCGCCCGCCACACCCTCCACCTCACGGCTCCGCCGAAAGGTGCGC
>JANNMJ010000073.1:0-9824 GCA_031397815.1 Hymenobacteraceae bacterium
TCCCTTACATGCGTCCGCAACTTATTCAGCAAGCCCCGGCGCCGGGGACCATTCGAACCAAAAAAACGCAGCTCACCGCCGAGCGCTACACCGAGATTGCGCTAAAGCGGCTCTGGAAAAAGCAGTGGTGGGTGCTGGTGGCGCTGGCGGGCTTCGGCGTGGTGCTGGCGCTTATCTGGCCGAGCTGGTGGGTGCTGGCCATCGTGGTGGTGCTGGCGCTGCTGCACGTCCTGTTTTGGGGCGCGCAGGTATCGGGCGTCACGAAGCTCGACCAGACCAAGATTCTGTTCGAGCGGGTTTTCTACGAAATCAATCCCCGGCAATTCCTGCTCAAGCGCAACGAGCGCGAGGGCGCGGAGCTGAAATGGGAGATGTTCGAGCGCGCCGAGCGGCTGCCGAACGCCTTCCTGCTCTCGTTCACGAGCACCCCGCCGCCCGGCGCGCCGCCCGCCACCCGCTTGCAGCGCGTGCTGACGTGGCTAGGCGCCGGGGAGCTACAATTTCTGCTGCTTCCCTTCGATATCTTCCTCAAGCCTTCCGACCTCAAGATGATGGAGGCTACGCTGCGCCGCAAGAATCTGCTGCCGGCCGATGCGCCTGCCGTGGAGGCTTAAAGGTTGAGAGGGTTAAGAAAGGCCGTCTGCAAGGGCGGACGTGTCAAACGGTGTCAAACTCATTTTTCCGGCCGAACTTGCGGCCTGATTTCGCTTTCGCTTTCCGCTTCGTGCCCGCAATGAAGAACTATATCCTGGCGCTCGGCGCCCTCGCCCTGATGGCCTCATGCAGCTCTGAGCCGTCGGATTTCCGTCCCGGTCAGAAAGTTTCCGTCGATGCGGTGTCGGCTGGAGGCCGTAAAACCGGTATTTACCCATCCGCTGACCGTCCGGGTGCGGCGGGTCATGCCGCCCACGGCGAAGGCCATGGCGAGGCGCACGGTGAAGGCCACGGTGAGGCGCACGGCGAAGGCCACACCGACGGTGAGATGCACGACGCCGACGCAAGCGGCGCCGCAGCGACCGGCTCGGAAGACCAAAAATCAGCCGTGAGCAATCCGGCGACGGAAGAAGCCGCCGAACCAGCGGCCCACGGCGAGTAACCCGAACGCGGCGCTCTACGTCCTGTTCTTTTTCCGCATCCGTTAAAGAAACCGTATGATGAGCGACCCGTCTTCCTCGTCCGCCGCCGCTGCATCCGAAACCGTTCCCGCCCGCAGGTCGGAGTGGTTCAGCACGTGGTTCGATTCCGTGTATTACCACCGGCTCTACCGCGAGCGCGACCAGCCGGAAGCGCACCGTTTCCTCGATAACCTCGCGGAATGGCTGCGGCTGAAGCCCGGCGCCCGCCTGCTGGATTTGGCGTGCGGCCGAGGGCGGCATTCCTTGGACCTGCGTAAGCGCGGGTTTGATGTGACCGGGGTCGACCTTTCGCCGTCGTCGATTGCTTACGCGAAGCAGTTTGAGGACGACCATTTGCGGTTTCGGGTACACGACATGCGTGAGTCGCTTGGCGAGCCGAACCACTATGACTGCGTCCTGAACCTATTCACGTCGTTCGGCTACTTCGATTCGGAGGCCGAAAACGTGCTCGTGCTGCAAGCCATTGCGGAAACCCTGCGCCCCGGCGGCGAGCTGGTCCTCGATTACCTCAACACCGACCGCCTGGAGCGCGCGTTGGTGGCGGAGGAGATCAAGACCGAAGGCGGCACCGAGTTTCACCTCTCGCGGCGCATCCACGACGGTTATTTCGAGAAGCGCATCCGCTTCACCGACGATGACGGTCAGCCGCAGGTGTTCACCGAGCGCGTAATGGCGCTCTGGCCGGAGCAGTTCGAGGAGTATTTCCGATTGGCCGGGCTGCGGGTGCGGGCGTGTTTCGGCACCTACGATTTGGGGGCGTACGAGAAAGAATCGTCGCCGCGCCTGATTTATATTCTCAAGAAATAAGCGATAAGCGTCGCGCTGCGCTGCGTCGTCGGCTTACGCTGCCTCACCCGCCTTTTTGCCCCACCAAGTGCCCGAGACCCGGCGCTTCGTGGGGCAATTCGTGGCGTTTAAGGCCTCTGATTCCCCTCAAACCCGGATTTGATGTCCCTTGTGTTGGCTATGCTGCTGCTCACGTGCTCGGTGCTTGGCGCCGGGGCGGTGGTGCGGCTGTTGCCCGGTGATATTACGCGGTGGCTGAAGCCGATGCTGGCGTTCAGCGGCGCGTACCTGTTTTCGATTACGATTCTGCACCTGCTCCCCGAAACCCTCGCGCTGGCGGGGGAAGGCGCGACGCGGGTCGGGTATTGGGTGTTGGCGGGGTTTTTCCTGCAAATGCTGCTCGAACTGGCTTCGGAAGGCATCGAGCACGGGCACGTTCACCGGCACCCGGAGCACGACCACGGCTACGGTCCGGTGCTGCTTTTGGCGTCGTTGGTGGTGCATTCGGCGCTCGAAGGGTCGATCCTGACGGAGCGCGCGACGCGGGCGGGCGGTGGTTTCTGGCCGGTGCTGCTTGGGGTGGTGCTGCACCACATCCCTGCGGCGTTGGCGCTGATGAGCGTGCTGCTGGCGCGCCTCAACTCGTTCCGCCGGGCGATGGCGTATCTGGCGGTGTTCGCCGTGGCGTCGCCGCTGGGGATGCTGTTGGGGGGAACGTTGGAGAACGGCCCCGCTTACCCGATTCTGGCAGGGCTGGTGGCGGGTAATTTCCTGCACATCTCGACTACGATTTTGTTCGAGACTACGCCGGAGCACCGGTTTAATCGTCCGAAGATGGTGGCGGCGGCGGTTGGGGTGGTGTTGGCGCTGTTTGTGGCGTAGTGTGGGGGAGATGTGGGGATGTGAGAGGGGTTTTGACGCGGGGCTCTGGCCCGGTGTCGGTTATCAGCAGGTCTCTTGACCTGCAGTTCCTACGTATCCGGCACCGTCTCGGTGCCGGTGGGTGAAAGCCGATTGGAATCAGCAGCACCGGCACCGAGACGGTGCCGGGTACGTAGGAGTGCGCCGATTGGGGTGGCGGGCCAGAGTCCCGCGAATAGCCCGCACGGGGCAGAGCCCCGCGCGATTTGGGGGTGCGCAGCGCGCGTGCCCGGGGTAGATTTCTGCGAAATCAACCCCGGGCTTTGGAGAAGAACCCCGTTGGGGTTCCCCGATTGATTGCGTGAATTGATTGCGTGCCGCGAACCCCAACGGGGTTCTTTTCCACAGCCCGGGGTTGGCGCCGCTTTGCGCCGACTACCCCGGGCACACTCAGGTGGCCCACATTGAGCTACTACAAAATCAGCCGCACTTGCCGCTGCCCGATACGGGCGACATACACGCCGGGCCGCAACGTGCGCAGATCCACGGCGGCTTCGGGAGTGGCAATGGTTTCAGTGAGAACGATGCGCCCGAGCACGTCGAGCAGTTCGAAGGTGGCGGGGGCGGTGATGGAGCGGCGAACCGTGACGCGCTGATGCGCGGGATTCGGGAAGAGGGCAAACGCCGTTTCCGCGATTTCCGTGGGCAGGCCGGTGGGGGCGGGGCGGAGGGTGATGTGCCAATCCTGCCCGTTGTTATTATTCCACGAGCCGTCGGTGTAGTTCAGGACGAAATCGATCTTTTGGATGGCTTGCTGGGGCCGGTTGAAGGGGCCGATTTTCAGCTTCATCTGGCAGTTTGCGGGGATGCTGAATGGCGTTTGCACGGCCGGGCCGGTGCCGTTGAAGAGGCTGGTGTTGGCGGGCCGGTACGCCGCATCGGGCAGCGCCCACTGGTTGACGCCCCAATGCAGGTTGGCGGCGCGGGCGGGGTTCGTGACGGTGACCGTGATGGTATCGGCGGTGGTGGGGTTGGCGGGCGACCAGCTCACGGCTTCTGCGCCGACGCACGTCGTGGGGTTGGTGCCGCCGGTGCCTTGGCCGTCGCAATTGGCCCATTGGTGCGGGCGGCTGTTCTGCGGCCCGACCCAGACTTGCTGAATCTCGGAGCGGGTGACGTTCCCGGCGGAGTCTTGCGCTTCGATGTAATAATCGACCAAAACCGACCCCAGACCGCGAATCTGCGCGCTATACTCGGCGGCTTTGACGAGGGGGAGCGGGGTGGTGGCGGAGCCGATTTGAGCGCGGGTCATCGGTAGGGTCGTCCATGGGCCGACGCCGGGGCCGCCCGCGTAGGTCTCGTTATCGGTGGTGGCGAGGGGGTTTTGGCCGTCGAGGTCGAGGCGGTATTTGAGGTCGATGCGTTGGAGGCCGCTGCGGTCGTAGGCGAAGGTCCAGACAGTGAAATCGCTCGGTTGAGGGGTGTTGAACTCGGTGGCGCCGGGGTTGTACGGCTCGCGCTGCGGGAGCCAGACGCTCGGCGCGACGGCATCCGGGGCGGTGGGCGGCAGGACGGCGCGCGCGGCGGTTACGGCGGCGTTGGCGGCGCGGGTGGGGTGGACGTCCCAGAGGCCGTTGGTGGAGCCGTCCCAGTACCAGTAATCGCTGGCTTGCGCGTTAAGGAGGCTGGCCCACGCTTGCTGCACGGCGGGGTTTTGGGCGCCCGCGACGGCCTCGGCGGTCCGGACTTCGTTCTGCGCGGCCGTCACGACGCCCCACGAGTTACGGTCCCACGAGAGGCAATTGGTGGGGTCGGCGTTCCATTTCTTGAATTCGGCGTCGCCGTTGTCGGCGCCGCTCCAGGAGCCGCTTTCGACGTGAATAATATCGGTGGAATCGGGCGGAAAACGGTCGAGATAATCCTGAATCGTGGTGCATTCGAACCGCGTGGGATTGGCGCGCACCCAATTCACGAAACTCTGGAAATTATTGTCGTAATACGCGCTGGAACCGCCGCCGTAATTGTCGCCGTCGTGGTGGAGCACGACGAGAATCGGGTGCGCTGGGTCGGTGTTGTACGGCGCGAGCTGGCTCATTACGAGGTCGTAATTGAGCGCCCCGAAGCCGCCACGCCCGTCTTCGTTGCCGAGGTAACGGTCGGCGGGGACGGCGATAATCCGCTTCCGCTGGCCGGTAGCGGGGTCGACGTGCTCGACGAAGTGCGGCCGACGGCCCCAGCCCGCCGAGTTGCGCGTGGGCGCCCACACGTTGTTGAGCTGCACCCAGTCGGCGGGGTTGACGTTGCGCTGGTCGGCGCGGTTCGGTTCGACGAGGTTGCCACCCGCATTCCACGGATACCCGACGGCGGCGCGGTCGAAATGAATATTATCGACCAAAACCCACTCCATTCCTTCATCGACAAGGGCGGGAATCTCGGTCAGCGCAAAGGCATTTTCCGGTGGAAATATCCCCTTCGAATAAGCGCCAGGAAATTGGGTCTGAAAAAGTGCCCGGTGCTGCTGAATCTGGCGCCGGATATCGTCGTACCCGATAAGCCCCATCAGCGGATGGTGGTACCCAAAACCGACCATATCCATGCGCGGGTTGCCGAGGGTGGTTCGCCAAGCGCGGGCGGTGTTCCAGTGCGTTTTCCAGTTGCTGGGGAAGCGCCCGGCCGCCCCTAAATCGTTGAGGTTCTGCACCAAAGACCCGCTAAAGCTCACCTGCGCCCCAAAATGCGGCAGGCTCAGCCCCTTCTGCACGGCATTTTTCGGCCAATCGGTGTACGGCCCGGTGCGGTCGGAGAAGATTTGCTGCACCGAAAACGGGTACCGGTTGGCGTTGATGGTCTGGTTGACCGTCTCGCCGGGCCAATACACCGGCTGGTGCATATGCCAGAGGAAGGCAATCTGAATCGGCGGCTGGGCTGGTTGCGCGACGACCGGCAGCGCAAAGGCAGTGAGGATTACGGCCGTGAGGACGCGTAGGAGTTTGAGCATCAGGCCGTAAAGGTAGGTGTGGGGGTATTTAGGTCACGGCCTCGCGTTTAGGTCACGGGTTTTAGTTTAGGTCACGGACTTGCGTTTAGGTCACGGGTTTCAACTTAGGTCATGGGGGTTTAGGTGTTCGACATGGTATTTTATACGTTTGACATGGTACTATGGGTGTTCGGCGAGCAGGTTTAGGTGTTCGACATGGTATTTTATACGTTTGACATGGTATTATGGGTGTTCGGCGAGCAGGTTTAGGTGTTCGGCGAGGGGGTTTAGGCGTTTGACGGGCATGAGTAGAAGTAGCAGCGTCTCTCCGAGACGCGTGCCGGGCGGAAGAATTGACACGCGTCTCGGAGAGACGCTGCTACGTTATTGGGGTGCGGCCAGATAATCAGGGCATACGAACGCGATTCGCAGCCCGTGCGCCGTGAAAGCGGCGTGGTGCGCTGGATGCGCCCAATCGGTATCGGTGGCGTTGTGGATGACCGGCATATGGCCGGTCTGTTGGTGATGACTCAGCGCGACGGCGACAAACTTTCGGTCACTTGGGTCGAAGGAGGACAGTTCCGGGGTGTCCGGAAATTCCTCGTAGCCGCGCTCGGGGTGGTGGGTTATGGGTACTTGTGTGCAACGCTCCGGATTAGCCCGATTACGGAGAGCCCACAGCAGAAACGCGTTGCCGGGACCGCCTTTATCTGTCGGCTCGTTTTTATTCTGGTATTCGTTGAAGATGGCGTATTGCTCATCGACCAGAAAATGACCTTCTACCATAATCTGCGTCAGCAGCTCGGCACAGGCGCCTTTGCATTGCGCCGAAACCTGTTCGGCCAAGCCATTCGCAGCGCAGAGAACATTCGTCTCAATCAGTACCGGCTTCATCCTTGACGAGCGGCCATTTTGCGCTTGACTTCGGCTTGTGTCATCTTCATCAAATCGCCGATTTCATCCCCGAAAAACCCTTTCGGCCAGTTGCGGATGTTGCCGTACTCGTCGAGGTCCAGCTCGGTGAGCTTGGATTCGCCGTCGTTGGCTTGGGCGAAGTAGAGGCGGATATCTTCAGTGGAAACTTCCTCTTCCGCGATTCTGAGCTGGAGGCGATGCAAGAGGTGCTCGCTGTGGCTTTCCAAAATAATCTGGATGCCGCGCTGCTTGATGGCATCGAGGAATACATCGGCCAAACCCGCTTGCACGGCGGGGTGCAAATGAATTTCTGGCTGCTCGAAGATGATGGTGGAGCCTGCCGGGGCGTAAAAGCAGAGCGTGAGCACCGGCAGAACCTGCGAGATGCCGAAACCCACATCGGTCAGGGCCACTTCAGTAGCCCCCGGCGATTGCTTGACTTTCACCTCATACTCCTTCCGGTTTTTGGCGATGGGCTTGAGCTTAAAGGAATGAATCAGGCCGAGTCTTTTGAGCCAATACGCTACGTGCTGCGTGACGGTGTGCGCTTTGCCGGTATCAGGGTCCTTTAGCTTGCCGTCGTGCTGCACATCAGCGGCGAGGAGGGCTTCTACCGTGCGCTCACCGCGTCGGCCGACGTCGGCGGGGCGCTCACCCGCCCAAGAATAGAGGCGGCCGGGGTATTCGCGGAGGGGACCGAGGTAGTAGGTGTTATTGAACAAGCTTTCTAACTCATAAACAAATTCGGCATCGGCACTGCGGGAAATTGGGAAAAATCCCCGAGAAAGTCCATAAAATTTGAATGTATTTATTGGGTCCGTTTGGTCTTCGGCCCAATCGTTTTCAAAATGTCTAAACCACGGTTCGTTGTCTAGTTCAAATCCGCCCAATTCTTCACCTCGGCTATAAACAAGTTGCTTGTGATTTTCGCGCTTCAGACCAATGGCATCTAAGTTAAAATCAAAGAACAAGCTTGATAATGTAACCTGTTTACGCTCTCCAGTAATGGTAGCAGAGAATTCAACCTTGTCTCTGTCTCCTCTTTTATTCAGGCCTGCAATCCAGCCAAAGTCAAACTTTAACTCCCCCGGCACCTGATGTTTATGAATAATATCATAAAACGTCCCCAAGTCCACATACGAGTTCGCATCTCCCGTGTGCAGTACCCGTGAGCGGTCACTGCTTTCCACGGTCTGCTTCAGCATCAGGAGGAACTGGAGGAGGCTGGTTTTGCCGGAAGAGTTGGGGCCGAAGAAGCCGGTGAGCTTGCCGAGCTTGATATCGCCGGTATCAGACCACGACTTAAAACCCTGAATGCGAAGACGGGTGAGCATAAAATCAACAGTTTGGAACAGCCGAAGCTACTATTACCCGACGTTTCCCGCTTCCAACCCGTGCCCTTCCGGCCCCGTCTCCCGCACCCGTAGCAGGAAGGCGAAAACCAGCCCTAGCAGACTGACTACGCCGAAGAACCAGAGCATCGGGAGGTAACCGGCGATGTTGATGGCGCTGGCGCTGCTGTGGTCATTGAGCCAGCCGACGTAGTAGTTGGCGATGGTGAGGCCGATATTCTGGATGAGAAACATCAGACCGTAGGCGGTACCGAGGCGGTGGGGCTCGACGAGGCGCGCGACGGACGGCCACATCACGCCCGGTATCAACGAGAAGCTGATGCCGAGGAGCACGGTGGAGCCGGTGGTTGCCAGCCCGCCAGTGCTGGTGCCGAGTATCACGAAGCTCATCGTGAGCAGCAGGGAGCCAACCGCCATCAGCAGCGCCCGCCGCCCGATGCGGTCGACGAGCCAGCCGAAGGCGGGGGTGAAGAAGATGGCCGCGAGGAAAACGTGGCTGTTGAGCGTGCTCGCGGCTTTGAGCGAGAGGCCGTGCGCGTTCTGGTAATACGGAATGGCGAACGTGCTGCGGAACGGCATAATGGCCGAATAAAACAGCACGCACAGCCCGGCGATGTACCAGTAAGAGCGGTCGAACCGGACGAGGTCGGCCCAGACGATGCGCTCCGTGGGGGCGGGAGCGCCGAGCTGGCCGAGGCGGTCGGCGTGGCGGTCCATCGCCCAGTAGATGACGCAGGCGCCCAGTCCGGCGGACATAATGGCGGCGGCCAGCCAGAGCGGCGCTTGCCAACCCTGCGCGTAAACGCCTTCGGCGAGGGTGGGGGAGAGGTCGGCGGCGTAGGAGCCGAGGCGCCCAAAGCTCAGGTTCAGCCCCAGCGCCAGCCCGAGCGTGGAAGCGCCGAACCACCGGCCGAGGGCGGCGCTGAGGGCCACGCTCATCGATTCGGCGCCGATGCCGAAGAGGAGCCGCCCGGCGGCCATCGTCTGGAAATCGCCGGACCACGCCGTCAGGATGGCGCCGAGGACGCAGATGGCCGTGAACGCTAAAATGGCGTTGCGCGGCCCCCAACGGTCGGCAATGACGCCGCCCGCGAGCACCATCACGATGTTCGGCAGGGAATAAATGGCGTTGAGGGTGCCGATGGCCTGATTGTCGAAACCGAGCTGCTTTACCAGCATATCGGCCACCGGGCCGATGGAATCATAGACGTAATAGTTGCCGAACATCGCCACGCAGAGCAGCGAAAAGGCGAACCAGCGCGCCGCAGCGGGCGGCATCGGGGCGGGGGCGGCAGCGGGTTGGAGCATCAGGGGCGAAAGGGGGGGGGCGAAAGCGGCGGGAGTTGCGTGAGGCAAGGTAAGGATGTGAGGCACGCGCTGCTTGAACCTGTCGGCGTGAGCCCCGGGTAGCCTTCGCTTCGCTGCGGCAACCCGGGGCTTCTGGGATGAAACCCCTTCGGGGTAGTTGGGACAGTTAATTGGGTGGACGCGTGCTGGGTACCCCGAAGGGGTTTTATCACAGGAGCCCGGGGTAGATTTCAAAGAAATCAACCCCGGGCTTTGGGCGGCGGCGTCTTGGTGCCAGTAGGCGGAGCAGGACGTGGCTTTATGTGGTTCCTGCGAATAAAATCAAGTGGCTGTCCTTCTTTATATAAAAGGGCGGTGTCTAGGTGCTAGTGCATCAATTAGGGGCGAACATTTGCCCTTATGTCGTACACGCGATTAACCCATCCGGAGCGCGAGGAAATTGCGCTTGGCCTTGCTGCTGGCCGCACCAGCGCCCAGATTGGCTCCCTG
>JANNMJ010000153.1:0-21834 GCA_031397815.1 Hymenobacteraceae bacterium
CAGAACCCAGCCCAGATACGGGTGAATGGCCTCCGTGCCCTCCGTTGGCAAGGCCGCCGATTCGGTCAGCGTCGCTTGCATCTCGCGCGAAACGGTTACCCGCCAGCCACAGCTCCGGACATTCGTAGTCGTTGAGGTGAAGCTGAATGCGCGTGAGGGCATCGGGCCGGTGGTGCGGCGCGAGGAATTCGTCGCCGTGCGAATCGACTACCACGTAAACGAGGGGAAGGTCCAATAATTCGAAACGTTCGTCATAAAAAAAGAGCAGTTTGGGGTTAAAAAGCTTGTTCGACGGCTAATGATAGATAGAAAATCTTAAACCAGGCGATGACTTCTATACGCCAGACTGAAACGGCGGGAAAATGGCTGCTCAAACGCGGCTTTAATTGCTGCGGGCTATGCTTACTATTCTGTGGGGGCGCTGCCGCCAGCCTCAGGCTGCCCCTATGTAAAAAATCCTCACCCCCCGGCTCCCTCTCAGAAAGAGAAGACGCCGGGGGGTGAGGATACTTACTGAGCTAGAACGAATGCAGCTCGCGCTACAGCGCGTAATCGTTCGCGTCGATGAGGACTTTGGCGATGCGCTGACGGGCGTCTTTCGAGTTGAAAAGCTCCGCTTTCGTGAACCGTTTCAGGCCCATCAGCAGGATGCGCTGCTGGTCGCCTTCGCCCATTGCGGCAATGGCGTCCTTCCCGGCTTTCTGCACCGCATCGACGGCTTCGCTGAGGTTGACTCGGGCGATATCGAGGGCGATGGACGCGCCTTCTTCGCCTTTGGCGGTCAGCTCTTTCTCGGCGCGCAGCAGGGCGCTTTCGGCGATGTAGACGCGGGTGGCGATATCGGCCACGTTCATCAGGATTTCCTGCTCTTTCTGGAGCGTCGCCATGAATTGCTGCACGGCTTGCCCGGCAATCATGAGCGCTACTTTCTTCAGGTTAGCTACGATTTTCTTCTCGGCCGCCAGCGGCGCATCGTCGTCGTCGCCGAAGCTCGGGATGCTCATTAGCTCTTCCTGAATGCCTTTGAGCGGCGTCATCAGGTCGAGCTCGCCTTTGAGGCCTTTCTTCAGAATCATATCCACCATGAGCATCCGGTTGATCTCGTTGGTGCCTTCGAAGATGCGGTTGATGCGGGCGTCGCGGTAGGCGCGGTCCATCGGGTAATCGGCGGAGAAGCCGTACCCGCCGTAAATCTGCACCCCTTCATCAACCACGTAATCAAGCACTTCGGAACCGTCGATTTTCAGAATCGAGCATTCCACCGCGAACTCCCGAGCGGCGCCCAGCAGCGCTTCGTTCATCGGCTTGCCTTCGCTGAGGAGCTGCTGTTCGAGACGATAAATGTCCATTCCAGCGCGGTAGTGCGCGGCTTCCGTACACCAGATGCGCACGGCCATTTGCGCCATCTTATACCGAATGGCGCCGAATTTCGAGATCGGCAGCTTGAACTGCTGCCGCTCGTTGGCATACTTCACGGCCAGCTTCGCCACGCCTTTCGCGGCGCCCAAACACGCCGCGCCGAGCTTGATGCGGCCGATGTTGAGGATATTGAACGCGATCAGGTGACCTTTCCCCAGCTCGCCGAGCATATTTTCGGCGGGCACTTTCACATCGTTGAAGAACACTTGGCGCGTGCTGCTGCCCTTGATGCCCATCTTGTGCTCCTCGTTGCCGAAGCTCAGGCCCGGCGTGCCGCGCTCGACGATGAAGCCGGTGAATTTGTCGCCGTCGACCTGCGCGAACACGATGAATACGTGCGCAAAGCCCGCATTCGTGATCCACATCTTCTGGCCGTTCAGGATGAACCCGCCGTCGGGGGTGCGGTCGGCGCGGGTTTTGGCGCCCAGCGCATCCGACCCAGAGCCTGGCTCGGTGAGGCAATAAGCGCCCGCCCACTCGCCGGAGGCCAGTTTCGGCACGTATTTCTGCTTCTGCTCTTCGGTGCCGAAATACAGAATCGGCAGGGTGCCGATGCCGGTGTGGGCCGCAAACGCCACCGGAAACGAGTGGCCCGAGCCGACTGCTTCCGTCACCAACAGGGCGGTGTTGAAGTCCATCTCCAGCCCGCCGTATTCCGCCGGAATGCTGATGCCGAACAGGCCCAGCTCACCGGCCTTCTTCATCAGCCCTTCCATCAGGCCTTCCTCGTGGTTGTCGAGGCGGTCGAGGAGGGGCAATACTTCTTCCCGAACAAAGGCTTGGCTCGATTCGGCCATCATCCGCTGTTCTTCGGTAAAGTCGGCCGGGGTGAAGACGGTGGCCGCATCAGTGGCGCGGAGCAGGAACTCGCCGCCTTTGATTGTTGGGGTTTGCTGGACTTCCATCGGGTTTGAGAGAACTTGGGGTTTGCGACTGGAAAGATACGATTTTTCTGCAAATGGTATGCTTGCAGCGTTTATGCTCCTTAAAAACCCCGACTGTGCGGTCGGGGTTTTCAGTTTGAAGCGTTTAGGCTACTAATTCAGCAGCTCATAGATGCCCGCTACGCCTTGGCCGCCGCCAACGCACGCGCTCACCATACCATATTTCTGGCCACGGGCGCGCAGCTCATCGAAGAGCTGCACCGAGAGCTTGGCGCCGGAACAGCCCAGCGGGTGCCCCAACGCAATGGCGCCGCCGTTGACGTTGGTCTTTTCGGGGTCCATATCCAGCTCGCGCATCACGGCGATGGATTGCGACGCGAACGCCTCGTTCAGCTCCGTGACGTCGATATCGGCGATTTTGAGATTCGCCTGCGCCAGCGCCTTCGGAATCGCCGCGACCGGTCCAATGCCCATAATTCGTGGGTCGACGCCCGCCGTCGCGTAAGCCAGCATCCGGGCGATGGGCTTGAGATTCAGCTCATTCACCATCCGCTCGCTCATCACGATGACGAACGCGGCGCCATCGGAGGTTTGCGATGAGTTACCCGCCGTCACGGACCCACCTGCCGCGAAAACCGGCTTCAAGCGCGCCAGCGCCTCGACGGACGTATCGGCGCGCGGACCTTCGTCGGTATCGACGATGGAGGTGCGAGTTTTCTTCTTGCCGGTAGCGGGGTCGAGGTACGTTTCTTCGACCGTAATCGGCACGATACCCGGCTTGAACTTCCCGGCTTTGATGGCCGCAATGGCGCGCTGATGCGAGCGATACGCGAACGCATCCTGCTCCTCGCGGCTCACTTTGTATTGCTGCGCGACGGCTTCTGCCGTGAGGCCCATCGACAGGTAAGCTTCCGGCCGACGCTTGGCGAGCGTGTAGTTCGGGACCGTTTTCCAGCCCACCACCGGCACGAGGCTCATCGACTCGGTACCGCCCGCGATGATGCAGTCGGCCATTCCAGCGGCAATCTTACCGGCTGCCAGCGCGATAGTCTCGACGCCGGAGCCGCAGTAGCGGTTCACGATCATCCCGGAAACCGAATCGGGCAGGGCGAGCATCGAGATGATGCGTCCCATTTGCAAGCCCTGCTCGGCCTCGGGCACCGCATTCCCGACGATCAGATCATCGACCCGCGCCGGATCCAACGCGGGCACGCTCGCCAGCAGATGCTTGATGACGTCCGCCGCGAGATCATCGGGACGGGTAAAACGAAACACGCCGCGCGGGGCCTTGCCCACAGCCGTGCGATAACCGGCAACGATATAAGCGTTCATGTGGTCAAAAAATCAATGTCATCTGTGTTGAAAATCGGTGTCATCTGTGGGAGATTTTCCCACGGATTTAACTGATTTTTTCACGGATTTTCACGGATGGTTAATTGCGGAGCGGTTTGCCGCTGGTGAGGATGGATTGAATGCGCTCCAACGTTTTGCGCTCGCCGGTGAGGCTCAGGAAGGCTTCTCTTTCGAGGTCGAGGAGGTAATCTTCGGAGACTTCGGTTGGGGCGGAGAGGTCGCCGCCGCACATCACGTAGGCGAGTTTTTCGGCGATTTTGCGGTCGTGCTCGCTGATGTAACGGCCTTCCTGCATCGCGTAGACGCCGGTGATGAACATCCCCAGCGCGCCGCGGCCCTGCACCTTGATATTGGTGCGCTTCACGGGCTGCACGTACCCGGCGTCGGCCAGCTCCAGCACAGCGCGCTTGGCTTCCGCGATGGCGCGGTCGCCGTTGACGATGATTTCGTCGCCGCGCCGCAGGTAGCCCATATCCCAAGCTTCAGCGGCGGAAGTGCTCACTTTCGCGGTGGCAATGCTGGTGAACGCATTGCGGAGGGTATTGAACTCGATGTCGCCTTCCTCTACGGCTGCTGCCGTGCGGAGCACCATTTCTTTGGTGCCGCCCCCGGCCGGAATAACGCCGACGCCGAACTCGACGAGGCCCATGTAGGTCTCGGCGGACGCGACGACGCGGTCGGCGTGGAGGCAGATTTCGCAGCCGCCGCCGAGGCTCAGGCCGTGCGGCACAGTCACGACGGGAATCGCTGAGTACCGGACGCGCATCATCGCCTGCTGGAACGTGCGAATCATCATGTTCACCTCATCGAACTCCTGCTCGATGGCTTGCATGTAGAGCAGCGCGAGGTTCGCTCCGGCCGAGAAATTCGGCGCGTTGTTGCCGATTACGAGGCCCCGATAGCTCTTCTCCGCCAGCTCGATGGCTTTGTGGATGGCTTGCACGGTATCGCCGCCGATGGTATTCATCTTCGAGTGGAATTCCAGCCCGAGGACGCCGTCGCCCAAGTCGAGGACGGTGGCTCCGGCGTTGCCCCACACTTTGCGGGTCGGGCGCAGGGCGTCGAGGATGATGAACGATTCGCCGCCCGGCATCGACTGGTACGCTTTGGTGGCGGCATCGTAATACTGCCGACGACCGTTTTCGGCGCGGTAGAATTTGGTGTGTCCGGCGGCGAGCATCTCGGTCACCCACGGCGCCACGGTGGCCCCGGCGGCGGTGGCGAGGTCGATGCCCTTCTGAACGCCGATGGCATCCCACGACTCAAACGGCCCCTGCTCCCAGCCGAAACCGGCGCGCAGGGCGTCATCAATCTGATAGAGATGGTCCGCAATCTCCGGCAAACGATTGCTCGCGTAAGCGAACAGCGAGCCGAACATCGCGCGGTAAAACTCCCCGGCTTTGTCCTTGCCGCCAATCAGCATCGGCAGCCGCTGGCTGAGTGAGTCGATGGTTTTGGTGGCTTCGAGGGTGCCGAATTTCGGCCGCGTACCGGGTTGATATTCGAGGGTTTGCAGGTTCAGCGCCTGAATCTCCGACTTGCCGCCCGCGCCCTTGATTTTCTGGTAGAACCCTTGGCCGGTCTTGTCGCCGAGCCATTTGTTCTCGGCCATCTTGGTCAGGAACTCCGGCAGCGCGAACGTCGCCTTGGCCTCGTCGTTCGGCAGGCCTTGCGCCAAGCCGTTCGCCACGTTGATGAGCGTATCGAGGCCGACCACATCGGCCGTCCGGAAGGTCGCCGATTTTGGGTGACCGATGACCGGCCCCGTCAGGCGGTCGACTTCTTCCACGGTCAGGCCCAAATCCTGCATCCGTTTCAGCACGTCGAGAATGGCGAATACGCCCACGCGGTTGCCGATGAAGGCAGGCGTATCCTTCGCCCGAACGGTGGTTTTGCCGAGGAAGCGGTCGCCGTAATCGAGCAGGAAATCCACAATCGCCGGGTCGGTATCCGCCGTCGGGATGATTTCGAGCAGCTTCAGGTAGCGCGGCGGGTTGAAGAAGTGCGTGCCGCAGAAATGCTTCCGGAAGTCATCCGACCGCCCTTCGACGAGCATGTGAATCGGAATGCCCGACGTGTTCGACGTAATCAGCGTGCCCGGCTTGCGCACCTTCTCGACCTTCTCGTACAGCGAGCGCTTGATATCGAGGCGCTCGACGACGACTTCGATAACCCAGTCGCACCCGGCGATATCCTTCAGGTTATCGTCGAAGTTGCCGGTTGTCACGCGTTTCGCGTCGGCTTTGCGGTACACCGCCGACGGGTTCGCGAGGAGCGCCGCCTGCAACGCCGCGTTCACCAGCCGATTCCGGACGGCGGGCGCTTCGAGGGTCAGGCCTTTTTTCTCTTCGTCGGGCGTCAGCTCGCGCGGCACGATATCGAGCAGCAACACCGGCACGCCGATGTTGGCAAAGTGCAGCGCAATGCGCGAGCCCATCACGCCGGAGCCGAGGACGGCCACTTTCTTAATGATGCGGTTCATTCGTTTGGTCAAATGATAGAGGGGGTCGGTTGGGCGGAGCAGCGCCGCAGAAGCGCCGCGCTAAAAGTCACTGCCGGGGGTATAATCGGCGGAAAAAATCTCTTTACGCTCCACCATTTCCGTGATGAGGCGCGCTACGTTGAAGAAGGTTTGCAGGTCGGCGGGGGCGATAGCGCGTTGCACGACGTGGTTGAACTGCCGCACGGTTTGGCGCGATATTTCCCGCCGCTCCAGACCCAAATCCGTCAGCCGAATCCGGACGGAGCGCCGGTCTACTTCATCCGGGACGCGGTAGATCAGGCCTTTCGCCTCCATTCCTTTCAGCAGCCGCGTGAGCGAGCGGGCTTCCAGCCCGAGCAGCGGCGCTATTTTCGTGGTGGGCGTCCCGATGCTCGGGTCGATATTGAGCAGCACGAAGCCGATGCTCGTAGTGATATCGATGTGCGCAGCCTGTTGGCCGTACATCCGCGAAATGGCGTGCCACGCCACTTTGATGTTGTAGTCGACGGTTTCTTCTGGCCTCATTGCCACCGGTAGAGTTGCAGGATAGTGTGGGACGTGCAGGAAAGAGGCTGCCAAGTTACGTGATTTTTTGGTATGCAAGCATACCAAACACAGACAAAAAAAAGACCCGCCTCAACAGAACGTTCTGAGAAGCGGGTCTTGGTAGCCGTTCGGGCAGACCTATGGCCTCTACAAGTTCACAGTTTGCAAATTTGAAGGAGCACCGACTCCCAAATAAACTAAGCGCCCTGTCAGCGGATCCACGTATCCATCTAACGCTGCCGGCATTCCAGCCAGAAAGATGTACACTTGGCCTCGATCAAGACCGGCACGCATAAAAGATGTTATCATAATTGGCATGTTCACCACAGACGGATTGGTAATGTAAAGCCTGTCCACCAACGTGGCCTCAGCAATCGAAGTAGTTGGCGTAGTACTGGCAAACACCCCTACTACGACTTGGGTAGAATTCGTGCTGCTAAGCGTCGCATCGAATACAACTCCCGGCGACATAGCCCGCGCAGCGAAATTGGTTATACTGAGCGTCGACGCTTGAACCAGCCCTACCTGCCCTAAAAAGGTGGGTTGGCTGCCCCCAACGTGCGGCACAGATAGGCGGCGAGCAGTGCCGAAACCGGGCCGCTCCAGCAGCAGATTATACGTCCCCGCTTTCACGTTAGTCAGCGCAAATCGGCCATTGGCATCTGTAGTGGTCTGGGCTTCCGGCGACGCGCCTTCCAATTTCGCAATCGTGCCGGCTGCGCTCGGCAGTTTTTCTCCCCTAACGTTTACCATCACGACGAAGCCCGTAATGTCGCCCTTCAGGCTTTCGGCGGTGGTGTCGTCCTTTTTGCAACCGTGCAGCGTCAGAAGTGCACCAACTGCTGTAACAAGCAGACGGCTGCGGAATAGCCAAGTAGTCATCAGAAAAGCTCGTTAAAGCGGAAATAGTGGGGTCAGCAAATCAAAAGTAGTGAAGGATTCTCGACCTTTGCGCGCCCATAGCAGGCTTCCTGAACACTATTCTTGCTAGAATGCGTATCGTTTTCTTCGGAACTCCTGAGTTTGCCGTCTCCACTCTTGACGCGCTTTTGGCCGACGGCCAGCAAGTAGTAGCCGTCGTGACGGCGCCTGATAAGCCCGCCGGCCGTGGTCAATCGCTCGTCGCTTCACCGGTCAAACGGGCGGCTGAGATGCACGGGCTGCCCGTTTTGCAGCCCACCAACCTGAAAGCGCCCGATTTTCAGGCCGAGCTGAAGGCGTTTGCGGCCGATGTGCAGGTGGTGGTGGCGTTTCGGATGCTGCCAGAGGCCGTTTGGGCGATGCCGCCGCTGGGGACACTCAACGTCCACGCGTCGCTGCTGCCGCAGTATCGGGGCGCGGCGCCCATCAATTGGGCGATTATTCGGGGCGAAGTCGAGACCGGCGTTTCCACCTTCCGCTTGCAGCACGCCATCGATACCGGCGATTTGCTCTTACAGGAACGCGTGCCGATTGCGCCCGACGATACCTTCGGCAGCCTCTACGATAAGCTGCGCGAGCGCGGCGCGGCGCTGGCCGTACAAACCGTGCGCGCCCTTGCTTCGGGGATGGTTCAGCCGCAGCCGCAACCCGTTATAGCGCCTGAAAACCTACAAGCCGCCCCCAAGCTCACGAAAGAAACCGGGCGCCTCGATTTCACCCTTCCGGCCGCTGAGCTGGTGAACTGGGTGCGCGGACTGGCGCCGGTGCCCACCGCCTTCACCGCCCTCCCCGACAACCGCTTGCTCAAGATTTACCGCGCCGAGCGCGTGGAATATTCCGGGGAACCAGAGCAGCCCGTCGGCGCCCTTCTCCTCGACCCTAAGGCTGGCACCCTCGCGTTCCGCACCACCGACGGCGCGCTGAATGTGCTCGACGCGCAACTGGAAGGCAAAAAGCGCCTGCCCGTCGCTGATTTGGTCCGCGGACTGCGGTTCGCGTAACGGGTCTTTTCGCCTCTGATTCTCCCCGACTCCTCCCCTATTTCTTATGCTGACGCTCATCGTTGCGGCTGCCGAAAACCAAGTGATTGGCCGTAACGGCGAGCTGCCGTGGCGCCTCCCCGCCGACCTGCAATGGTTCAAGCGGCACACGCTGGGCCACCCCATTCTGATGGGCCGCAAGACGTGGGACAGCCTCGGCCGACCGCTGCCGGGGCGCAGCAATCTGGTGATTTCCCGCCAAGCGGACTTGCAGCTGCCCGGCGCGCACGTCTTTCAAACGCCTTCTGAAGCCTTAGCCTACGCACGCCAGCTCGACGGTAGCGAGGAAGTCTTCGGCATCGGCGGAGCCGAAATCTACCGGCTTCTCCTCCCCTTCACCGACCGAATCCTGCTCACCCGCGTCCACGCCGAAGTCGAAGGCGATGTTTTCTTCCCTGACCTGCCCGCCGCCGAATGGCGCGAAGTAGCCCGCGAAGAACATTCCGCCGACGACCGCCACGCCCACGCCTTCACCTTCCTCGACCTGCGGCGGGTGCGCTAAAGAAGCTCCGCACCGCCCCGGTCACGGCGGCGAGCTGCGCTTCGGTCAGCCCCGGCCAGATGGGCAGGCTCAGGCTGGTAGCCGCCATTGCCTCACTGATTGGGAATTTGCCTTCTTGGAGCTTCAAGTGCGCGTAAGCCGGCTGCCGGTGCGGCGGCTGCGGATAATGAATCAGCGTCCCGATGCCGTGCGCCGTGAGGTGCGCCTGCAACGCATCGCGCTGCGCCGTTCGGACGACGAATTGGTGCCAAACAGCCGTGGCTCCCGGCGCCACCACGGGCAAAGTCAACGACGGTTCAAGGTCGGCCAGATGGGCCGTGTAATAAGCCGCGACAGCCCCGCGCGCCGCATTCCATTCGGCCAGATGCGGGAGTTTTTTCAGCAGGAAAGCCGCTTGCAGCTCATCAAGGCGGGAATTCCAGCCTATTAGCTCGTGCTCGTATTTCCGCGTCGAGCCATAGTTGCGGAGCTGCCGCAGGCGCGCGGCGAGGACCGAATCGGTGACGGTTATGGCCCCGGCATCGCCGAGCGCGCCGAGGTTTTTGGTGGGGTAGAACGAGTGCGCCGCCGCATCGCCGAAGGAGCCAGTGGGCTGGCCCTGCCAACGCGCCCCGGCAGCTTGGGCATTGTCTTCGAGGACAAATAATTGATGCTGCCGCGCCAGCGCGAGGAGCGCCGTCATGTCGGCGGGTTGGCCGAAAAGGTGGACGGGCAGCAGCAGGCGCGTGCGCGGGGTTATCGCCGCCGCCACTGCCACGGGGTCCAGATTGAACGTAGCAGCATCCGGTTCGACGGGCACTATGGTGGCGCCGACGTGCGTAACCGCCAACCAAGTAGCGATATACGTGTTCGCGGGGACGATTACCTCATCGCCCGGCCCCACGCCCAGCCCGCGCAGCGCCAACGTCAGCGCATCCAGCCCGTTGCCGACGCCCACGGCGTGCGGCACTGTGCAAGCCGCCGCCCACACGGCCTCGAACTCCTCCACGGCTTTCCCCAGAACCAGCCAGCCGGTATCCAGCACGGCTTCCATAGCCGCCGTCAGCTCGGTGCGTAATGGCGCCTGATTCGGTCCGAAGGAGAAGAAGGGAACGAGCATTGAGGGTTCTTAGAGCGACCTATTCAGGGCCGATTCAAAGGTCGGGCAGCCGGTGCGATACCGCCGTACGCGCCACGGCCCGTGCCGGGAAGCAGAGGCTTTCCGGCACGGGCCGTGCGGTTGGGGAAGGCTACGAATCAGGCGCTGAGCATCGCCCGAAACGTGGCGTAATCGTGGATGTAATCGGTGGGGTCGTAGGGAGCCGAGGCGAGGACGAGCTGCCGCGCATCGGCCGAGTAGCGGACCGTGCGCCAGACGTGCGCCGGCACGTACAGCCCGTGCGTCGGCGAAGTGAGGTCGAAGTGCTCGACGGTACCGTCGGGCAGCTCGGTTTCTACGTGCAGCGCCCCCGCGAGCGCCACCAGCACCTGCGCCGTGCGGTGGTGCGCGTGCCGCCCGCGCACGGTCCCGGTGGGCACTTCATGAATCCAGTACACCCGCGCCACCACGAACGGCAGCGCCGACGGCTCCGCTTCCACGACCGTCAGCAAGCCGTGTTCGGCGGCTGACCCGACGGTTGGGAGCGAGAGCAGACGGGGCTTCGTGGAATCAGGGAGCACCGGGTCATTCGGCACCGGGAGCGAAGGCGTCATCAAACGGTCGTGGCCGTAGCGTTTACGCCGGTCGGCACCACGACGGCAGTTTTGAAGTATTCATACGTGCGGCGCAGGCCTTCGGCGCGGTCCACCTTCGGCTCCCAGCCCAAGATGGCTTGGGCTTTGGTGATGTCGGGCTTACGCTTCATCGGGTCGTTTTGCGGCAGCGGACGGAAATCGGGCTTGAACTCGACTCCGGCGAGCTTCGCGATTTCGACCCCGAACTCGGCAATCGTGATTTCCTGCGGATTGCCGATGTTGACGGGCATCGCGTAGTCGCTGAGGAGCAACCGGTAAATGCCTTCCACCAAATCATCGACGTAGCAGAACGAGCGCGTCTGCGAGCCGTCGCCGAACACAGTTAGCGGCTCCCCGCGCAGGGCTTGGCCCATGAATGCTGGCAGGACGCGGCCGTCGTCGAGGCGCATGCGCGGGCCGTAGGTGTTGAAGATGCGCACGATGCGCGTCTCCAGACCGTGGTGCGTGTGGTAGGCCATCGTGATGGCTTCTTGGAAACGCTTGGCTTCGTCGTAGCAGCCGCGCGGCCCGACGGGGTTCACGTTGCCGAAATACTCCTCGACCTGCGGATGAACTTCCGGGTCGCCGTAGACTTCCGACGTACTCGCGATGATGATGCGCGCCTTCTTCACCCGCGCCAACCCGAGCAGGTTGTGCGTGCCGAGCGAGCCGACTTTCAGCGTCTGAATCGGGATTTTCAGGTAGTCAATCGGCGACGCCGGCGACGCGAAGTGCAGGATGTAATCGAGCCGACCGGGCACGAAAACGAATTTCGACACATCGTGGTGCGAAAACTCGAAATCGGGGTTGCCGAACAGGTGCTCGATGTTGTGCAACGACCCGGTAATCAGGTTGTCCATCGCCACCACCTGATACCCTTCGGCCAGAAAGCGCTCGCAGAGGTGCGAGCCGAGAAATCCGGCGCCGCCGGTAATAAGTACGCGCTTTTTCATGGAAATAAGCTTCTAACCACCTGTGAGCGAAGCCGACAGACGGTTGGGGAAACAGCGAGAAATTAGCCCGCCGCCTGCAATTTGGAGTTCGTGGCTTCCACCGCCGAGCGGATGCCGATGCAATAGTAGGCGAATCCGGCTTCGCGCAGCTCTGCGGAATCGTAGATGTTGCGGCCGTCGAACACGACTTGCTGCTTCATCAGCTTGCCCATCACCTGAAAATTAGGCGCCCGGAACTGCGACCATTCCGTCACGATCAACAGCGCGTCGGCTTCGATGAGCGCGTCGTACTCGTCGCGGGCGTACACCACGCTATCGCCGAGGCTGTGCTCGGCTTCCTTCATCGCGACGGGGTCGAAGACGCGCACCGTGCAACCGGCGGCCAGCAGCTTCTCGATGAGCACCAACGACGGCGCCTCGCGCATATCGTCGGTGTTCGGCTTGAACGAGAGGCCCCAGAGCGCCACCGTCAGGCCGCGCACATCGCCGTTGAAGTGGGCCATTATCTTGTTGAAGAGGACCGATTTCTGAGCGTCGTTCACTTCTTCCACGGCTTGCAGCACGCGCATCGGGTAGCCGTTTTCGGCGGCCGTCTTGATGAGCGCTTTTACGTCTTTCGGGAAGCACGAGCCGCCGTAGCCGATACCGGGATAGATGAATTTCGACCCGATCCGCGTATCCGTGCCGATGCCTTTGCGCACCATGTTCACGTCGGCGCCCATCAGCTCGCAGAGGTTGGCGATATCGTTCATAAACGAAATCTTGGTCGCCAGCATCGAGTTGGCGGCGTATTTCGTCATTTCCGCCGACGGAATATCCATGAAGATGCACGGATGCCCGTTGAGCAGGAACGGCTTGTAGAGGCGGCGCATCGTCTCCTCGGCGCGGGGCGAATCGAGGCCTACCACGATGCGGTCGGGCTTGAGGAAGTCATCGATAGCAGCACCTTCTTTCAGGAATTCCGGGTTCGACGCCATATCGAAGGTGAGGTCGGAGCCGCGCGCGGCCAACTCACCGGCCACGGCGCCGCGCACTTTTTCGGCGGTCCCGACGGGCACGGTGCTCTTCGTCACCACCACGCAGTAATCGGTGAGCGAGCGACCAATCTCGCGGCCCACAGCGAGCACGTATTTCAGGTCGGCGGAGCCGTCTTCGCCGGGCGGGGTGCCCACGGCGATGAACACGGCATCGGAACCGGGGAGGCTAGCAGCCAAATCGGTAGAAAACTGGAGACGCCCGTTGCGGGTGTTCCGGGTCACCATATCTTCCAGGCCCGGCTCGTAAATGGGCAGAATACCCTGTTTGAGATTCTCGATCTTGCGCTGATCGACATCAACGCACGTCACGTTGATCCCAACCTCGGCAAAGCAAGTTCCTGTTACCAGGCCCACATAGCCGGTGCCAACAACGGTGATCTTCATATACGACGGCGATTTGGAGGAAGCCCGCAGGCTTCGGGATTAGAGGAGAAGGGAGAACGAGGCGGCCAACCGGATGACTAGCGCGCTGCAAAAGTATCGGCCCCGACTGTTTATCAAGCCGGGGCTGACTCATTTACCGGCCCATTTACCGGCCGTCGGGCTGGGCTTGGTGGGCGGCCGCTTTGGGAGCCGCGGGCGCGGGCTGCATATACTTTTTCCACCAGTACTGAAACACGATCAGCCCCCACACGCGGTCGACGGCCTCGCCGGGGTTCGCGGAGAAGAGCTGCGCTTTGAGGCGCCGCATCGCATCGACATCGAACAACCCCTGCGCTTCGATGAAGGCATCGCTGAGAAGGTCGTTCTCGATCATCGGCCGCAAATCGCCCTTGAACCACGAGAGCATTGGCACATCGAACCCGTGCTTGGGACGCTTGTACAGCTCCGGCGGCAGCAGCGGCCGGAACGCGTCCTGCACGATGCGCTTCTTGATAGCGCCGTTGATTTTGGAAGTGACGGGGAGCGAAAACGCGAAATTCACGACGTTCACATCGAGGAACGGGGTGCGCACTTCGAGCGAGTTCGCCATACTCATCAGGTCCACTTTCGGGAGCATATCGCCCGGCAGCACCATCCGCATATCGGTCAGGAGCACCTCGTTGAGGTCGCCGTCGGCGTGCAGCTCGTCGAGCCACACGGCGCGGCGCTTGGTCACGAGCTTGCGGTTGAGGCGCTTGAGGGTCTTGCGCGAGAGTAGCTCAGTGGCTTCATCTCCGGCCGTAACCCCAGCCCACGTGTAGTAGCGGTCTTTCGGCCCCATCTGCATCCCTCGGGCAAACCGCTGCAATTGCCGCACGCGGTTCCCGACGGCCGACGCGCGCGATTTCGGCAGCACGTTCCAAAGCGGTTCGAGCGCCGTGACGGCTTCGGCCTTCCAGCCGCCGTTGCGCACCTGCCACTCCGCGCGGTGCTTGTTGTAACCGGCGAACAGCTCGTCGGCGCCGTCGCCGGAGAGGGCGACGGTGGCTTTCTGACGCGTGTGGTGGCAGAGGATGTAGACGGGCAGCGCCGAGGGGTCGGCGAACGGCTCATCGAAGTAATCGAGGACGCCTTGCAGGTGCTCGTAGAGGTCGTCGTTGGAGAGGGAGAAGACCGTGTGATTGGTCTTGTACTTCTCCGCGACGAGGTTTGCGTACTTCGTTTCGTCGAAGAACGGCTCGTCTTTGTAGCCGATGCTGAACGTGTTGAGGTGTGGCGTGTGCCGCGACGCGAGCGCCACGATGACCGACGAATCAATCCCACCGCTCAGGAACGCGCCGAGCGGCACATCGGCCACGAGACGCCGTGCGACCGCATCGTCCATCAGATTGACGAGCTTCTTCTGCTGGTCTTCGTAGCTGCTGGTGTTCCGCGCGACCTTTTTAGGGTCATACGGAATCTTGTACCACCGCTTGCGCATAACTTTCCCCTTCCGAATAAAGAGGTAAGTACCCGGCTCCATCTTCCGCACTTTCTTGAAGATAGACGCCGGGCCGGGCAGGTAGCCGAGGTGCAGGTACGCGTGCAGCGACTCCACATCGAGCTTGCGCGGCACGCCGAGCGCGAGGAGCGACTTGATCTCCGACGCGAACAGGAGCTTGTCGCCGTCGCGGTAGAGGTGCAGCGGTTTCACGCCGTAGCGGTCGCGGGCGATGAACAGCGACCCGTCTTCCTTGTCATGGATAGCGAAGGCGAAGAAGCCGTTGAGGCGCTTCACGAATCGGCGGCCGTAGGCGGCGTACATGTTCAGGATGACCTCGGTGTCGGTCCCCGTGCGGAACTCGTAGCCTTTGGCCCGCAGCTCTTCGCGCAGCTCCTGAAAGTTGAAAATCTCGCCGTTGAACACGATGTGGTAGCGCCCCGTGGCGTTGCGCATCGGCTGGTTGCCCTCGGCGCGCAGGTCGAGGATGGCCAATCGGCGGAAGCCGAGACCTACGTGTTCGTGCGTGAAGTGCCCGGCCGAGTCGGGGCCGCGCCGCACAATAGCATCGGTTGAGTCGGGGAGCCGCAGGAGGGCGGCGCGCCCGGCTTCAGAAAAGGCAAATACCCCGGTGATTCCGCACATAGCTAGTGATAGGCCACAAAAGTACGGCCCGGCAAGGGAGTATACCGCCCGTGGCGCAACCCAACCTCCACGCAGGCAGTACGTGCGGGGTATGAGGCGGTGCGCGGGTGCGTAGGTTCCGCTCCGTTTTTCCGCTTCGTTCGCCGCTTATTTCTCCCCTCTCCATGATTTCCTCCGCCGCATCTTCCCCGCAATCTTCCCCCGACCTCACGCATCAGTTTCAAGAAGCCGCTGATCGCGTCGCGAATCTGCCGCCCGAGCAGGCCGGGGCGAATATGAACACCCTCTACGGCCTCTATAAGCAAGCCACCGACGGCGACCACGACACGTTTCGCGGCGAAGTAGGCCGCGAAGACCACGACAATCCCGACGGCCCCGCCGGCCTCTCGCAAGCCCAATGGGACTCGTGGAGCCAGTTTAAGGGAATGTCTCAGGACGATGCCATGCGCCGCTACGTGCAGGAAGCCGCCACCCTCGGCGACGACGGCACCGCCCCCGCGCCCGGCGCCCACGGCAAAGGCGACGGCCCCGCCCAACCCGCCGCAGATAATGCCCCTGACGATGCTGCCGAAGAGCCAAACTTCAGCCAAGCGCAACCCACCGGCGAAAAGCCCACCCACACCCCTTCCGCCGGAGCTGGTTCAGACCCCATCCCCACGGGCACCGAAGCCGCCGCCGCCAACGCCGGTCTTCGCGGCGACCTGCGCGCCGGGGCCACGTACGGTTCCGAAGAAGAGCTGAAAGAGGACGATGACGCCCAGCGCGACTCCGAGGCGATTACGGAGAGCTAAGCAAATCGGCCTTACAAACTTGCCGACAGGCATCCTGAGGCCTTTAGGCTCCGTTTAGCCAGTGCAGACAAGCCGCCTGAAGCCTTCAGGCAAGGTGTAGCCAGTGCAGACAAGCCGCTTGAAGTCTTCAGGCACCGTGTAGCCAGTGCGTACAAGCACCCTGAAGGCTTCAGGCACCGTGTACGCGTTGCCGATAAGCACCCTGAAGCCTTCAGGCATCGTGTACGCGTTGCCGACAGGCACCCTGAAGCCTTCAAGCATCCTGTACGCGTTGCGGACAAGTCACCGTCACCCGCCGTCATCTTTGCGGCTATGGATATCGTGCTTGAAATCGACCGCTTGCGGATGCGCCGAATCACGTCGGCTGATCTGGACTTGATATATGCCCTCGACAGCGACCCGGAGGTGATGCGCTACATCCTGCCGCCTCGCACGCGGGAGCAGATTGCCACGTACATCAGCGAGATTGTACGTGATTACGAGGCTTTCCCCGGCCTCGGGCGGTGGCTGGCGCTGGAGAAGGGCACCGACGCCATCGTCGGAATCTTTATGCTAAAACCGTTGCAAACGACCCCTTACGTGGAAGTCGGGTACCGCATGTTTCCGTCGTTTTGGGGCCGAGGGTTGGCCACGGAAGGCGCGCAGACGCTGGTACGTTACGGTTTTGAGCAGATGAAGCTTCCGCAAATCGTGGGCATCACGTATTCTGAGAACACCGCCTCGCAGCACGTTTTGGAGAAGTGCGGCCTGCGGTTTCTGCGGATGCAGCACTTTGATTTCGTGGCGCGGGAGCTGCGGTTTTATGCCATTGATAATTCTGACCATCCCGCGCTTTCGGCTCAATAAGCGCCGCCCGCTTACGCCAACGCCAGCGCGGCGGTGGCGCGCGGGTCCATCACTCGGAACCACGCGGGTGGCACCAGCGCGAGGAGCATCATGGCGGGGTACCCGGCGGGGAGCTGCGGGCTGGGGTCGAGGTGGCGGAGCGTTTGGTACTTGCGAGCGGGCTGGTAGTGATGGTCGGAGTGGCGGGTCAGCTCGTAAAGCATCAGACGTCCGAGGACGAAATCGGCATTCCACGAGTGGCACGGGCGGACGCGTTCCCACGTTCCCGGTTCGATTTCGCGGCGCACCAGCCCGTAATGCTCCACGTAATCGACGAGCTGAAAGAGCACGATTCCGACGCCCGCAATCAGCAGGAACCACCCCGCCGCCGCGCCGCCGAGCGTGAGCGCCAGCAGCCCTACGAACGCCGCTTCGGCGGCCACGTAGCGCAGCAAGTCGTTCTGCCAGCTCCAGCGGCTCAGGCCCTTTCGGGTCAGGCGCTCGGCTTCCAGCTCGAAGGCCGAGACCACCTCGCCGGGCACGGCGCGCAGCAGAAACGCGTAAAACGACTCCCCACGTCGCGCCGTCGCCGAATCGCGGGCGGTGCCGATGAAGCGGTGGTGCCCCCGGTTATGCTCGATATAAAAGTGCAGAAACAGGGCGCTCATCAGCTGCACGTGCGCCAGCGCTTTTTCGAGCTTCGTGGCGCGGTGCCCCAGCTCGTGGGCCACGTTTACGCCCATCGTACCCACCACCACGCCCGCCGAAAGCACCAGCCCTGCCTGTTCCCAGCCGGGCAGCACGGCGTGGGTGAGGCGCCACAGCGTCAGCAGCAACAGGCTCCAGAGCAGCGGCACGTTGAGGTACAGGAGCCAGTCGTACACCCGCGTGGAGGCGGCGGACGACGGTGAATCGTTCTCGGCGTTCTCTCCCACGAAATATTCCAGCACCGGCAACAACCCGAAGGCCACCAGCGGCGCCAGCCACGTAAAAACGCCCCCAAACAGCAGGCCCAGCGCCACGCAGAGCGGCAGCACGTAGGCGGTCAGATATTTCGCTTCGCGTATCATCAGAGAGAAACCGGGCGATAAGGTGGAAGAAAAACCGAGGCCGCCGACGGTATGAAAACCGACGACGGCCCCGAAGTTACGCTAGTAAAGCGAGCGTTAGGCGTGCGTCTCACACCTACTACGGCTGGTTCAGAGCCGCGAAAGCGGTTACGGCCGCCAGAGCTTTTGGCTAACGGTCCGGCCGTCGGGCCAAGTGAGGCGCAGCAGGTACAGACCGGCGGCTTGCGTACTCAAATCGAGGAAAGTGTCAGCCCGCACGGCCGGGCGGTGCCAAACACTCCGGCCGAGAGCATCGACGACGAGCAGGTTTGGTAATGCCGCCGCCCCGCTCACGCGCACCGTGAACTGCCCGCTGGCGCTGGGATTAGGGAAAACGCTGACCGCCGGTAGCGGGGCTTGGTCTTCGGGTAGCCCCACCCCAGTGACGGGGCCGAAAGGGAATAAATCGAGGGAGCGCGAGCAGAAGAGGTTATTGGTGATAGTGCAGCGCACGCGCACCGGAGTAGTACTGGCGAAAACGTGCGTGACGGCGCGGCCGGTATCGGCGGGGGTGCCATCGCCCCATTGCCACGTCACGCGGCTGATTTCGGCGTAAACAGGTCCGGCAGAAGTGGCGGCCCGGTCGAGGCTGAAACGTAGCGAATCGGGGCGAGCGGCCAGTGGCTGAAAGGTGGCAACGGGTACGCCGGGCGGCACGGCGCAAAGGTTGACCGTAGCCGCCGCTGGCAGGTTGGCGAGGGAAGCGAACCAAATATCGCCGTTCCCCATTCCGAGCGGTTGATTGGAACCGTAGCCCACCACGCGCCAGTCGCCGGTGGTGGTGTCGGGCAATAGCTCGCGGCCCTTCGGGAAGATGCCGCCCGCAGCAGCGGGCGGGGTCCATGTCCAGAGAGCCGTACCGGGTGCGGCTACTTCATTCATCTGCCCCCGAATCCGTTCCAGCCCCGTCACCAAAAAATGGCCGTTGGCGAGCTCACGTACGTCGTACAGCTCGCCGCCACGGTCGTAGTCGCCGGTGGTGGGGGCGAACGAATACCGCCACTGCTCGCTCCAGTTGGCGTCGAGCTTGAACAGCACACCGCGCCGGGGCGTGCTGCTCGGCTGCACCGACTGCTTGCCGACGAGCGCCAAGCCGCCGTCGGTGGTGGCGATGAGGCGGTTGCCGATTTCAATTGCGGCGCTGTCGCCAACGTAGACCGAGGTGACCGAGTCGCCAGCGGTAGTGAGCTTAATGAGGCGCTGATCGAAATCCCATAAAGTGTGAGGCGGAGCAAACCTATTAGGGTCATCCGTTAACAACCCGTAAGAACCATCACTGAGTGCAGCGAAGTCTTTTGCGTTAGAGTCGCGGCCAAACTGACGAATCCACTGAGTACGTCCCTGCCCATCAATTCGTCTTACTTCCACTCTCTGCGAGGTAGCACCCTGAATGATGACACCAACATTTCCTGCGATCAGTGCGCCATCAGGCAGAGCAATGATTCTGGTTATTAAATTCGAAGAACCGCTTGACAAGTAGCGACACCATTTGACGTTACCAAGCGAGTCAAAGCGACAAATTATTCCATGTGGGATTTGTCGCGCACGAATTGAATCATAGGTTGAGCCACCTACTGCCGTAAAATCACCGTTTTCAGCAACAGAAACGTCACTTAAGCCAACATCCTGTAAGCTCTGTACTCTTAGCTGCCTAATTGTGTCACCATTAGGCTTTGTGAAGGTCAGTAGCGGATAAAGCACAGTAAAGTTGGCAGACCTCCAACTACCCACCGTAACGAAACGGGTGTTGCTTAGCCTAGCGGTGCGAGCGGCAAATTCTGCGGTAGGGGCATAGCCCGCATAATTCTCCCACTGCACGGTGGGTTGAGCCACTGAGGAGAATGCAAGCAGTATGCTGAGTAGGCAAGCTAACAGCCCAGCGATAGAACGGCCGGACAGATAAAGGGATAAATGACGCATTTTAAAAGTCCGGTTTCAATAAAAGCAGAAAAAGGCCGAAAGCTTCGGTCTCTAATAATACGTCCTCCAACGCTAACTCTCGCCGGAACCGTATGCGCTCGCAGCGTTATTCGAGCAGCCGGTGAAACCGGTTAACTACTCTGGCTCGTGGTCGTATGCGCGTTGTGCAGAAGCAGCCTCGACAGCCATAGCCGGTTTGGCTAGATCTTCTAAGCCCTACCTTGCTAGTCTATGTCTACCATGTCGCCTTCCGCGCTTTACCGGTTTTTCAAGCTGATTCTGCGGCCGTCATTGGCGGTTTTTTTCCGTCGAATCGAGATTCGGGGGCGCGAGAACCTGCCGCCGACAGGGCCGATTCTGGTCGTCTCGAATCACCCGAACACCCTCATGGACCCCATTTTGGTGGGGATGCTGTGGCGGCGTCCGCTTTCTTTTCTGGCGAAAAGCCCGTTTTTTCGTGGCATCGTCGGGGTGATTCTGCGCGGTGCCCACGCCGTGCCGCTCTATCGCAAGGAAGACCTCGCGGCGAAGCCCGGCGAAAAACCCGCTGAGGCAGTCAGTGAAGCCGAACGGGAGCTTCGGAACGAAGAAACCTTCCGCGCTTCCTTCGAGCTACTCGGCGCGCAGGGCGGCGCGCTGCTCATCTTCCCCGAAGGCTCGTCGGTGCTCGAACGCCGCTTGCGCCCGCTCAAAACCGGCGCCGCCCGTATCGCCCTCGGCACCGAAGCGCGATACGGCTGGACGACGGGCCTCCACATCGTGCCCATCGGCCTCAATTACGCCGATGCGCGGCGGTTTCGGTCGGAAGTATTCATCAGCGTCGGTCCGCCGATTCCGGTTGCGCCGTGGCGGGCGCGCTATGAGGCCGATGCCTTCAGTGCCGCGCACGCCTTCACCGAAGAGATTCAGCGCGCGATGGAAGCGCAGCTCCTCGTGACGCGCTCCGAGGAAGACGACCAGTTCATCCGCGCCCTCGAAACGCTGTACCGGCCGCATCTGCGCGCCACCGCGCCCGCCGAGCTGGCGAAAGCCTCCGCCGCCGAGCAGAATTTCGAGCTTTCCCGCGCCCTCATTGACGCCGTCGGTTGGTTCGAAGAACGCGACCCCGTCCGCGTCAACGTCCTGCGGCGGCGGATTCTCTCCTACCAAAGCGCCCTCACGCGCCTCGGCCTGACGGATGCGCCACTGCGGCGCTCGGCGGCCCCCATGGAATCGGCGGCGCCCGGCCCCGTCGGGCAGCTGCTCGCGGTGGCGGCGGGCGGCCCGCTCTGGCTCTGGGGGACGGTCAATAATTACCTGCCGTACTGGCTGCCGTCGAGGGTGGCGGCGCGGCTGACGCGGGAAGTCGAGTTCATCGCGCCGATTATGATGGTGGCGGGAATGCTCACGTTCCCGCTCTTTTACGCGCTGCAAACGTGGGCGGTGTGGCACTTCACGGGGTCGGGGCTGGCGGCGGGGCTGTACCTGCTCTCCCTCCCGCCGACGGGCTTTTTCGCGCTCGCGTTCAGCCGGTGGTGGCAGGCGTGGCGCGGCCACTGGCGCGTGGGTTGGCTGGGCCGCAAGCGCGAAGGCCTCCTCGAAAGCCTCCGCGAAGAGCGCACGGCTCTGTTGGCGGAGCTGGAAGCGGCGCGCACCGAGTGGCGCAAAGGCACCGGCCGCGACTGACGGTAAGTAAGGCCTTCCGCTCCCTAAACGTCCAGCCGGTGCGCCCGCGCAATCTGCGCCGTCTGCTCGTCGGGCACCCCCGCGATGGCG
The DNA here is from genome assembly GCA_031397815.1 of Hymenobacteraceae bacterium. Classification (GTDB taxonomy): domain Bacteria; phylum Bacteroidota; class Bacteroidia; order Cytophagales; family Hymenobacteraceae; genus JANNMJ01. Next base: position 21,739 of record JANNMJ010000153.1, read on the forward strand.
GCAAATTCCGGCCAACGCTGCACGGCGGCGCGGACCTCTTCAATGATCTTGCCGGCGCGGCCCCGCTTCATTGATGCTGCCTTGGCGCAGTCTTCG
>JANNMJ010000175.1:0-32138 GCA_031397815.1 Hymenobacteraceae bacterium
CGGCACGTGTGGCCCGGCACGTGTGGCCCGGCACGTGTGGCCCGGCACGTGTGGCCCGGCACGTGTGGCCCGGCACGTGTGGCCCGGCACGTGTGGCCCGGGGTAGATTTCTGCGAAATCAACCCCGGGCTTTGGAAAAGAACCCCGTTGGGGTTCCCCGATGCCATGCGATTCGCGAACCCCAACGGGGTTCTTTTCCACAGCCCGGGGTTGGCGGCGCTCCGCGCCGACTACCCCGGGCACACGGCGCCGGGCACACGACCCGGGCACACGACCCGGGCACACGACCTGGGCTACCCCGACCCGGGTTCATGCCCAACATTCACCCCTACTCCTCCCCCACCATCTCCCGCAACAGCATCGTCAAGCGCGGCTCCGCCTCGGCGGCGGCGGCCAGAATCTCGGGCAGCGCCACGGGCTTCACGCGGGCGGGGTCGCAGAGGTCGGTGATGACGGACCCGGCTAGTACGGCAAGGCCCATGTGGCGGGCGGCGATGACTTCGGGAATCGTGCTCATCCCGATGGCGTCGGCGCCGATGGTGCGCAGGTAGCGGTATTCGGCGGGGGTTTCGAGCATTGGGCCGGTGACGGCGGCGTACACGCCTTCGCGCACGCGGCAGGTCAGGGCGGGGTTTTGCGCCACCACGGCGCGGGCGCGGGCGAGGAGCGCGGGGTCGTAGGCGGCGAACATATCGGGGAAGCGCGGCCCCAGCCCAGCGAGGTTCGGCCCGATGAGCGGGTTCGTCGGGAAGAGGTTGATGTGGTCGTGCAGGAGCATCACGTCGCCGAGCTGGAACTCGGGATTCAAGCCCCCGGCCGCATTGGAAATCAGCAGCCGTTTAATGCCGAGCTGTTGCAGCACGCGCACGGGCCGCACCACCTCGGTCATTGAATATCCCTCATAAAAATGGAAGCGCCCTTGCAGCACCGCAACGGCCGTGCCCTTGAGGTACCCCAGCAGCAGCCGTCCCGCGTGGCCCGGCGCAGTACTCACCGGAAAATGCGGAATATCGGCGTAGCGCAGGCTGTGCAGCACCACTACTTCCTCGGCCAGCGCCCCCAGACCAGTGCCCAGAATCAGGCCGGTCGCAGGTTGAAAATCGCCGATTACCTGCCGGACATAAGCGGCGGCTTCCGCGATGTAAGCAATTTCAGACATTTTATTCGGCAAGTATTTTCGCTTTCACTGTCGAAAAGATCATTTCTTTTCGACAGTGAAAGCGCCCTAAGCTGCGTGAGCGGATTTTACTGAATTTCCAGCTCGAACGGCATCCGCGCTTGCACGCCGCTTTGCAGGTGGCTTAGGCGCTGTACTTGCTCGTAGTAAGGCGCCAGCGTGCCCAGCTCGGTGCGGATGGCGCGAGCACGGGCTTCGTCGCCGCTAAAGGAGCTCATCAGCTCTTCGAAATACGTTTTGCGGGCCGGAAGGCGCCGGATTCGGTACTCATCCTCGGCGAGATTGGCTTTGCGGGCGGCCATTTTAATCGCATCGTCGAGGCCGCCGAACCGGTCGACGAGGCCTTGCGTGCGGGCTTCGGCACCGCTCCAGACGCGCCCGGAAGCCACCGCCCGCAGGTCTTCGACCTTCATATTCCGCCCCTGCGCGGCTTTGGTGGTGAAGTCGGCGTAGATGCGGTCGACTTCGTGCTGAATCTGCTGCTGCTCGTAAGTGGTGAGGTCGCGGGTGACGGTGGGCAGGTCGGAGAATTTCCCCGTCCCGACGCGGTCGTTGGTGATGCCGAGCTTATCGTCGAGGAACGGCGAGAGGTTCGCGAGGAGCCCGAAAACCCCGATAGAGCCGGTAATGGTGGTGCGGTGCGCGATGATAGAATCGCAATTCATGGCGATATAATAGCCGCCCGAAGCCGCCACATCGCTCATCGACGCCATCACCGGCTTGTGCGCCTCGCGCAGCAGCGTCACTTCGCGCCAAATCACATCCGACGCCAGCGACGACCCGCCCGGCGAGTTAATCCGCAGCACCACGGCCTTCACTTTATCATCGAGCCGAGCCTCGCGCAAGGCCGCCGCGAACCGGTCGGACCCAATATTATCGGCGGAGCCTTTGCCGGTCACGATATCTCCTTCGGCGTAAATAACGGCAATCCGGTCGCTCCCCGACCCTTCGGTATCGTTGGCGTCCACGACGGTCTGATACGTGTCCAACGACACCAGATTGAGCTTATCCGAAGCCTTTTTGCCCGTCTGCTTCTTCATCCACGCGAGGACTTCGTCGTAATACCCGACTTTATTCACCAGTCCGAACCGCACGGCATCGTCGGCATTGTGGATGAGCATCGAGTCCTGCACCTGCCGCAGCTTTTCCAGCTCCACCTTCCGCGCCTTGGCGATTTGCTTGAGCATGGCATCGTTGAGGCTCGTCAGAAACGCTTTGGTCTGGGCGCGGCTGGCGTCGCTCATCTTATCCAGAAAAAACGGCTCGACGGCGCTCTTGTACGTCCCGACACGGAAGATATACGGCTTGATGCCGAGCCGATCCAAGGCGTGCTTGAAGAAGGTAATTTCCGAAGAAAGCCCATTAAATTCCAGCGTTCCCTGCGGATGCAGCCAGCTTTTGGTCGCCACAGACCCGAGGTAATAGCTTTTTTCCGAGCAGATTTCGTTATACGTCACCACCCATTTCCCCGACTTCTTAAAGTCGATTAATGCGCCGCGCAGCTCTTCGAGCGTAGCCATTCCGGCCTGCACGAACCCTGCATCGAGGTAAATGCCGCGCACGTTATCATCGGATTTAGCGTAGCGGATGGCCGCCCGCAGCTCTTCGAGGCCCAAGGCATCGGGCACGCCGCCAGTAGCGAAGGGCAAGCCACTAAGCGGATTATCCGAGCCGCGCTCATTAATCGGCTTATCGAGCTTGAGGTGCAAAACCGCATTCTCCGCAATATCCGCCGACTCCGACGACCCCGCCGACGCCGCGATGCCAACCAGCACCACCAAGCCCAGCACACAAAACAACGCCAGCCCGACAAGCGTGGCCAACACGAATTTCAAAAATTGAAGCATTTACTTGACGAGGGAAGTCCTGATGTGGGGATGTGGGGATGTGGGACAGATGTGAAACAGATGTGGGGATGTGTTGGATGTGTGGTTTTGAGGATGTGGCTGATTTGCTCCCTCAATACCCATACTTCTCGCCCCAGAGTGCGCGGAGGCGGTTCCGAAGCTCGTGTTCACGGGGGTTGTCGCCGGGGTTGTAGAAACGGGTTTGGCTGAGCGTTTCGGGCAGGTATTCCTGCGCCACGAAGTTACCGGCAAAGTCGTGCGCGTATTGATACGTTTCGCCGTAGCCAAGCTGCTTCATAAGGCGGGTTGGGGCGTTGCGCAGGCCCAACGGCACCGGCTGCGGCCCGTTAGCCTTCACATGCGCCTGCGCCGCGCGGATGGCCGTATACGCAGCGTTGCTCTTCGCGGAAGACGCTAGGTATATGACCGTTTGCGCGAGCGTCAGGTCAGCTTCCGGCAAACCGATGGCTTGTACCGCCTGCCAACACGCCGCCGCGAGGGGCAAAGCCGTCGGGTTGGCGTTGCCGATATCTTCCGAAGCGAGAATCAGCAGTCGGCGGGCGATGAATTTGGGGTCTTCGCCGCCTTCGAGCATCACGGCCAAATAGTAAATGGCGGCGTTCGGGTCAGACCCGCGAATGCTCTTGATGAAGGCGGAAATGATGTCGTAGTGCATCTCACCGCCTTTGTCGTAGCGCGCCAGATTGCGCTGCGCGAGCTGCTCGACGAGCGCATCGGTCAGCACGATTTCCTGCCCGGCGGGCGCTTCCGCCGCCGCGGCCTCGACCACGATTTCGAGCAGGTTCAGGAGCCGCCGGGCATCGCCGCCGCTCAGGCGCAGTAGGGCATCATCGGAATCAAGGCGCACCGGATACTGGCTCAGCGTTACGTCGTCGCGGAGGGCGCGGGCAATCAGGCCGCGTAAGTCATCCACCGAAAGCGGCTCCAGCACATACACCTGCGCCCGCGAGAGCAGTGCCGGAATCACCTCAAACGACGGATTCTCGGTGGTCGCGCCGATCAGCGTCACTACCCCGCGCTCAACGGCGCCGAGCAGCGCATCCTGCTGGGCTTTGTTGAACCGGTGAATCTCGTCGATGAACAGCACCGTGCCTTCGGGGCGCGATTCGGCCGCGCCAATCACCTCGCGCAGCTCCTTCACACCGGAGCTGATAGCTGATAGCTGCGCGAACGGCTTGCCCACTTCCTGCGCCAGCAAGTGCGCGAGCGTGGTTTTTCCGACGCCCGGCGGCCCCCACAAAATCACCGACGGCAGCCGCCCCGAGCGCAGGTACCGGCGCAACACGCCTTCCGGCCCCACCAGATGAAGCTGCCCGACGTACTCGGTCAGGGCGTGCGGCCGAAGCCGTTCGGCCAAAGGCGCCCGACCGGCGGGCGGCGCGAATAAATTCTGCTGAGCCAAAAGCGTGAGAAGCTGACGAAGAAAATGAAAAGCCGACCAGTCTGGCCGACGGCCGTTACCAGATTGGCGCGTTAAACCTACGCCTAAACGCAACGCGGCGATGCCGGGAAGGCACCGCCGCGTTGGGTCAGTGAATGCGGGAGAAGCGTGCTCGGCCGGAATCAGGCAGAGCAGCTCCCACCGATCAAGCTATCGAACGATCTCGAACCAGCCTTTGTAGGTCTTGTTGTCGCCCTTGTCGCGCACGTAGTAGTAATAGGTGCCAGCGCCGAGGTCGCCGCCGTTCCACTTGTTATCGTAGTTCGACCACTCTTCGATCTTGGTGCCCCAACGGTTGAAGATTTTCACTTCCGGATTCAGCACCCCGCTGACCGTGAAGAAATCGTTCTTGCCGTCGCCGTTTGGCGTGATGATGTTATAGATGTTCAGCGGCACTTCGATAGTGAACCGGCGAACTGTAGCGCAATTCTGCGAGCTGAACTGCACCAGACGGAATGTAGCGGTACGGTCGAGGTTACGAACGGTCGGGGTAGCGCTCGTCGTATCGCTGAAGGCATCCAAACCTTCTTCGCCGCGGATGCGGTAGCGGAACACACGACCGCTAGTGTCGTTACCGGCCAGCAGGCTTGGCACGATACGGCCATTGAACGCGGGGTCGAATGGGTACGCCTGACCGTAAACCAGATCGGTGTTGGAGAGGTATCTCACCGTCTCGATGATCGGCAGCGTATCGGCCACTGGCGCCACGATTACGCGCACCGTAGCGGTGTCTTCGCAACCCTGTGGGCTGATCACGCGCACCAGGTAACGCGTCGTTTCAATCGGCTTCACGATGGCATTCGGTCCATTCGACGAAATCACGGTGTTGTTCCGGTCTTGCTCCCACACGTAGTTATACTGGGCGGGCTGCGCTGGGAAGCCAAAAGTGGCTGGCCGACGCGTCCGGGCGGTTAGCTGCGTGCTGTCGCCGAGGCAAAGCGTATCAGAAGTGCCAGCGGTAGAAAGGCCAGCATCGGAGTACTGGTTCTTCACTACGTGCAGAATCAGCGGCTGGTCAGTGCGGCTCGGAATCGGGCAGCCGTTGTCTTCGATACGGAGTGTAACGGGGTAGTAGCCACCGATAGTCGAAGCATCCGGCACCCACACCAGCGTAGCGATAGCCGTCGTCAGGACGTTCGGCGTGATCACTTGGCTGGAGATACGGATCGATGCCTGGCCTGGGAGCTGATTTTCAGCGATGAAAACACGGATGCTATCGCCGTTGAAGTCATTCAGGGTCAGGTTGATGGTCGCGTTCGTGCAAGCATCTACCGTGAGGGTATCCGTCGTCCGGACAACTACCGTGGTATCTACGCCAACGTTCGTAACTGCGCTATCGCCGCCATTGAAAGGAACCGGCGCTTGCGAACGGGTCGGGCAGCGGAAGATAACGACGATGATATCGCGTAGTACCGAGCCAATCTTCGTCCGTACACCACCGATTTTACGGTACGAATCGACCTGAATCGAAACGGCGAACTTGTTATCCTGGTCGTCTTGCGAGCCGGCTACATACAGGCCGGAAGTGAACGAGATCGTTCCGGTTACGGGGTCGATAGTGAACGGCAGGTTTGGTCCTTGGCCCACCAATGGGCGCCCCGTCCAGAGCCGAACCGGGTTCTGCAAAGTGAAACCGTTGGCGTAAGCAATCGGCGTATTGGCAGCGCTCAATGGACGCTGTAAGGAGAAAACGAGCGAGTCGGTATTGGCAGCGCCCGCCGCCAGGTTATCGGGGTCGATTACCTGGCTCGTCTGCACAACCGTAGTGGTATCGCAGGTGAAGATCAGCGGCTGGAAGCCGATCGCCGAAGGGAAGGCTGGTGACGAGTCGTTGTTGACAAGCTTGGTGTTCAAGTGAACCTCTGTGTAGAGGTCGGTGCCGAACCCGAGGTTACGCGTATTCGGCCGTGCGTTCAGATCGGTGCTCATCACCCAATCGGTGCACTGCGAGTTGGCCGTAGAACCGAGGGTTACGAGGGCCGCGTAAGTGTAGATGTTATAGTTCGGAAAGCCGGTTGACGTGATAGACCGGAGGCTATCGCACAACGAAACGTTGTTCTGACGCCCGCAATACGGGTTACCCACTTGCGACTGGCGCGGCAACAGCTCCTTCGTTCCGCCAGCGTTTGGCGTGTTACCAGGGCCGCAGCCCGTAGCTTCATACGTAAGCGTGAAAGTGCCAGGAGCGGAAATACCCGAACAGTCGCGGTAGAAGCGATACTGTACGAAATAAATACCGGGGGCAACGTTGAGGTAGCTCATATCCCCGCCGATGGCGTGAGATGCCCGGGCCTGCTGTGCCGAGAACGTAATCAGAACTCCGGCGAGCAGCAGCCAGAGATGACGTAGGTTTTTCTTCATCAGTTGAAGTAAAGTGAAAGTGGGCGTGATTGGCGGGTTAAAGGTACATCGGAGGTCGGAAGGCCGCAATTTCCCTTCCGCTCCTACCAAAATGAAAGCTTATTTGACAACCTCAATTTTCCCCGAGCTGCGCCAAGCCATCGGCTTGACCGTCTCGACTAAATAGAAGTAGTTACCGGAGGGAAGGCCATTGGCATCCCACGTATTATCGTACTGCTGGCTACTGAACACCAAGCGGTTGCGCTGGTCGTAGATCGTCAGGCGGCAGGTACCGATGGGCAGCGGCAGCTCGAAGCGGTCGTTCTTACCATCGCCGTTCGGGGTGATGACGTTCGGCACATCCTGCGCCAACCGCTTGGCAGCATTTTCCGCGTTGGCGGGCCGGGTCGCGCTCGAATCGGGGCGGTCGGCGGGGGTATTGTCAGCTGAAGCGGTTTCGACGAGGCTGCCCGCAGGCTGTGCCACCGTGGCAGGTACCACGAGGGTAGGCAAAGCGGGCGTCGGCGTGGCTACCGGGGCGGCCGCCACGAGGACAGGAGTGCCAAGCGCCCGATTAGGCGCTTTGGCGGTCGTCAGGCGCGGAGCAGCTACGGCGGGAGCCGCCGATGCCGTGGTACGCGCCGGAGCCGTCGGATTCGGCGCTTCAGCGGTCGGCAGGGGCGCGGCGGGGCTTTCCGCCGCATCATCCATCAGCGGAGCGGCTGCGATAACCGACGGGGTGCCGACGGTAAGCGGAGCGCTCGTGGTGCTGGCCGGCGCCGCCGCTGGGCGAGCACCGAAGAAGAAGTAGCCATTGACGGCCGTCAGACCAGCGAGCAGCGCCACGACACCCACTTTCGCCAACGGCGCGAAAGCGGCGGGCGAGACCGGCATCTGGGGCGTATGCTGAGGAGCCGCCTGACCGTTGGGCTGCTGACGCAGCGCCTGGTTCAGGTGTTGCAGCTGATCTTCGAGCTGGTCCCAGTGCGCCGGATCGTAGGACGGCTCCGGGGCCTGCGCGAGCTTATCGGCTAGCAGACGGTCAAAAGATTCTGGAGAAAACGACATCGCGGGGTGGGCGAACAGGCGTAAAAAGGATCAATAAGCGCTTGTTTGAGAAGCAATTAATTCGGTAGTCAGCAGGAAGCTTTCAATCGGCGGCGTACCCGGCGGGCAGCCCCGGCGTACCGTGGGCGCGCTGAATGAGACGTTGCATTTTCAGGCGGGCTTTGTGCAGATTCGATTTAGAGGCACCTTCCGAGATTCCGAGCATCTGGCCGATCTCGATATGGCTGTACCCCTCGACGACGTACAGGTTGAAAACCACGCGGCACGCCGGGGTGAGGTGCTGCACAAGCTGCATAATCTCGGCGGCGGAGAGCTGAGAGATGGCATCCGCCGTGACGGAATCGGCGCGGTTCTCGGCGTAGAGCAGCTCCACGGTGGGTTTCTGCTGCTGCGACCGCCGGAAATGGTCAATCGCGGTGTTCACCATAATGCGGCGCAGCCAACCCTCGAAAGAGCCGCCACCGGTACGCTGATGCAAATGAGTGAAAACCTTCATAAATCCGTCGTTGAGTAGCTCGGCAGCTTCCTCGCGGGTGGCGGCGTAGCGGAGGCACAAGTGCATCGCCAAGCCGTAATACTGTTTGTAAAGCAGTTTCTGGCACCGCAGGTCACCGCGCGCGCAGCCGGCCAAAAGGTCGGCCTCGGAAAGCGGATCAGGGGAAACGGCCATCAGAAACGAAACTCGGGGCGCAAGACGTGCGCCGATAGCCCCGGCGTTGCCGAGGGACGTAAAAAAATTCTCTCTCCCTCTCTCAACAGCACGAGGCCGCTCCCTATCATCGTAGGAAGCGGCCCCGATTAAGGTGTCCGAAGTTACCACCAAGCGCGCAGCTTTCACGGCTGCTTTCACTTGCTCTATCGTTACTGCCTACTACTGCTTCACCAGCACCGCGTGCTGCTGACCGGCTGTCCCGCGGTAACGCGCCACGTATTGCCCGGCCGGCAGCGCGCTGCTCGGGTGCCACGTAAGCGTATGCGTACCGGCGCCAACGGGAACGGCCATTTGGTCGACGAGCCGGCCCATCGCATCGTAAATCTGAACCGCCGCAGTGCCGTCGGCGGTGGTGCGCTTGATGGTCAGGCGCACATCCGAGGTGAACGGGTTCGGGTAGGCGATGAGCGGCTTTTTAGTCGTGGCTGCGGCCAGGCCGGTGGGCCGGAGAGGGGCCACGAAAACCCGTAGCGGGTAAAAGGCATTGCTCGCATTGGGGCAGCCGTTATCGCGGACGCGCAAGTAAAACGGGTGCGCTTGCGAACGCGCATTAGCGGCCGAAGGCGTCCAGGAGATGAGAGCGTGCGTGAGGGAAATTCCACCCGCTTGCAGTAGCGGCGTAGTGGCGAGCGTACTACCGGCGGGCGAAGCACCAGAGGGCATTTCGATGGAAATAGAATCGCCGTTGCTATCCACGAACGGCACATCGATCAGCAGATTCTCGCCGACGTATGAATAAACAGTATCGCCGTAATTGATGCCGGTGGTGTCGGTACCGGAAATAATCTGAATTGGTGTGTTCCAGTTGGCAATCGCGGGGGCGGCATTCCCGACCACCGCTAAGCGCACCAGCAAACCGGCCACTTCGCGCCGGATCGTGCTGATTTTTCGCGGCATTCCATTGATTCGGCGCCACGCATCGACCTGAAGCACGAACACGAATTTATTGTCTTCATCCGTCGGGCCAACCGGACCCGTACTCGTCATAATACTTCCCGGCGTGAACGTAAGCGTCCCCTGCTGGTCGAGTGACACGGGCGGCGTACCGGCCAACAGCCGAATAGGGTTTTGCAGCGTATGGCCGTTGGCGTAGGGGATCGCCATATTGGCCGCCGACAGCGGACGCGCCATCGAGTAAACGAGCGAGTCGCCTTCGGCATCTACCACTGCGCCGTTGTAGCGTACCAGCGTATTCTCATACATGATGGCCAACGGCTGCAGCCCGCCGATAATGGAAAAAGCCGGCGATGAATCGTCCGTCACCAAGCGGTTGTTCATATGCATCTCGGTGTAGAGATCTGTTCCGAAGCCTAGATTTCGGGTATTCGGACGGGCGTTGATCGAGGTGCTCAACACCCAATCTGTGCATTGGGAGTTAGGACTGGTGCCGATCACAACCAGACCGGAGTAGGTGTAGATATTGTAATTCGGAAAACCGTTTGACGGGATAGACCGGAGGCTATCGCAAATCGCGCTCTGATTTTGCAGGCGGCAATACGGATTACCGAGCTGCGAGCTGCGTGGAAGCAAATCTTTGGTACCACCAGCATTGGGAAAGTTGCTGGGGCCGCAGCCCGTCGCTTCGTAAGTCAGCGTGAAGCTACCGGGCGCGGAAATACCGGAGCAATCGCGGTAGAACCGCAGATTCACCATGTAAATACCCGGCGAAACGCTTATGTAGCTCATATCGGCTCCGAGCGCGTGGGAAGCCTGAGCGGTGCGCGGCACCAACAGCGCCGTGAAAATCAGCGCCAGCCAGCCGACGCGATGGAAGTGGAAAAATTTCGACATAAAAAATGGAAAAAGGGTCTATCTCGACAAACATAACTCCTTTTGGCCCTTTCTCCGTTTCTGCCTTAATCACCTATTACTCACACGCTATCTGAGTGGTAGGCGTACGTCGCGAACACGTAGATTGAAGAGTTCGGACCGACGTATTGAAGGGGTGCTACTGGCGCCGCAAGTCAGCACTGACCACCCACTTGAACGCCTCAGATGCGGCGGCGGCCCCCAGCGGTGCCATAGGCAACCGACCGGGTATAGGAGCGTCTCCTTGCGATTGCCTGATATCTGTACCTTTGACAGGCTGAGGGCCTTTTTCGCTGACTATCACCGCATCAGCGCGAGGGGGCTTCGGGCAGGTTTAACTGACTCACGCACGACATTCTATCATCTTGGGAAATGGAAATTTTTGACAAGCTTACCCACGCCGCAAAGGACTTTTTTCTGGAGCCGGAAGACGGCGACAAGCCGCAACCGCAGCCCGCTGTTCCGATTCCGACGGCCGCTCCCGGCGCCCCGGCGCCTGCCCAAGCTCCGTTCACCGCGCCCGTAGTGACGCAGGCCGAGCAACGCCACCTCGACCACATCGCCGGCCTGTTGGCGGGCGATAGCAAGGATTTCAGCGCCTACGTGAAAATGGTGAAGAGCATGGCGGCGGCCGGAATGTCGGGCCCGCTGCTGTACCAGACGGCTTTCAACGCCTTCTCGGCCGTCAACGGCACCACCGTGGTGCAGCTCCTGACGTCGGCGAAGCAGTTTGAGCTGGCCCTGACGACGGACCGCGAAAAAGTCCTCACCCGCCACCGCGAGAAGATGGGCGAAGTAACCGTGGCGGGCGCGACGCCCGGCGCAGTGGCGCAGCTCCTCAATCAGGAGAAAAAACTGACCGCCGAGCTGGCCGAGCTGGCCCGGCAGCTCCAGAGCAAGCAGCAGCAGCTGCTGCAAACCCAACAACAGCTTGGTGAAGAGCGGCAGAAGACGCAGGCGGCGCTGGCTTCTTATGAGCTGGCTAACTCGGCGGCGCTGACCGAGATTCAGGCGCACCACAAAGCTGCCATTACTTTCCTGAGCGGCGGCACCGCCGCGAAGTAATTCCGTTCCCGCCCCCCATTATTGCACCATGAACACTCCCTTACTAGGGCCGCCCTCCCCGTCCGATGGCTTACCGTCGTGGCAGAAACCTGAAAAAGTAGCCGCTTGGGCTTTCGTAGGCCTCCTGGCCGGAATGGGGGTTTACTACTGGGGGCTGATTGTGCCGTTTTTGGTCGATATCGTCTTCGATACCGTCAAGCTCGGGATTGGCCTCGGGACGTTGTTCGTGCTGTTTTTATTGGCCACGAACAAGCGGATCCAAACGGGGCTGTGGTACGTGGGGCAGCGGGTTTTCCGGTTGGCGGCGGGCATCTTCGTTAATATCGACCCCATCGGCATTATGGAAGATTATATCCGTAACACCGAAAAAGAGGCGCGTAATATGGAGCAGGAAGTTGGCCACATCGAAGGGGCCAACGAGCTGGTTAAGCGCAAGCTCGACGCCAACCGTACGCAGATGCAGGAATATCTGTCGCTGGCGGATGCCGCCCAACGGCAGGGCGAGAAAGACAGCGCCGAATCCTACGCCTCCCGCGCCGCGCAGCTCGAAGATTATAATCGCCGCCTGATGCCGATGGCGACCACCACCGCCAACGTGAGCGTGGTGATGCGGCAGATTCTGAAAGCCGCGCTCCGGCAAATCGATAATTCCAAGTTCAAAGTCAACCTCCTCAAGGATGAGTATGAGTTGGTGAAGCGCACCTCGTCGGGGATGCGCGCGGCGATGAATATCCTGCGCGGCGATCCGGATAAAAAGTACTTCTTCGACCTCGCCACCGACCGCGTCGCGCAGGATATGGCGCAGCAGCTCGGCCAGATCAAGCAGGCGATGCGATACTCGCAGGAGTTCGTCAAGGAGATGGATATTCAGAATGGGGTGATGAGCGAGAAAGGCCAACGCCTGCTCGATAAATACCAAAAAGGCGAATTCAGCGCCATTATGGATAATGAAGCGCCCGTGCGCTTCCCCGCGACCGGCGCCGGGGCTGCCAAAGCCACCGACGACGCTTACGGCAAGCTACTGGATTAGCCGACCAGCCCGGCCCGGAGACTCTACTTTACCGGGCTGCGCCGACTAAGCCAGCTTTTCGGAGCGTGGCGAAGCCCTTGCGGCCCTTTCGTCCTAAAAAAATCCCCTCTTTTCAATGACCACTCGCGGTAAAATCTTTATTGCCATCATCGTCCTCGTGGCGCTGTATTTTGGCATCAATAAGCTCACATCGAGCAATCTGCTGTTCAAACCGGCGGCGAAGGAATCGGTGCTGCTCAACTCGATTGAGCTGCCGACCACTTCCGGCAGTAACGGCGTCAATACGGTGGTGCCGCTGGCGGACCTGCCGAGCACCACACCCGCCGAAAAGGGCACGCCTATCGTGTGGGAGATTATGGCTTGGAACTCGCAGATGGCAGGGATGCTCGCCAACGGCGGGCCGCGCACCACGACCGGCTCGGCGATGGCCGCCAACGGCATCGATATGCAGATCGTGCGGCAGGACGACGTGAGTAAGATGCAGGCCGATCTGGTGAAAAATGCCTCTGACCTTGCGACCAACCCCGAAACTCCGGGCCTGATCGTGAGCATCATGGGCGACGGCCTGCCGGGCTTCTCGGCGGTGCAGGAGCAGCTCAAGAAAACCGGCACGCAGCTCCAGATTATTCCGTACAGCGTCGGGAAGTCGTTCGGCGAAGACAAATTGATGGGGCCGAAAGAATGGCTCGACAACCCGAAGCTCGCCCTCGGCAAAACCGTGGCCTGCTACCTGCGCGACGGCGACCAAAACATCGCCCTGAAATGGTGCGCTGATAACGGCCTGAAAGTGAACCCCGACGAAACCACCTACGACCCGCAAGCCGTGAACTTCATGGCGGCGAGCGACTTCCTGGTGGCAGCAGAGAAATACATTTTGGGCAAGCCCGAAAGCCGTGATAAAATCGTGGACGGCAAGAATACCGGCGTCAAAGTAGACGTCGTGGCCGATGCCGTGGCTACCTGGACGCCCGGCGACGTGAATATCGCGAAGCAAAAAGGCGGTCTGGTGAGCATCGTTTCGACGAAAGAATACTCGAACCAGATGCCGAATATTATGGTCACGACCAAGCGCTGGTACGACGCCCACCCGAAAGAAGTGGAAGGCCTGATGCTGGCGCACGCCGTGGCGGGCGACCAAGTGAAATCGCACCCGGAAGCGCTGGCGCACGCCGCCGATATCTCGGCCGACGTGTACGGCGACAAGGACAAGAACGGCGCGTACTGGCTACGGTACTACAAGGGCGTCGCGGAAGCCGACCGCAACGGCGACGTGGTGGAGCTGGGCGGCAGCAAGGTCTTCAACTTCAGCGATAACCTGAACCTGTTCGGCCTCAACGAAGGCGGCACGAACATTTACGCATCGGTTTATAAGGCCTTCGGCGATGTGCAGAGCCGCTTGTACCCGAAAGAGCTGCCGACGTACGTCCCCCTCGACCAGATGCTCGACCTTACTCCGCTGCGCAATATGCAAGCGCGGTTCAAGGGCAAAACCGTGGCCCCGGCCGAAACCCAGAAATTCGCCGCCGGTGATGAGATCCGCCGCAGCGTGAGCAAGCGCGCCTGGAATATCGAATTCAATACGGCGCAAAGCACCTTCTCGCCAGCCGCCGAGCGCGAGCTGGACCAGCTTTTCGATGACTTGGTGGTGGCGGGTAACCTCAAAGTGGCCGTCCACGGTCACACCGACAACACCGGCGACCCGCAAGCCAATCAGCAGCTTTCCGAAGACCGGGCAATGGCCGTACGCCAGTGGCTGGAGCGCAAAAGCAGCAGCGCCTTCCCCGAAGGCCGGATTCAAGTGTACGCCCACGGCCCCACCGAGCCGATTGCGAGCAACGCAACGGTCGCCGGAAAGGCTAAAAACCGCCGCGTCGAGATTGTGCTCGGTAACTAATCCGGCATTCTACCTCTTCCCGTCGCCTTTTCGGGCCGTGCTATGATCAAGCAGCTGTTCGTGCCGAATGCCAAGCCGCGCCCCTCCATCTACCTCACGATGGTGGGGGCGCAGGTGCTGGTTTTACTCCTTCTGTGGCTCTTTTACCCGCTCCAGCTCTTCCCGACGCTCGGCGAAGTGCTGCACGCGTTTAAGGATTTGGTCACCACGCAGGGGCTGATTCAGGAGCTTTGGGCGAGCCTGACGACCGCCCTCGGTGCCCTCGGCATCGCCACGGTGCTGGCACTGATTATCTCGTACCTCACGGCGCTGCCGTTCTTCCGGCCGCTGGCGTACGCCGCGACCAAGATGCGCTACCTCACGCTGACCGGCCTGACGTTTTTTATGGCCCTAATGCTCAGCTCGGGGCATCAAGTGAAGCTGTCGGTGCTGGTTTTCGGCGCTACGGTGTACTTGGTGACGGGCATGACGAGCGTTATCCTGACCACCACGCAGGAAGAGATGGACCACGCCCGCACGCTGGGAATGAGCGAGTGGCGGAGCTTTTTTGAGGTCGTCGTGCTCGGCAAGCTCGATGAGATGCTGGAAGTGGTGCGCCAGAATTTCGCCATTATCTGGACGATGATTACGCTCGTCGAGACGCTTTACCAGTCCGAGGGCGGCATTGGGCTGCTGCTTTACAAGCAGAACCGGTACCTGCACTTGGCGGGGGTCGTGGCGATTCAGCTCATCATCCTCGCCACCGGCGCCTTGCAGGATTACCTGTTCATGTTCCTGCGGCGCCTGTTCTTCCCGTACTCCAGCCTGACTTCGGCCAAGTAAGCGCTCCTCTCCCCTCGCTTCTCCCTACGACTACAGATGCTCCGCGCTATGGCCGATCATTCGTACCACGACTCCGTTTTATCGCTGACCGGCATCTCGATGGCGTTCGGCGGCGAGGTCATTCTGCGCGATATCAACCTTGATGTCCTAAACGTGGTGCGGCCCGGCCTGAGCCAAGGGCAAGTGATTGGATTTTACGGGCGGTCCGGAATTGGCAAATCGGTGCTGTGCCGCATCAGTGCGGGCCTCCTCCCTCCTACCACCGGCACGGTGCGCGTGGCCAATCCGCTGCGGCCGGTATGCCCCGGCGATGTGGGGTTCGTGCAGCAGCGCTACCCGCTCTTCAACCACCGTACCCTCCTCGACAACCTGCTCGTGGCGGCCACCCGCAAGCACGCCCCGGCGGATGCGTTGGCGCGGGTGGAAGACCTGCTTTCGCGGTTTGATCTGGCGCAGCACCGGCGCAAGTTCCCCGCGCAGCTTTCGGGCGGTCAGCGGCAACGCGCGGCCATCGCCCAGCAACTGCTGTGCTCGGAACACCTGATTATTCTCGATGAGCCTTTTTCGGGGCTTGATATCGCGATGGTCGATGAGGTGAAGAAGATTATCCTCGAAGTGGCGAACCTCGATGAGCTGAACACGGTCGTGATCGTGTCGCACGACTTGGCCACCACCACCGCCATGTCGGATACGCTCTGGCTCCTCGGCCCTGAGCGCGACGCGGCCGGACAGTGCATCCCCGGCGCCACCGTCACCGAAAAGCACCATTATAACCTTGCCGCTATGGGCTTGGCGTGGCAGCACGGCATTCAGGCCAAACCGGAATTCGTGGAGCTGATCGAGCATTTGAAGGAAGAGATTCGGAAGTCATAGCTCTTTACCGCCTACCCTGATTTTCGTAGGGGCGGGCCTTGTGCCCGCCCGCGCCAAAGAGGGTGAGGATTTCCTTCGATTCAAATCATTAAAAAAGCCCCCGTACCAACTGGCACGGGGGCTTTTTTAATGCATTTTCCGCAGATTCTCTATCGATACTCTCTATCGATATTCCCTGCGGATTATTTCCTACAGGTGAATAACCTCGCCGTAGGCGGCAGCGGCGGCTTCCATAATTGCCTCGCTCATCGTGGGGTGCGGGTGGACGGACTTTATGATCTCGTGGCCGGTCGTTTCCAGATTGCGGGCTACTACTACTTCCGCGATCATCTCCGTCACGTTCGCGCCGATCATGTGCGCGCCGAGCCATTCGCCGTATTTGGCGTCGAAGATGACTTTTACGAAACCGTCTTTCACACCCCCGGCCGAGGCTTTGCCCGATGCCGAGAACGGAAACCGGCCGATCTTGACGTCGTAGCCCTGCTCCTTCGCCTGCGCTTCGGTCAGCCCGACCGACGCGATCTCCGGCGAGCAGTACGTGCAGCCGGGGATGTTGCCGTAGTTGAGGGCGTGCGGATGCTGCCCAGCGATGTTTTCGACGCAAATAATGCCTTCCGCCGACGCGACGTGCGCGAGCGCCGGACCCGGCACGATATCACCGATGGCGTAAATGCCCGGCACCGACGTGCGGTACATCTCATCGACCGTCACGCGGCCTTTCTCCACCTTCACGCCTACTTCTTCGAGGCCGAGGTTTTCGAGGTTCGGCTGAATCCCGACCGCCGACAGCACCACGTCGCACTCGATCTGCTGCTCGCCCTTCGCCGTCTTCACGAAGGCGATGCAACCGGCGCCGCTCGTCGTGTCGACGCGCTCCACGGAAGCGTTCGTGAGGATGTTGATCCCCGCTTTCTTGAACGACTTTTCGAGCTGTTTCGAGACTTCTTCGTCTTCCACCGGCACGATGCGCGGCAGGTACTCGACGATGGTCACCTCCGTGCCCATCGTGGCGTAGAAGTACGCGAACTCGACGCCGATAGCGCCCGAGCCTACTACCACCATTTTCTTCGGCTGCTGCGGCAGCACCATCGCCTGCCGGTAGCCGACGATCTTCTTGCCGTCAATCGGCAGGTTCGGCAGCTCGCGGGCGCGGGCGCCGGTCGCGAGGATGATGTGCTTCGCCGTGATGACCGACGCGGTGCCGTCGGCGGCGGTGACGGTCACTTCGGAGCCTGATTTCAGCTTCGCTGTGCCCATAATTACCTCGATCTTATTCTTTTTCATGAGGAAGGTCACGCCCTTGCTCATACCCTCGGCCACCCCGCGCGACCGTTTCACGACGGCGCCGAAGTCGTAGCCGACGTTATCGGCCGAGAGGCCGTATTCCTGCGGGTGCTTGAGGTAATCGAACACTTGCGCGCTTTTCAGCAGCGCTTTCGTGGGGATACAGCCCCAGTTGAGGCAAATGCCGCCGAGCGACTCGCGCTCCACGACGCCCACTTTCAGGCCGAGCTGCGAAGCCCGAATTGCCGCCACGTAACCGCCCGGTCCGGTGCCGATTACCAGTACATCAAAAGAAGTCGAAGCCATTCGTTGGGTCGAAGTTGAATTGGTCAGGCAAAGGTACGGGCGGGGCGTAGCCTACAAGCAGATGGCAGCCGCCACCTGTAGCCGGCTCTGTCCCAGAGACGGTGTTGATTCGCCCTTTGACGCCATCTCTGAGACAGAGCTGGCCACGCGCACGCCCCTATAGCCTATAAAAACGGTAACCCGGCCCACCGCAAGCGCAGCGAGCCGGGTTACCGAAGGGAAGCTCTCTAAATCAGCGAAATCACCGGATCAGCTAAATCAGCGATCTACTTGACTTCTTCGTAATCGACGTCGGTTACGCCGTCGGCGCCGGGGCCGGGATTTGGCTGGCCGCCGCCGGGCTGACCGCCCATATCGGGGCCACCTTCGGCGCCGGGTTGGGCGCCACCGGCTGCGTACATCTCCTGCGAGGCGGTTTGCCACGCGGCGTTGATGGCGGCCATCGCGGTGTCAATGGCGGTCACGTCTTTGCTGGCGTGGGCCGATTTGAGGGTTTCGAGGGCCGACGTGATCGCCGATTTGTTGCCTTCCGAGAGCTTATCGCCGAATTCGGTGAGCTGCTTTTCGGTCTGGAAGATCATCGAGTCGGCTTGGTTGATCTTTTCGATCTTCTCGCGCTCGACTTTATCCGATGCTTCGTTGGCCTTCGCCTCGTTCTTCATCCGCTCGATATCGGCGTCGGAAAGGCCCGACGAAGCTTCGATGCGGATTTTCTGCTCTTTGCCGGTCGCTTTATCCTTCGCGGTTACGTGGAGGATGCCGTTGGCGTCGATGTCGAAAATAACCTCGATTTGCGGCACACCGCGCGGTGCGGGCGGGATGTCGGCGAGGTGGAACTTACCGATGGTGCGGTTCTGATTCGCCATCGCCCGCTCGCCTTGCAGAACGTGGATTTCGACGCTCGGCTGGTTGTCGGAGGCGGTGGAGAAGGTCTCCGATTTCTTGGTCGGAATCGTCGTGTTCGACTCGATGAGCTTCGTCATCACGCCGCCCATCGTCTCGATACCGAGGCTCAGCGGGGTGACGTCGAGCAGGAGTACGTCCTTCACTTCGCCCGTCAGCACGCCGCCCTGAATGGCAGCTCCCACGGCCACCACTTCATCCGGGTTCACGCCTTTCGAAGGCTTCTTCCCGAAGAACTTCTCAACTTCTTCCTGAATCCGCGGAATCCGGGTCGAGCCACCCACGAGGATCACCTCGTTGATATCGGTCACTTTCAGGCCCGCATCGCTGAGCGCCTTTTTCACCGGCTCCATCGAGCGGCGAATCAGCGTATCGGCGAGCTGCTCGAACTTGGCGCGGCTCAGCTTCACCACCAAGTGCTTCGGCCCCGAGGCCGTAGCGGTGATGTAAGGGAGATTGATTTCGGTTTCCGACGAAGACGAAAGCTCCACTTTGGCTTTCTCAGCGGCTTCCTTGAGGCGCTGGAGAGCCATTGGGTCGTTGCGCAGGTCGAGGCCTTCGTTCTCCGACTTGAACTGGTCGGCGAGGAAGTTGATGATGACCTGGTCGAAGTCGTCGCCGCCGAGGTGGGTGTCGCCGTTGGTGCTGAGCACTTCGAAAACGCCTTCCGAAAGCTCCAGAATCGAGATATCGAACGTGCCACCGCCGAGGTCGTACACGGCGATCTTGTGGTCGGTGTGGTCTTTATCGAGGCCGTAAGCGAGGGCGGCAGCGGTCGGCTCGTTGATGATCCGCTTCACCTCAAGCCCGGCAATCGCGCCGGCCTCTTTCGTGGCTTGGCGCTGCGCGTCGTTGAAGTATGCGGGCACCGTGATGACGGCTTCCGTGACGGTTTGGCCAAGGTAATCCTCCGCCGTTTGCTTCATTTTCTGGAGCACCATCGCCGAGATTTCCTGCGGCGTGTAGGTGCGGTCGCCGATTTTCACCGACACCGTGTTGTTCGGGCCGGGGGAAAGCTGATACGCGACGTGCTTGCCCTCTTCGGTCACTTCCGAGAAAGAACGCCCCATGAAGCGCTTAATCGAAGCGATCGTGTTTTTGGGGTTGGTAATGGCCTGCCGCTTCGCCGGGTCACCGACTTTGCGCTCGCCATTGCCATTGTCGAGGAAGGCTACGATGGACGGCGTGGTACGGCGACCTTCGGAGTTAGGAATCACGACCGGCTCGTTGCCTTCCATAACGGCCACACACGAGTTGGTGGTGCCCAGGTCAATCCCGATGATTTTGCCCATTGCGAGGGGTTGCTAGGTTTTAGGAATCTGGTGAGAAAAAAGTCGCGGCCCGCCTCCCGCGCCTTCACTGGTCGTGGGAAGCGGGCCGCGCCGCCCGGATTACAAGGCCGGTGCCAGAGACCCCGGTGGTGACAAACTGTCAGAGCAGCACGTTAAACTTGTATTCCTTGAATGCAGCTTTAATGGCTGTTTTTGTTGCTTGTTCCGCTGGCGTGTTGTAAACAATGGGCAATTTTTGGCTGACGCTATGCTGCACGCGCCCCGTCACCAAGCCTTTACCACCGCTTACGTTGGTGAATTCGGGGGTTGTTTGGGTGAGCGCCGACGAAGAGCCGGTGATTTCCTGATAGTCGGCCCACTGCTTCGAGCCAGCGATTACGCGGAAAGTGAATGCTGGTTCACGTAAGGTACGCTCCGTATCAGCCGGATCTTGCGAGACATCGATGTTAGCGCGCAGGAACTGGTCGAAGAAGGATCTTTCGGGTTGATCGACGTTAATCTCGACGCCACTTTCTTCCGCTGTGCGGAAGATGAGGTTCTCGCGCAATAGCCAGGTTTTGGTCTTGGCGGTGGTCACGCCATTGATGGTTTCATTGTAATGAAAGTCCATCTCGGCCATATAAATACCCGCTCGGCTTTGCGCATTGAAATTTAAAAACGTTTTAGCAAGCGGGTTGAAGGTGATGTTGGTATCCGCTTGGGTGAAAGGGGTGAGGGATCTGGTACCGGCACGGGTGATGTAGAGGACGCCTGATCGGTTAGGATTCGTCCTATCAAACGGCACCGGAATACGCGTTGCGCCCTGCGCCACGGTGCCTGTTCGGGTGTTGCGCGCCACTACGCGGTAAATCCGGGCCGTATCGATGCCGGGGAAGGCGTCAGGGGTCTGATACACCACTTGGCGCTCGTTGCTGAAGGTGCCGGGGGGCTTGGTGGTGCTCACCACGCGCTCCAAGATGTACTCGTTGGCGACCGTCGAATCGCGATTCAACGCCTGTAAGCGGGCGTCGATGACGCCTTCCGGGAAGTTGATGGAATCGGGCTTGGTGGCGGCGATTACCCGCGCATCGGAGCCGGTGTTGAGGAACGCCTTGTTGATGCGGACAATCTGACGCGTCTGACCGGGGTCGAGGATGGCGTAAATGACAGTCGTTTCGCGGTAGGCGTCGTTCGGGTCGAGGTCGGTTTCACAGGCCGCCAACCCGAGGGCGAACGGCGCCAGCAAAACGGCGGGCAGGAGGCGCCGGAAGGCGCTCGGAAGCGTGCTTGAGGAGGGGTGCTGTGGCATCACGGGGTCAAAGATAACGGCCGCCTCTGCGGCGTTGCTTGGCGGGTGGGGCAATTGTGCGGCCATCGGCCAAGTTGTGGAGCATTTGTTCTTCGGAAGCGGAAAGCGTGCGCCATTCACCCGGCCGCAACCCGCCGAGCGTCAGCGGGCCGATGGCGGCGCGAATGAGGCGCAGGGTCGGCAAGCCGACGGCCGCCGTCATCCGCCGGACTTGCCGGTTTTGGCCTTCGGTGAGGATGATTTCGAGCCACGCCGTGGGGATGGTGGCGCGGTACCGAATCGGTGGGGTGCGCGGCCACAGCGCGGGCGGCTCAGCGGGCAGGATATCGGCACCGGCTGGCGCCAACGGCCCCCTCTTGAGCACCATCCCGCCGACGCGGAGCAGTTCGAGCGCTTCCGAAGTCGGGGTACCTTCCACCTGCGCCCAATACGTTTTCGGCACCTTAAAGCGCGGATTGCTCAGCCGATGCTGGAGGTGCGCATCAGAAGTCAGCAGCACCAACCCTTCCGAATCAAAATCAAGCCGCCCGACGGGGTATACGTCCGGTACGGGCACGAAATCCTTCAGCGTAACCCGGCCGTTCTCATCCGTAAACTGCGTCAGGACTTCAAAAGGCTTGTTGAGGAGGAGGGTTGACATGGGTGATGGGGAGATTTGAAGGATGTGGGAGATGTAAGGATGTGCCGTAACCGCGTTCCTCAGCCGCGTTCCCCACCCCAATCGGCCGCGTAACGCCATGCGAACCCAACCCACACGCGCTCAGCCGCAAATCGAATCAATCAATACCCGCCCAAATACTTCCGCGCCGTCCATTCCAGCGTGAGGAGGGTGAGGAGAGCGAAGAACAGCCAGCGGAGGTTAATCAAGTCGCGTAGCTCTTCACTTTCGTGCAGAACGGCCGGGAAGCGGGCGGCGGCGAGGGTTTTTTCGAGCGCGTCGAGCTGCGACGGGAAGAAAAGCTTGCCGCCGGAGCGCGTGGCGAGCTGGTTGAGCAGATTATGGTCGGCGCGCGCCGTGAGGGCTTCGAGCTGAAGCTCCCGAATCAGTAATTCGCCAGCATCCTGCTCAGCACGGCCTTCTACGGTGGCGCGAGCCGTGTACCGATACAGCCCGGCGGGCAGCGAGCCGACGGCCAGCCCAGCGCTTCCTTCGGCATTGACGAAGGAGAACGTGCGCGGCCGGTTCTTCTCATCGGTGAGCGTCACGGTGACGCTTTGGCCGTAGACGCGCTCGTACAGCGCATTGTAAGCTTCTACCCTGAAAACCACTTCATCGGACGTCGTCAGCTCATCGCGACGGGGGAAGACGCGGAGTTTTTTCTTGTTGTCGGCGGCCGTCAGCAGCCCCACCACGCCGTTGATGACGCGGTCGAACGCCTCGGGCTGATTGTCGTGGGCGGCGGCTTCGGTCAGGCGCCACTGCCACGTGCCCTCGCCCGCCAATACGGCGCTGCGGGTGCCGCTACGGGTCTGCATCAGCAGCAGCGGCTTGGTGGTGGGCACGCGCCCCACTTGCTGCCACAGCAGCACGTCGGCGGCCGGAGAAGTACGGAAATCGGCGAACGGCACCAGCGCGGGCGGGTAATTGCGGACGCGCTCGGCTAGCTCCGTGGTCAGCTCAAAGCGGCGGAAACCGGTATTGGCGGCGGCCGTCACCTCGTCGGATTGTTGGCCGCGCGGATTCACCGTGAGGCCCGCGCCGAGCTGATTGAAGGCCGAAAAATCGGTTTGAGCGCCCAGAATGTAGAAAACCGGCAGGCGGCGGCGGCGGACCAAATCGAGCACATCCGCCCCTACCCCACTCGCGGCGGGCAGCTCGTGGAGCACGACGGCGTCGTAATCATCAGCTTTGAGGGGTTTTACGCCCGGCAGATACAGCTCGGTCTGGAAGTTAGGATTGGTGGCGAGCGCCGCCCGCAGCGCATTCACATCGGGGTGCGGCCCGGCGGCGGCGACGAGAATCTTCAGCCGCCCCTTCACCACGTCCACATAAGCGTCGCGCTGGTTGTTGAGCCGCGTGAACTCGCCCGTCACCGGCTCCACCGTCACGGTGTAGCGACGCTTGCCGGGAGCGGGCGCCAACACCTGAAACGTGACATCCTGCGTGATTTTCGCGGCGTCGAGGGCGATGGATTGGCGCCCCAGCTCTCGCCCGGCTTCGCGAAGCACCACGGTAGCGGCGCCGGTCCGGAAACCGTCGTTCCGCACTTCTGCGACCACTGGAAACCGGTCGCCGCTGAACGCTACTTTGTTGTATTCGAGGGCCGAAAGTGCCACATCGCGCTTCGGCACCGTATCGCCCACGGCCACGGCGTGAACCGTGAACGGCAGCTCATCATACACCGGCGAGCGCCCTTGGTTAGCGATGCCGTCGGACACGAGGACCGTCGCGGCGAGGTTGCGGTTCTCGTAATCCGACCGAATCCCGCTGAGCAGCTTGTCCAGATCCGTCGCCGGGCGCCGGAATCGGAGCGAGTCGAGCGACGGCTGTCGCCGGTCGTTCGCGCCGAGCGTCCGGATTTCCACGCGGTAACCGGCGGTGCGCAAACGGTCGGTCATCGCCGCGAGGCCGGTTTTCAGCTTCGTGAGCAGCCCGGCTTCAGTATAAAGCCCGACCGATTGCGAATCATCCACGGCGAGCACCACGGTGGGCGCTTCGGGCTGCGTCTGCACGTAGCGCAGCACCGGCCCCAAAAGCAGAAACGCCACGAACGCCACCACAAACGCCCGAATGGCCGCCAGCGTCAGGTTCCACCCGCGCGACCACGGAGCGTCTTTAGTGTAGAGCAGCCACGCGTAGGCCGCGCCCGCCAGCAGGCAAGCGACAATCCATAGCGGGTGAGCAGAAAGCGAAAAGTTGAGCGAGTTCATCGGATGGGTGGGCCTTGTGCCCGCCCGTGCAGGGTAATTTCGTGTAAAGAGCGACCACAGGTGCGCTGCGGTTGCAAGCGCGCAGCGCGGACGAGCGTCAGCCCTTCCGCGCAACGTGCAGATTGCCGAAATTGGGGCGACTTACGTCAGCATCCCGCCGTCGACTTGCAGCACCTGACCGCTGATGTAGCTCGAATCGTCGGACGCCAGAAACGCCACCGCTTTCGCCACTTCTTCGGCCTTGCCGCCGCGCCGCAGCGGAATCGCATCGCGCCAGCTCTGCACCTGTTTCTCATCGAGAACGCCGGTCATCTCGGTTTCGATGAAGCCCGGCGCCACCGCGTTGCAACGGATGTTACGCGAGCCTAATTCCAACGCCACCGATTTCGTGAAACCAATAATGCCCGCCTTCGACGCGGCGTAGTTGGCTTGCCCGGCGTTCCCCTTGATGCCCACCACCGACGTGATGTTGATGATAGAGCCCGATTTGGCGCGCATCATCGGCTTGGTAGCGGCCTTCGTCACGTTGAACACCGATTTGAGGTTCACGCGCTGCACGTCGTCCCAATTTTGCTCGGTCATCCGCATCAGCAGGCCGTCGCGGGTGATGCCGGCGTTGTTCACCACGATATCGAGGCGCCCAAAATCCTTCACCACGTCGTCGATGAGCTGTTCGGCTTGCGCGAAGTCGGCGGCGTCGGACCGGTAGCCTTTGGCGGTGGTGCCGAGGTCGGTCAGCTCTTTTTCGAGCGCCTGCCCTTGCTCCACCGAGCTGAGGTACGTGAACGCCACTTGCGCGCCCTGCCGGGCGAAATGTTGGGCAATGGCCCGTCCGATGCCTTTGGATGCGCCCGTTACAAGGGCGACTTTCCCGATGAGCGAGTTCGTCATAATGCTTGCGAAGGTACGCGTTCCGGGTTTTGGGGCGGCATTATGTAAGTCAGTCCCACAAAAAACGGCCGACCTGCGTGGGAGCAGGTCGGCCGATAGGGTAGTCAGCAGCAGCAGGGGTTACCGTCAGCGAGTGCGCGAAAGCTGGGGGAAACCGAGCTGAACAAGCTATTTGGCGGTCGCTACGTCGTCGCAATCCTTGCAGGATTTGCAATACTGGCGCTGGCTTTTGGCAGCGGTCGGGTTCAGCTCCACAGCGCGGGTGAGGTCGCGGCAGGCTTCTTCGTGCTGGTCGAGGCTGGCGTAGGCGATGCCGCGGTACTCGTAAGCATCGGCCATTTTCTCATCGAAAATCAACGCTTTATTGAAATCGATGATGGCCGTTTTGTATTCGAAATTCATCACCCGTGCCACGCCACGCGCATAAAGCGCACCGGCATCATCGGGCCGCAGCTTGAGCGCCTGATTAAAGTCGAGGATGGCGCGCTTGTAATTCTTGGTCTGAATAAACGCCATTCCGCGGTTATAAAACACGTCGGCATCGACGGCTTTGAGCTGCACGGCTTTCGTGTAATCGGCGATAGCTTCTTTGAAGTCTTTCAGCTTGACTTCAGCGTCGGCGCGGCGGCGGAAAGCTTGGCCGTTGCGTGGGTTGCGCTCCAGCAGCTTGTCACAGGCTTTCACTTCGCGCCGGTAATCGGCTGGCGTGAGCTTGACGGCGGCGAGGTCGTCACCACCACCACCAGCGGCAAACAGCGACGTGCTGGTGGTCAGGAAAAGAAATGCGGAGAGGAAAAACGCTTTCATTGGAAGGAAGGTCAAAGAGAGGAAGGAAAAGGTATTCAGCGTACTGCGCGTATTCGGCGGCTTTTATTTTGGGTCGATTCTCAAAAGAATCCGCTCCCTGTAACGCCCCGCGAACCGTGTGCGGCAGTATGGCCTTCTCTTACGCGAGAGTTGGTTCGATGGATACAAAAAGGAAGAGTTTGTTTGCTGATGCAAGCTCGAAGTGGCTATCCGAGCGATGTGTTGGACGAGAAACAGGCTTTTGTAGCGCTTTACCTCAATTTGCGCGCACTGGCTAGGCGTGGCGGTACCTGCCCAATGGCCTGCCGCCAGAGCCGGTGTTCTATCAGCAGTGCATAACACGAGCTAGCTACGGCTGACGAAGCACGTATTTAGCTCAGGCCACGCTTAATATAGAAGATAGCCGAGGTCACAGCCGCCAACACATAAATTCCAAGCACCTGGTAGTCGGAAGCACCAACACGGGTAGCTTTGTCGATTTTCGAGTAAAATAAGTAGTTAAATACGCCGACAACAAGACAAGCAATGACTATTTGAAAAGTACCGTCAAATTTTTCCTTAAATACTGTCATCCAGAAAAAATCGAGCAGATTGATTGCAATCAGAGCATCCAGAGCATCGGCTATGGCAATCGCCTTATCAGAAGAGTATGAATCGAGGGAGACATTGTCGAACAAAGCGCAAAGCGCGTGAAATAGCTTTGCTCTAAAGTGGTTCATTTTAGATTGGTATGGTCTTTTCGAAATCAGGTAGAGCAGGATAACACAAACGCCTGTCCCTCGTCCAGAATTCGCTCGAATAGCTACTTCGAACTCGCTGCATCAAATTTCGCTCAAGAGTGCGTAACACGCTCTAGCGAGACGGCACTGGGGTTAAGCCGTTACTTTGCCATCCTGATGTCGATTACCACCGCCTCCTCCCCTACCACCGCCCCCGCCGACCTGCCGCTGACCGATATCGCCATCATCGGCGCCGGGCCGGGTGGCGCCGCCACCGCCCTACATCTGGCGAAGGCCGGTATCGGCTCGGTGCTGTTTGATAAGGCGAGCTTTCCAAGGGATAAAGTGTGCGGCGACGCCCTGAGCGGCAAAGTCATCAGTGAGCTGCGGCGCCTTTCGGGCGGCACCGACGAGCTGCCCGCCCTCCTGCGCGAAGAGGCGCAGCAAGTGCCGTCGTGGGGCATCTCATTCATTGCGCCGGGCGGCGAGGCGCTGCGGGTGCCGTTCACGCCGCATTTCGACAAAGACCGTGATTTCGCGCCCGGCCACCTGATGCGCCGCCTGGATTTCGACGATTTTCTAGTCCGACAAGTCCGCCAGCAGCCGCTGGTTCAGCTTCGCGAAAACACCGACATCGCCTCGTGGACCCGCCACCCCGACGGCTCCTGGACGTTGTTCGACAAAGCCCAGACGCCGCTCACCCGCGCCCGCCTCGTCATTGCCGCCGATGGCGCGCAGAGCCGCTTTGGGCGGCAGGTCGGCGGACACACGCTGCAACCCGAGCACCATTGCGCCGGGCTGCGGGCGTATTACCACAACGTGCGCGGCCTCGACCCCGATAATTTCATCGAGCTGCATTTCCTGCGCGATTTTCTACCCGGCTACCTCTGGATTTTCCCCCTCCCCAACGGTAGCGCGAACGTGGGCGTCGGGATGCTGACGAGCGCCGTGAGCAAGAAAAAAGTCAACCTCAAGCAGCGTCTGACCGAGATTATTCAAGAATCCCCCGCTTTGCGCGAACGCTTTGCAAGCGCCACGCTCGAAGGCCCGGTGCAAGGGTTCGGCCTGCCGCTCGGCTCGCAGATGCGCCCGCTTTCCGGCGCCAATTTCCTACTAGTCGGCGACGCTGGCTCGCTCATCGACCCATTCAGCGGCGAGGGCATTTCCAATGCGCTCATTGCCGGGCGCCACGCGGCCGATTGGGCCGAGCGCGCCATTGCCGTCAATGATTTTTCCGCCGCCCAGCTCAAAGGCTACGATGCCGCCGTGTACCGCCGCCTCGGCCCGGAGCTGCGCGTTTCGCGACGCCTCCAGCAGCTCCTCGCCTTCCCGCGCCTCTTCGACGCCGTGGTGCGCCGCGCCAACCGCAACCCCGCCCTCGCCGAGCTGATTTCGTCGATGTTCAACGACCTGAACCTCCGGCAGCGGTTACGGCAGCCGAGCTTCTACGCGAAGTTGTTGTTTAATTGAGCTGGGAAAAAGCCAAAATGCTGACGCGCGTTCAGCTCGACCTCAAATCGAACCAAACGCGCGTCAGCATCAAAGAAAATCAGCCCAAAGGCCAATTCTTAATTATTAATTACTAATTATTAATTACCCTCTCTGCCGCTGCACTTCGTACAGCGCAACGCCAGCCGCTACGCCCACATTGAGTGAGCCGATTTGACCAAGTACGGGGATTTTCACTTCCGCGTCCGCCATTCGCAGGTATTCCGGTGAGATACCGTCTTCCTCGGAGCCGAGGATGATGGCGATGGGACCGGAAAGGTCCGGCGCGTCGGCGTGGCCGAGGGTGGCGGCGGCTTTTTCGGTACAAGCCACAATGCGCAGGCCCGCTTCGGAGAGGTAGCGCAGGGCGTCTTTCAGGTTCGGCTCGCGGCAGACCGGCAGGCGGCTGAGCGCTCCGGCTGAGGTTTTCACGGCATCGCCGTTGATTTGGGCACCGCCGCGCGTCGGAATCAGCAGCGCATCCGCGCCGAGGACTTCGGCGGAGCGGGCGATGGAGCCGAAGTTGCGCACATCGGTCACGCGGTCGAGGACGACGACGAGCGGGGTGCGGCCTTCCTCAAAAGCTTTCGTAATCACCTCATCGAGCGGCGCGTAATCGATAACCGCCAGTAGCGCCACCACGCCTTGGTGGTTTTTGCGCGTGAGGGCGTTGAGCTTCTCAATCGGCACTTCCTGCACCGGCACGTGCATCCGCTTGGCGGCTTCGAGCACATCGGCGCCGAGCGGCGATTTCAGCTCGCGCTGCACGAACACGCGCTCCAGCGCCTGACCGGCGAGCAACGCCTCCTGCACGGGGCGAATGCCGAAGATCATCTCGTCCTTGGCGGGGCCAGCGGGGCGCGGGCTCCACGTCGGTTTCCGGCCGGGCGGGGGGCCGGTCTTGCTGTACTGCGCGGGCCGGAAGGGGCGGTCGCCGGAATCGCGGTCGCGCTCGGGGCGCGACGGGCGGTCGGAGCCGTAGCGCGGGCGGTCTTGGTTGCGGTCACGGTCGTCGCCGTCCCGGTCGCGGTCGTCGCTGCTGCGGCCACCGCCGTCGGAGTAGCGGCGCTCGTCGGGCGTCAGGTCGTCGTTAAAATCGTCGTTATCGCGGCGCGGGCCGCTGGGGCGCGCCGTAAACGGCCGACCTTGGCCGGGGCCATTGTAGGCACCGGGGGCACCGGGCCGACGGGGGCCGCTGGGGCGGCCCGGTCCACCGCCGCTTCCTAGCGGACGGCCGTCACGGAAATTCCTTTTCTCCATTGGGCTGTTGCCGCGTACCACACGGCTTCGTGGCCGCGTTCGCGGCGTAGTTCAAATTGATCAGGGGCGAAGGTAGCCGGACGGCGGCGGAACCGGAACCGCGCACCTCCCGCACCGGCTACGTCTTTATACACCCAATCCTCGCCTTCGGGGCTGCGCTCGACGCGTGGCGGCGGGCCGAGTACGACAAGGAGCATCCCACGGTCGGTCATCCAACCGGGCTTGTGACAGGTGTAACGGCGGTTTGCGTCGGCTACCCGACCGTAATACGTGCGGATGAGGGTGCGCGCCGCATCCTGCTCGCCCTGCGCTACATCGAGCCAAAAACGGTCGGTAGCTTTTTTCGGATCGGGGGCGCCATAGAGCTGTTGCCGCTCTTGCGCGGTGGTGAGGTAGATGAGCGGCCGAATCAGATCGGGCGCCGTGCGGATGTCGGGGAAGCCGCCGTCTTCGGCCAAAACGCCGTCGAGGGCGGTGCCGCCGTCTTGCCGAAACGCGTATAATCCGACCTTCGGAAGGCTGAACGTATCGTTCGGGATGAGCGACCGCGTTTCGACGACTTTCAGCACGGCCGGACCGGGCGGCGCCATCCCTTCCGCCATTGGCGGAAGGGCCGGGTGCGATTCGGCGTTGTAGCGAAACAACGTAAGGGGCGTTTCGAGGCCAAAAAACTGCGGCTGAACTACCTCGCCGGTGTGGAGCCAAGCGCGGGTCAGTACCGCACCGGCGGTATCGGTCAGGGCGTAGGTGCGGGTGCGGGCCACGCCCGCTACGGGTACGTCGGTGTACTCGTCGGCAGCAGTGGCTTCGGGTTCGCGGATGCGCAGGCGGTCGGCTTCGCCGAGGCGGGCGGCAGCGATGACGAACGTCCCGCAAGCCGGGCCGACGGGCCGCAGCCGCACGGTATCCTGCCAGCGGGTTTCCCCGGCCGTCGGGCTGACGCCGCGCACGAGCAGCGTAGCGCCCGGTGGCCGCCGCGTGCCTCCCTCCCACCCGACCCACACCCGCAACGAATCGGCTTCGCGCCGGGTCGTCGTGTAGAACGGCACCGTCAGGGCAGCGTCGGGCGGCGGAAATGCTTTAACCGGCAGCAGCAGTGTGGCGAATAGGGCGGCGGCAATCTTCATCAATCAGCAAATACTTCTTGAGCGAGTAGTGGGTTTTGCGCGCCCTTGCTCAGGAACGGGTTTCCTCAAAGGCTGTGCGGCGGGGCAAAGGTTCGTCGGGAGTGGTCGTCGCTGGCGCCGATGGGAGTTGAATCAGCTAAAAAGATGGTCTTGAGAGATGGTGTTGAGTATTCTTGACGCGGGGCACTGGCCCCGTGTCGGGTATTTGCAGGTCTCTTGACCTGCCAGTTAGCGCGCGTGACTAGCCAACGTAGGGGCGTTGGTTTGTGCCCGCCCCCATGGGTTATTTATGTTTTATTCTGCCGATCCACAGCCACATGCGGGCGGGCACAAGGCCACGCCCCTACAGGGATGGATGGTTATTAAAATGGCACCCAGCAGTCGCTAACCACCGTGCAGGTCAAGAGACCCGCGAATAGGCCACACGGGGCTGGAGCCCTATGGCTTATACACAAGTGCAAA
Source organism: Hymenobacteraceae bacterium (assembly GCA_031397815.1). Classification (GTDB taxonomy): domain Bacteria; phylum Bacteroidota; class Bacteroidia; order Cytophagales; family Hymenobacteraceae; genus JANNMJ01. Next base: position 30,798 of record JANNMJ010000175.1, read on the forward strand.
GCCGAATATAAGGCACACTCTTCTGCTCGCTTGGCTAGTGCATTTGCAAGCTTTAGAGCCACTTTTTCCGATCAAATATCAGAAACAACATAGTCTTCTGAATCAACCGAAAAGACGCTGGGCAGCAATGATAATCAACCAGTTGCAAACTTGTGTATAAGCCATAGGGCTGGAGCCCCGCGTGAGGGCCGAGAAGCTCGTCACTGCATGACGGGCTTCTCGGCGAAGCAGAGGCTTAAAACGGCTGCAACCGTTGCGGCGCCCTTCCTCGGGGTGAGGGTTAGGGGCTGCAACGGTTGCAGAAAGTGGTGGGCGGGGTTAGCGCCGGTTGGACGGCTTACATCCCGCCGTTCGGGTTGTAATACTGGCCGAAGAGCATCTGGAACTTCTGGAACCGGTCTTGGTCGCCGATCTGCTGCGCGGCGATGGCGAGGTTTTGTAGGATGATGATGTTCATCCGGACCTCGTTATCGAAGAGCTGCTGGGGGTCGTGGGTGGTGTAGTAGGCCAGCGATTTGGCGGCGCGGGCGCTCATCACGTCCATAATCTCGTTCGCTTTGGCGCGCTCGCCCACTTCCACGAGCGGGCCGATGAACTGTGGCGTGTAGTAATCGTACGGCACGGCGGCGTCGGGCATCCAGCGGAAAGCGGCGTCGATGACCTGCTTGGCGCGGGCTTTATCACCGGCGGCGAGGTGCGATTCGGCGAGGATCGAGAGCTTATCGCGGGAGTTGGCGGGGAAGCGGAGACCGTTTTCGTCGTAGAAAATCGACGAGTTGTCGAGGCCGCGGTAGCGCGATTTCTTCATCATGTTCTCGTGCATGATTTCGCGGGCGACGAAGCCGTTCTGACGGGGGTCGGCCTGCGGATTCTTACACGGCAGCAACCGGTATGCCAGTCCTTCGAGCTGGAAGTACGGCATCAGGCCCATAAAATCGGTGGTGTTGACGGTCGTGGAGAAGTAGATGGGGCGCTTCCACTGGTTCGCCTGGATCATATCGAGGATGATCAGGTTCTTCTTTTCCAGAATGTTACCGCGCAGGCTCCATTCCATCCGCTTCACGAGTTGGCCGCGCCGCTCGGCGGGGATGATGCCCGAGTTCCAGACGGCGGCCGTGTCAACATCGAGGAAAAACTTCTTCGTTGGGAACGTCAAGAGCGGTTTGCCGACGGTCGTTTGCTCGACGAGCGCCGGGTAATTCTGCTTCACCAGACCGATGAATTGCTTCAGGTCGATGCCGTTCGCGACTTGCGCAATCGGGCGGAACATCAGGTAATCGTTCGTCCCCTGTCGGTAATTGGTGCTGTCGAGGGACGTGATGAGCGGCGTATTCTCGTAGG
>JANNMJ010000182.1:0-16236 GCA_031397815.1 Hymenobacteraceae bacterium
GGGGGTTGATTTGGGTGTATGTGGGTGGATGTGGCCGGCTCTGCCCCAGAGACGGTGTTGATTCGCGCTTCATTTTTTCAAATTGACGCAATCTCTGGTACAGAGCTGGCCACGCGTCCGTAATGCGATGTTGATTCGATAGATGATACCATCTCTGGGACAGAGCTGGCCACGCGTCCGTAAAGCGATGTTGATTCACCCGATAACACCATCTCTGGGACAGAGCTGGCCACGGAGCTGGCTACAGTGTCAAAAATCAAAAAGGGCCACCCCGATTACTCGGAGTGGCCCTTTCGTTATTCACTCCCCGCGCATTGGGTGCGCAGGGGGTTACTCAGCTTATTGCTTCACCAGACGGGTGCGAACCTGCTGACCGTCTACGCTCGTGATGAGCGTGTAGGTACCGACGGCGAGGCTCTGTGGGAGCACCGGCGCGAGGCGGTTGTTGCCCGCCACTACTGGCAGCTGCTGCACCATTACGGTGCGGCCGAGAGCGTCGATCAGGGTGAGCTGGGCGTTGCCGGTTGCGGCAGCATCCACGTTCACTTCGATAGACGCGGTGAATGGGTTAGGCGCCACGGTCACAGCCGTCGTCACTTTGCCTTCGAACGTTACCGTCCGCACGTCGCTCGGGTGGAGCGTGCCGTCGAGGTCGGTTTGCACCAAGCGGTAGTAACGCACGCCCGACTTACCGGCCTCGCGGTCGGTGAATTCGTAGCGGAGCGGGCTGCTGCTGTTGGCATTCTGGCTGTTCACGAAAGTGAGCGTCCGGAACTCCGTGCCGCCGGTCGTCGAGACTTGCACGGCGAAGCCGAGGTTGTCTTTCTCGTTGGCGGTCGTCCAGCGGATCAGCGCGTCGCGGTCTTTGCGGACAGCCGTGAAGGCCGCCAGCTCAACTGGGAGCGGGATGTCGCCGTCTTCGATAGCGAATGGCGAGAACGCCGTCAGGGCGCCGCTCGTCTGGGCGAGCTGGCCGTTGCCGAGGTTCGTAGCCGCGCTCAGCGGACCAGTTTCCCAAGTGCCGCCGATGAAGTGGCTCACCGCGTTGTTGCTCACGTCGAAGGTGGTGCCGTTATCGGCCGAGTTCCACTCCAGCGTCAGCGTAGCGCTTTCGCCGCCGGGCAGGGTGCCCGAGGTGGTGCCCACATCCCACGTCTTCTTCACTACGTTGGCGCCCGAAGCGTCATTGGCAGAGCCGACCGGAATCGTGTTCGTCACGCTGGCGTGTACCCCGTCTACGTACGTGCTGCCCGTCGTGAAGACGAGGGTTGCTGGCGAGTAGCGGTTAGCGGCCGTCCCGATTGGGAACAGCACCGTGCTGTGTGCATTCGTGGCGTTACCGGCGCGGGTGAAGAACACTTCGCTGCCCGCAGCATTCTGAATGAGGAAGTGATCCTTATCAGCACCGCTGATGGTAGCCAAGCTGGTCGGCGTGTCGTTCATCGTCACGTCGAAGCCGTTCTGCTTGATCAGGCCGCCGCTCAGGTCGAGGTCGCCGCTGATGATTACGTTGCCGGTCATCTCTTTCGCCGTCGAGCCGGTCACGCTTACATCGAAGTAAGACGCGGCTGGGATTGGCTGCGCGCTGGTTCCCACGAATGCCGTGGTACCTGCAAGTGCTACGAACGAGCCAGCGTTGGCCGTCGTGAACGTGCCGTGAACATCGAGGTTACCCGTACCGCTCACCGTCAAGACAGCCGTGCCCTGAACGTCGAGGTTGTTGACCGCTGCGTTGCCGCTGGTGATCGTCGGCTGGTTCGTCGGGTTGGTCGGGATCACGGCCGAAATGGTAGCCGATGGTACGCAGACCGACCAGTTGGCGGCATCGTACCAGTTGCTGTTCGTGCCGAGCCAGGTCGTCGTGGTCGCCGTGTTGACGGTGATGCTTGGGAGCACGGTAACGCTAGCGCAGTTGCCATCCGTCAGCGACTGCATCGTCACCGTCGTGCTGGCAGTAATGCCGGTCAGGTTGACATCGTACGTGCTCGTCGGCGCGGTATCGGCAATCGGCGTACCCCCGTTGATGGTGTACGTGAAGGAGAACGGTGCAATACCCGTTGGGAACGTGAACGTCACCGTCGAGTTACCACCCACGCAGACTACTGCGGGGCTAGCAGCCACCGTAGCCGTTGGGCGCGGATTGACCGTCACATCAATGGAGTTCGATACGACCGAGCAGGTACCGGTGGTAACCGTCACGGAGTACGTACCGCTCGTCGTCACGTTGATCTGCTGCGTGGTGGCGCCGTTGCTCCAGAGGTAGCTATCACCCGTCGAAGAAATCAGGTTCACGCCACCGCCTTCGCAGAACGTAGTAGGACCGCTAGCGGAGATCGAAGCTATAACCGGTGCCGGATTCGGCAGGGCCACGCTGGCGAGCGTCGTCGAGCAGCTGTTGGCGTCGGCGATGGTGATCGTGTACGGACCAGGTGCCAAGCCCGAGAATACCCCGGTCGTGTTCGACTGCGGCGAGCCGTTGTCGATGGTGTAGGTCAGCGTACCCGTTCCACCCGAACCCGAGACCGTGATGGTTCCATCAGCTGCGTTGTTGCAGGTGATAGCCGTGAACGTCCGCGTTCCGGTAACTGCCGCTGGGTTATTGATCAGATAGCTGACGCCGCCGGGAGTCGTGCAGCCGTTGGCATCCCGTACCCGTGGGAAGTAGTTCGCCGCAGGTACGCCCGTGAACAAGCCACCATTGGTAAACCAGGTGCCCCCGTTGTTGATCGAGTACTCGTAAGGAGCTACCCCACCACCGGCGACCACCGTAATGTCCGTCGTACCGTTATGGCAAGGAACGCCGGTATCGGTCGTGTTGATCGTCAGAGCAGCTGGCTCCGTGATTGTGATCACTTGCATAGCCGACACGCAGAGGTTCGCATCGCGCATGAAGACCTGGTACGTACCTGCAGCCAGCCCAGTAAACGTGCGAGCTCCGGGGGCGCCATTGAAGGTTCCACCGTTGTCGAGCGTGTACTGGAATGGCCCTTCACCAACGACCGGGGTAATCGCGATCTCGCCGGTGTTGCTGCCGTTGCAGAGCAAGTCGGTCTGCGTCACGGTGATCGTCGGCGTTGGGTTGACCGTGATGGTCACCGGCGCTTCGCTGAAGCAAGTAGACGTCGGGTAGGTCGCGCGGATCGTGTAGGCCGTTGTTGCGGCTGGGTTGAAGGCGAACTGGTTGCCCGTCTGCACCACGTCCGTCGTCGGGCTGATCGTCAGCACAGGGGCTTCCGATTTGTTGCCGGACACCAGCACGTTGTCGAGTGTCCAGAAGTAACCCCAAGCCGATTTGAAGCGGAAGCGGATCCGTACGTTCGTTTGGCCAGCGTATGCGTTCAGGTTGACCAAGCCATTAGCTGGCGTGGTGACCGAGCCAACATTCACCGAGTTTTGCTGCAAGACGTTCAGCGTCCACGTCGTTCCTCCGTCAGTTGAAACGTCCACGTTAGCGGAGTCACCAGCTGCGTTGTAGCGGAAGTACTGCTGGAAGCTCAGCGACGCCGTGACATACCCTGCCAAGCTGAAGCTCGGCGAGATGAGGCGGGTGCGGATGACCGAGCCACTGCCTCCCGTGTCAGCCGTGGCGATGATAAACCGCGAGCCATTGAGCGAATACCCCGTCGGCCCACCCGTACCGGAGTAGGTATAAGGGCTTGGCGGGCGCTGGAACCGCAGCGTAGCACCGGGTGCCGTACCGGAACGGGTGCTCGTCTCGGCTACCGTCCAGGTCGAAGGGTTGCTGTCGAAGTTCTCCGTCAGCGCTACTTGGCCGGTGATGATCGTCGAGCTGGACGTAACCGTCAGCGTCGTCGAACCACCTGCGCAATACTCAGGCGTACCGGCGATGAACGGACCGTTCGGCAGTGGGTTCACCGTGATGTTCACGGTGGCCGTGCTGGAGCAGCCGAGTGGGCCGGTGCCGTCGTTGCCGGTCACGGTGTAAACCGTGCTGGTGGTTGGGTTGAACCCGATGTCGTTACCGGTGATCACGGTACCGGTCGTCGGCGATACGCTCAGGTTGGAGTAACCGCTGAACGTGATGGTGGTGGCACCGCCGCTGCAGATCGTCGCCGAAGAGCTGGCCGGGGTCAGCACGGCCGGCGTCGTCACGTTGACCGCAATCGGCGTACGAGCCGATTCGCAGCTACCCGAGAAGGTCAGGTTGAAGAAGTTGTTGTAGGCACCTGCTAAGTAGCTCGTGCTGGTGAAGAACGAGTAAGAACCCACCACCGAGATCGGCCCGCTGGTCAGCGGGTACGTGCCGGTGTAGGTGCCAAACCGTACCAAGCTCGCGCCGTTCGTCGGGTTGCTTAGCTTGTAGGAACCAGCCGACAGGCTAAAGCCGAGCGGCACAGTCACTTTCGTGTTCAACTCGCCAGCAGTGAACGTGCGGCTCACGACCGCACCCGATACTGCTACCCCGGCGCCGGGGTTACCACCCGCCACCGAGTAAAGCTGAATGGTGGTGGTACCGGCTACCGTCGGGTAAACGTCTACCGACACCAGCGTACCGGCTTGGCTCACGTTGAAACCAAGCGGATAATCAGTAATGGTAGTACCGGCAGCCGTACCGAAGGTTGCCGAGTTGCTCGGCAGGCCCGCCACGAAGGTGGACGTGCTGTTGTCGCGGGCGGCTACGTAGAAGGTCTGCGTAGCGGGCGTAGCCGTTACGGTTACTGCTTGCGATGCGCCCGAGCCGAGTGCCGTACCGCCCGAAGCGGCGGCGTAGTAGAACGGCGTGCTACCGGCCGAGCTGGTAGCGGTCAGCGTGACCGAGCCGGCGCCGCAACGCGTGAGCGGGGTAGGTGCGGTGCTGATCGTTGGGTTCGAGATCGTCGTGGTGACGGTGTTCGAGAAGGCCGTTGAAGAAGCGCCGCAAACGGTTTTCGACCGGAACGACGTCGTCGTCGTGATCGAGGTGTTGAATGGCGTGCCCGTCCCGATTGGGGTGGTGTAGCCGTCAGCATCCGAGTACCACGTAACCGTGCCGCCGGTAGAGCCAGCCGAGGTCAGGGTCAGCGCGACCGATGCACCGCAAGCGGAGGTCGTCGATACGGAGGCTGTGCCGACTGCCAGCGTTTGCACCGTGCGGGTGTTCGTGCCGGCCGGCGTGCTTGGCAGCGCGTCGTTGGTGTTGTCGGCATCGCCGGTTACCGTGGCCGTGATGTTGAACGTGTAAGTACCGACGGTCGTCATGTTGAGCGTCGTGGCAAACGTCACGGTTTGCGTGCCGTTAGCTGCCAAGGTGCCGCTGTTGATGACTACGCTCGTGAGGGGTGTAGTGCCGCTCGGCCCAACCACGTTGCCGCTCACCGTTACCGGGTTCGTAGCGAAGTTGATGGTGGTGCTTGCGAAGTTCTTCAGCGATACCGAAACGGTTTCCGCGTTGGTGAAGCAGACTTGCGAAGAAGTCGGTGCCGTCAGGGCGGAGATGCCGAGGTCGGTCGAGACAACTGGCGAGAAGTCGCCTTCATCGGCGCCCACGTCGGAAGAGCCGCCGCCGCCGTTCGACTGGCTGCCCAACGGATACGTGCCGCGCGTCTGGTTGTCGAAGTCAACGGCAACAGCCGCTGGGTTCGGCCCGCCGCTTTCCACTTTAGAAGCAGTAGCCGAGTTGATGTGCAGGAAAGTGCTAGCCGAGCCGGTCGTGCTCGCGAAGAGCGAAGCCGGAGCAACTGCTTCCACTTTGGCGTTCTGCTCTTTCGTGCCGCCCATCAGCGTTTTGTACGCGGTGATGGTTTGGATTGGGTTCGTTGCCGTAGCCGAGCCTTCCACATAAATCAAGTTCGTGGCCGAAGCCGTCCCGACGTTGTAGAGGTTGTAATCGCTCGTCGAAAGCACGTTGGCCGGGGACGTACCGGTCGTTCCGCTCGAACGGCGGAAAGCGGCCGTGTAACCACCCGTACCCGCTGCCGTCGAGGTGTTCACCACGAGGTTGGCGCGCGAGTCGAGGTTGGCCGATGTCGAGTTCAGGAAGATGCCCGTCGTACCAAACGTAGCGCCTGCGCTCGAAGCATTCAGGTAAACCGTGTTGTGGTAGAGGTTGGTGGTGGTACCACCCGAAACCGCGATACCGCTAATGGCAAGCAGACCCGTAGCAGCCGGAGCTGTCAGGTTGCCGATGATGTTGTTAGTAGCAGTTACAGCCGTGCCTGAAGAGATGGCGATACCCGTTATGGCGGCGCTTGAGTTAACCGCGCTCAAGTCATAGATCTTGTTGCGATTGATGAGTACCGTAGAGCCAGTAGTGGTAGCAATACCACGCACGGTGCCGCTCCCGCTTCCCACAATCGTCAGGTTGCCAATCGTGTTTTGGCTGAGGTCTTTCGTAGTGCCAGTAATCGAATTGGTATTGATGCCAGCTAGGTTATGGCCGGTGCTGGTACCCGTACCACCAATGCTCAAGCCAGTGATCGTGTTACCGGTGAAGTTCTCCTGCGTTGGGCTGCTGAGGCTGTAAATGCCATACAGAATCGAAGAAGAAGTGCCGGTAGTGCTCGGAATAGTGTTGTTGGTGATCGTGTTTGTGCTGGCCGTTAATGCCCCAGTACCCAAGTTCATGAGGTACACAGTGGCACTAGCGCCCGTCATCTGATTTCCGGAAAGTGTATTACTACTGGTGGTTACAACAGTAGAACTGCCTTGGTCCGCCGTACGAATCCCGTGAAAGGTAACAGCAGCACCGCTCATGGTATTGTTGGACACCGTGTTAGACGATATCGTAGTAGCCGATGAGCTGGTGCCGGTGCGGTAAATAGCGCTTACGGCTCCTGTTGTAGCAGTTGTATTGTTTAGCACTTGGTTGCCAGTCATCGAGACAGCAATACCCGTGGTGACAACTTGAATCCAGTTAACCGCACCGGACGTGCCGGTCAGGGTGCTGTTCTGTACGATGTTGTTCGTGAACGTCAGGCTGGTCAGCGCTGTACTGGCCTCTTGGTAAATCCCCCACACCGTGCTGGTTGTTGCCGAAGCGATAGTGACCGTATTGGCATTGATTACCAACGTACCGGTAACTGCAGTTGGTGCAGACGCACCCACGCCAATGCCCCGAACCGCGCCAATTGCACCGGTCGGAATCGAGATGTTGTTGTTCTCGATTTTCAGGTTGATCTGATACTCGCCCCGGATACCGTATACGGAAGCACTGCCACTACCTGTATTATTGATCGTGTTACCGGCGGTGGAGCCGATCTCGTTGCCCGAGTCGCGGTTAGCAGCACCCGTTGTAGAGGACGCTTGGAAAAAGATCCCCACGTAAGCGGACGACACCGTGTTACCGTTGATCTTGTTGTTCGAGTTAGCACCGGCGGTGCTGGTGGTGGTAACACCAGTACCCGGCGCCGCGCTGGTCGATTGCGCACCCCAGATGCCGATACCGTTGGCGTTTGTGCGGCTAGCAAGCGTAACCACGCAATTCTTGATCTCGTTGTTCTGCGCGCCATTGATATCTGAAGCGCGGTACAGCACGTAGCCATACTCCTGTTGCTGAGCAGTGGTACCAGCCGAGCTGTTCGCGTCACTCACGTCGATACCATCGAACGTGACGTAATCAGAGCCGCTCAGCTTGATGATGCCGTCTGAGGTAGTCGTACCCGAGTTCGTGACCGCGTTAATCTTAGGATTAGCACCCGCGCCCGATTTCTGGAACGTGATGGCGTTACCGCTCGTGCCGGTTGCCGTCAGGATTGGCGGGTTCTCCGTGTAAGTCGAGCCAGCCGCTACGTTGAAGGTAAGCGCGCAGCCTACAGGTTGCGTCAGCGCGTTGACGGCTGTAAACGCGGCCGTGAACGACGTGAAGTTGCTTGCACCTGACCCGGCTGGGTTGATGGTGTAAGCACCGCAGAGGGTGGTACCGGTGTAATCGAAGGTGGCAATGAAGTTGTTGCCGGAGTTCGAGTCGAATCGGTCGCCTTCGTTGGTCGAGGCACGCCAGTAGACTTCGAGGTTGTAGCGCCCGGTTACGCCGGTGCTGATGGCGTTGCTGAGCAGGTTGACGTTGGCGTTCGTCGTGGCCCATCTCTGGTCGCCGCCGCCGCCAAGGTTCGCATCGAAGCCGAGGTTGACCGACTGGAACGCCGGGGCAGTGCTACCGATTTTATAAACCCGGTAGAAAATCGTGGTGCCCGTTACGTCGCCCCCGCTGTTCTTAAACGTCTTTACTTCGCCGCCATTCAGCACCAAGGTGCTGGCAGAGGTGAAGGAACCGTAGCTTGAACCTGCGAAAGTGGCCGCTGCGTCGGCGTTGGCGCCGCCTGCTCGGTAGTTATTGGCAGCTCCATTGACGCTAACGATAGCGTAGGTCTGGAAGATACCGGTGGCAGCTAATGTTGGCATCACGCTGCCGAACATCAAACAGAGTAAACCCGCTAACCAAGCGAGCCTTGTAGGAGGGGCAAGGCCCCTCAGTAAGCGATTCCGGCCGGAAGAGCCCGCTGAGACGGCGGGGTTTGCATCGGCCTGATGCGTAAACACTTGGTTCATACCGAGTGGATTGGATTGAAAGAAAGTAAACGGCAGATTTATTGCTGACTTGTCCTCATCTCACGATTGCCGTTACGACAATCGCAAGAAATACTTTGTCTGCCTGAGGCAGACACAAAGACCCTCAAAGTTAAGGGGAATTTTCATAATGCAACTTGGACCAATCTGGGAATCGACCAGACCAAAACGGGACCAAACGAAACACGCCTTTTCACTGATACGGAACGCCATAGCGTTCACGCAGTAGAAGCCCTGCTGGGCGTACGCGCCCCAGACGGCCCGTACAAGCCGGGGGCGTAGGCGGGAAGTTCAATAAAATCGTCACATCGCCACAATGTATCATATAGGTTGCCTAGTGTAATGGTGGCTGGTTGATTGCGCGGGTTGAGCACGGAAGCGCGCAGACGGTTGCCCCCTCCACGAAGACGGAGCTTATCGGCTGAATACGGCCTCCCTGCGGCAAGAAAAATTCGCTGTCTGGGAACGAGCGGCGGCTTTACCAGCAGGAAACCGCGTGTAAGCGGTTGACCGATAGTTTTTCCGCATTTGTCATTGCGAGGAGGCTTTGCGACGAAGCAATCTTCGTTTGCTGAGCGCGTTGGTTCAGCCACGTTTCCGGTGCAACGAGGATTGCCACGTCGTCGAAGAGCCTCCTCCTCGCAATGACAAAATCCTCGATAATTTCCGGGACAGTGTACTTATCCTCCTGCTAAACCCACCAAAAAACGACGGCCCGCCACCAGGTAGGTAGCGGGCCGTCGAGAAGTATTCAGGAACTCAGGAACGGAGCCGACGGGCCTTTATTCCTTCACCAAACGCTCCCGGAATACCTGCCCGTCGACGTGCGTCGTGAGGAGGTAAGTGCCGGCCGGCAAGCCGCCGGGGAGCGTGGGCTGGAGGCGGTTTTCACCCGCTGCCACGGGCAGCGTCTGCGTCAGGACTTCGCGGCCGAGGGCATCGTGCAGCGTGAGCTGGGCGGTGCCGGGGGTGGCCGTCGTCAGGCGTACTTCCACGGAGGTGCGGAAAGGGTTCGGCAGGGCGCTAGCCGTGGTGGCGTGCGGAGTGCTGAATTCGAGGGTCCGGACGGCGGAGTACGTGATGGTGCCGTCGAGGTCCTGCTGCCGGAGCCGATACAGGAAGGTGCCGGTTTTGCCGGGCGTCTTGTCGGTGAAGGCGTAGTGGCTCGGCGTGGTGGCGGTGGTGCGCTGACTCTGGACGAAGCCCAGCTCGCGCCACGCGTTGGCGTCACGGGCGGGGGCTACTTCTACCCCGAAGCCCCGGTTGTCCTTTTCGGAAGCCGTCGTCCAGCGGAGCAGGGCGTTCTGGCCCTGCCGCTCGGCGGTGAAGGCGGCTAGCTCGACGGGCAGCACCTGGTTATCGTCCTGCACGGCGAATGGCGAGAAGCTCGTGAGGTTGTTGATACGCGTCCGCGACCACCGGCCACCGCCGAGGCTCGTGGCTGCGGCGAAATCGCGCAGGTAATGCTCCCACAGGCCGCCCACGTAGTGCGCAATGCCGCATTTCGTGCGGTCGAAAGAGCCGTCTTCGTTGACGGTGTTCCAGGCCAGCGTCAGCTCCGCCGACGACCCGCCGGGGGTGGCTTCGCTGATATCCCAGGTCTTCTGCACCACGAACGCCGCCGGAGCGATGATCGGCGTGATACCGGTGACGGACGCGGAGAAGTCGTCAGACGTGCCGTTGTTGGTGAGCGTTGCGGGGGTGAAATCGGTGGAAGTTGCAGTTGAGCCGATGGGGAAGAACACCGATTCGCCGCCGCCCACGGTCTTGAACACCAAGCGGCCGGTGCCGTCGGTCACGACGAAGTGGTTCGGCCCGGAACCCGATACCGTCTGGTTGTCGGCCATCGTCGCGTTGAAGCTGCCTAAGCGCAGCATCCCGCCGCTCAGGCTGAGCGTGCTGCCGATGTTGATATTACCGGTCAGCACTTTCGGAGTGGCACCGCTCACGGCGAGGCCGAAGTAGTTAGCCGCCGGAATCGGCTGGGCGCCGCTGCCGAGGAACGTGGTGACCCCGGCAAGCGCCGCGAACGAGCTGCTGCTCGCCGTGGTAAACGTGCCGCTGACTTCGAAGTCGCCGCCGGCATTCACCGTCAGCGTAGCCGCGCCGTTGATGCTCAGGTCGCGGACCTGCGCCAGCGCGCCGGTGATTTGCGGCGAGCCGCTCGAAATCACCGCATCCAGCGTGGCATCCGGCACGCACGTCGGAGACCAGTTCCCCGCGCTGAACCAGTTGTTATTCACCACGCCGGTCCAGGTGACGGTAGACGTCGAGCCGACCGTCGTCAGCTGCGGCGCCGTGGTGCAGAGGTTCGCATCGCGCACCACGATTTGGTAGCCGCCCGCCGTCAGGCCCGTAAAGACGTTGCTCAGCTGGAAGCTCATCCCGTTGTCTTTCGAGTACGACAGCGTCCCCGTACCACCCATCGCCGAGACGGTGATGATGCCCGTGGACCCGCCCGTGCAGGTGCTCACCGGCGTCGCGGTGAACGTGATGGCCGTCGGCTGCGTGATAACGACGGTAGCGGTCGTTGATTCGCAGGTGCCGCTGTTCACCACTTTCACGGTGTACGTGGCGGGTAGCAGCCCCGTGATGGGGTTGGTGGCGGAAGTCGTGAACGGCCCGCCGGCGCCCGTCGTGGAATAGAGGTAGGTGAAGCCGCTGCCGCCGGTCACGCCCGAGAACGTGATTTGGCCGTTGGAGCCGCCGTTGCAGCTCACGTTGGTGCCGAGGGCGCTCGCGAACGTAGGAGTCGGGTCGACGGTCACGGTGACAGGCGAGCTAATGGAGCAGCCGCTCGCCTGCGTGGTGGTCAGGGTGTAGATGTTCGCCCCGACGGGCGCGCCGGTTACCGTAACCGTTCCGGTGACGTTGTTGACGCCCGAATACGTCACGGCGCTGATCGTGCCGGGACCGGTGATGGTGTGCGTGTAAATCTGAATCGCGGGGTCGGAAACGCTGAGCGCCCACGAGTCAATAGTACCCGTATCGAACCCGGCATCATCGAAGGCGCGCAGCGTCCAGGTGCCGTTGATGGGGCAGCCGCTGAGGGCGCCCGCCGGAATCACGGCGTTGTAAGTGCCCACGGGCGTGCCGCTGGTGGCGGACGCGTCGGTGCGGTCGGGGGCGGTGCCGGTGGTGCCTTCCGGCCGGTATGTGCCGGTGAACGGCGCCGTATCGAACCCCACCGAGCCGATGATATCGGCGGAAGCCGTCGAGAACACCGTGTTGGTGTAATTGACGCCCGAGCTGCCGTTATCCGACGACAGCAGCAGCGCGCCGCAGCCGCCCGGCCCAACGAGGTACAGGTCCAAGTCGCTATCGAACGTATGCGTCAGATTGACTGTGACTTTTACCGTCGAGCTACCCGAAACCGTGGCCGCCCCGGCGCCGCTGAGCGTAATCGAGGACGTGGCGCCCGTGGCGTTGTCATCGGGAATGGCGAGGGCGGGGCTTTCGACGCGCGTCCCTTTCACCAGCCCCGTGCTCACGCCGCTGCCGGTGACGGCAATCGTGAACGGCACGCCGGGGCACACGTTTGGCACGGCGGTGATGCCGGTTTGGGCCGGCACCAGATTCTCATCCCCGACGATGAATGTCGCCGACGGGCTGAGGGCCGCGTTGAACGTATTCACATCGCCCGTCACGGCGGCCGTCGCGGTGAAGGTGTAGGTGCCGAGCGCCGACATATTGTATGCCGCGCTCAGCTGCACTTCGAGGGTGCCGTTCGCGGGGATGGTGCCGCTGGTGACGCTCACCGGCCCGAAGGCCTGCGCGTTCGGCCCCGTCACGGCGCCGCTCACGGTGAGGGTGGTGGCGCCGGAGAGCGTGAGCGGCGTGGGGCCGTAGTTCTTCACCAGAACTTTCACCGGTTCCGTAGCCGAGAAGCACGTTTGGGCGGAAGCGGGGAAGCTGAAGGCCAGCGCGCCCACATCGGTAGTGGCGAGGGGCGTGAAATCGCCTTCATCCGCGCCGATATCCGGGGCCGAGCCGCCGCCGTTGGCCTGCCCGCCGAGCGGGTACGGGCCGCGCACGCCGGTGGCGTCGAAGTCGTCGGTGAGGCCCGCGATTACTACGCCGCCACTTTCCACGCGGGTGGCAGTAGTGGTGAGGAGGTGCAGGAAATTAATCGCCGCGCCGGTAGTGCTCGCGAACGGCACGGTGGCTTCGGTCTTCGTATTCGGCTCGGCGGGCGCGACCACCGGCTTGTACGTGGCGAGCGTCTGGTAGCCTGCTGAACCGGTTTCGTTATAGAACAGGACGTTCTTGACGCCCGGCGTTCCGGCGTAATACAGGTTGTAATCGGTGGTGACGGCGAGGGTCGGCACGTCATCGCTCCGCAAGGCGCTGGAGCGGGCGTTCGCGTTCGTCCCCACCGTCGAGGTATTGACGATGAGGTTGTTGCGCATATCCGCCGCCACATCCGCGCCGAGGAAAATCCCCGTCACATTGAAGCGAACCCCGCCGCCCGTGACGGCCAGATTCACCGTGTTGTGATACACCTTGGCCGTGGTGACGCCGAACGGCCGGATGTTGATGCCCGACATCGTCAGGGCATTCCCCGCCGTGGTGGCGGCGGCCGTCAGCTTGAAATCGCCGATGATGTTGTTCGACAGCACGATCGTGGTGCCGCCGCTGGCGTAAATCCCGTCGACGAGGCTGGTGGTGCGGCGCCCGGTGAGGCCGTAAATCTTGTTGCGGGTCAGGGTGTTCACGTCGCCGTCGAGGACGAGGAAGCCCGTCACCAAATCGCCGGTGAGGTCGCCGAGGGTGTTGCCGGTGACGATGCTGGCGGCGTTTCCATTCGAAATCTGCATCCCCGTGACGGAGTTACCGGCTGTCGTGCCCGTCGTGACGCCCGTGATGCTGTTTCCGCTGATGGTGGCGGTGGTGGTGGGGTCGAGGGAAGACGTGTGATTGATGCCGACGAATACCGTTGAACCGCCCGCCATCGTGATGGCGCTGAACGTGTTGTTGGCAATCGTGGCGGTCCCGGCGGTGGGCGCCGAATCGTCGTAGTATCCGAAGAACGTGGCGTTGGTGCCCGTCGTGACGCTAGTAATCGTATTGTTCTGGAAGCTGACGGACGGCGTAGCGTTATCGGTCAGGAGCATCGAAACCTCGCCGCTGGTCGTGAGATTCAGGCTGTTGTTGAACGTGTTGAGGTTGGCGGTAATGGCCGTCTGGTCGTCCTGCACATACATGCAGTAGTAGTTGCCGCTGCCGCCGTCGTCGCGTAGCACAAACGTGTTACTCGTCATCGACAGCGTCAGCCCCGTAACGCCGAACTCGGTGTTGACCCCCGTTATCAGGCTCGCCGTGGTGGCGCCGCGCAGCGTGAACGTATTGTCTGCGACGGTATACGTCCCCGCCGCGCCGTTGGCGATGTACACCCCATCGAGCGCCCCCGCTGCCGAGGTGCCGCCGCTGAAGTTGTTGAACGTGTTGTGGCTGACCACGACGGCATTCTGGTACTCCGTCCGGACCCCGCTAGCATTGACGGTGGTCGTGCCGTTGAAGTTGAGGAACGTGTTGCCGTCGGCCAACGTCGCGCCGCCGACCTCGTTGTTCTGGTCATAGAACGTGTACGGCGACGGCGCGGCGCTCCCGATCAGGCACACGCCGGTCGTCACGTTTTGGATGGCGTTGGTGGTGAATTTATTGTTCGAGTTAGTGCCCCCGACCGTCGTGGCGACCAGCGCGGTGGTCGAGACGGCGGTGGTGGTCGCCGAGTAGATGCCGATAGGCGTCGTCAGCACTCCCACATTGGCGGCGCGGGCGCGTTGGAGCGTCACCGAGCAGTTTTTGATGGTGGTGTGCTGCGTGCCGTCGGTGGCGGAAGCGCGGAAGAGCGCGAAGCCGAACTCGGCGGCCGTGGTGGTGGTGGTATTGGTGGCGGGGTCGGTGAGGTTGATGGCGTCGAAGGTGACGTAATCGGCCCCGCTCAACGCAATGATGGCATCCGCCGAACCCACCCCGGCCGGCGCCGATACGATGGGGTTCGCGCCCACCCCCGACTTCACGAACGTGAGCGTATTCGTGCTCCCGAGGCTCCCGTTGAGCGTGGTGCTCCCGAGCACCGGCGGCCGCTCGGTGAAGGTTTGCGCTACGGAGACGTTCATCGTCACCGCCGCCGAAACCCCGACGGCGTTCAACGCCGCGAACGCGTCGGAGAAGCTGTTGAAGTTGGTACCCGCCGTGGCGAGGGTATTATTGATGGTGTACGTGCCGCTCAACGGCGTGACCGGCAGCGCCAGCGTAGCGCCGGAACCCGCCAATGCCGTGGAAGTGCGCCCAACCGTGTTCGCCACCACTTGCACGAAATACGTCGTGCCCGCCGTCAGGCCGGTAAGCGTCAGGCTATATGCCGTGCCGGTGCCGCCCACGGTAGTTGAGGTAAGCGCGCCCGCCGCCGCATACGTCCCGGCCGTGCCCGACGGCGAAACCAGCACGTTGAAGTTGGTCTCGTTGGTCGAGTTATCCGTGAAGCCCACCTTCAGGCTCGTGTACCCGCTCACGAACGTGAGCGTAGTAGGCGCGGCCGGAACCGTGGCAACGGGCGTGAACGTAATCTGCGAGTTGGTGACGGGCACCGTCGCCAACGCGTTGCTCGCCGTGTTGCTGAACGTGTTCGAGTTGGCGGTTTGCTGCGTTTTGAGCTGCGCGGCGCTGGTGCCGCCCGCCGGGCCATTGATGCCGAGGGAATACGCGATGGTCGACGGCGACGTCATCGCGCCGTACACGTATTCGAAGTGGCCGTCTACTTCGTAAAGCTTCACCTGAAACGCCAGTCCGGCGGTGCCGCTGAGCGGTTTCACGCCCACCCATTCCACCGTCAGGATGCGGTTCGGCGTGGTGCCGGCGGTTTGGTACTTGAACGACGCGTTCAGGTTACTGAGCGTCCCGGCGTTGGAGTTCGTCGAGAGGTCGGCGTAGAGCGGCGCGAGGGTCAGAACCGTCGCGCCAGCTACTGAGAACTGCGTGTTATCGAAACCATACGCCCCGCTGCCGCTGCCGTCGGCGGCGGTTCCGGTGTTGAAGGTGAGGAACCCGTTGGTCGAGATGCTGAACTGGTTATACGCGACGCCGTCGTAGAAAAACGGGAACCCAATAGCGGTGGCGCCGCTCAGGTTATCATCGGTACTGTTGGCGTTGCGCCAGCCGGTGAAGTTGTTGGTGCCGCCCCCACCCACGATACTCGTGAACGTGATGCCCGTGGTGCGGGCCGTCGAGTAAGAGGCCACCGATTGTGCCCGCGCGCCGAAGCTGCTAAGCAGCAGCAGGAGGAACAAACGGCTCCACCGCCAGCGCGTCGTCTTATTCTGATTATTTAGCCCGAAATGACCCGTTCGGACACGCTCCGCCACAGCAGACGACCGACGACATATGATAGGGAGGGCTACTTCCGACGAAAGTAGATGTTGTTGCATAAGCCAAGAGAAGAGGAAACGTGAGAGACACGGTATCAGAGAGTTGTTGCAATGTAACACATCGGGGGTACCATTTGCAAAGCCTATCTCACGCCCCCAAACGCTTCGATATTCAAACTGACGTATTTCAAAATCCGCCCGGCAGCCACCCCTCGAATAATAATCACCGAAAAGGAGGGGTTTTTATGCCAAAAAGAGGGGGTTTAAAATAATTGGCCGCTGGTTGTGGGCGGTGTTGGCGGCGGCTGGATGAACACTGATGGCACAGCCGCGTGCGGGCGGGCACAAGGCCGCGCCCCTA
>JANNMJ010000188.1:0-16195 GCA_031397815.1 Hymenobacteraceae bacterium
CCCAAAAGTTCATAAAGTGAACGATCAGGAAGATGAGCAGGATGGTGCCGAGGAGCGCCATGTTACGCGAGGCCCACTGCGAGTTTTGCTCGGAATGGTTGACGACGTACTTGTTCGCGCCGCGCGCCTTGCGGTTCTTAAAGTACAGGTACAGGCCGTCGTAGGCGTGAAAAACGATTGCGAGCATCAGCACAATCTCCATTGCGCGAATCAGCCAGTTGGAGGCCATGAAGTGCGCCCAGAAGTTGAACGAGTCACCGCCGTCGTGGCGGAGCAGCTGCAGGTTGATCAGCAGGTGAATCACCAGGAACGAGCACAGGAACAAGCCGGTAATGGCCATCACCAGCTTGCGGCCGACGGAAGAGGAGAGCGTCTGGGTTAACCAACTCATACGAAAAGGAGGGAAGTTGCGAAGTAGTCAGGCGGCGGTATAACCGCCTTGCCGGGTGCTTGGTTATGAGGTACCAAAGGCACGGGAGAGGCCGGAAACCGACCGTCGAACGGTTGACCAAAGGTACGGGTCGGGGTTCTTTACGCCAAGTCCCAATTCGGCTGGCCGCCAATGAATCCTTTAAGTTGCCACTCCGTTTGCCCATCGGCGGGCTGCGGGCTTGCCTAATGCGCTGACCGCCGTCGGGTTAGCCAATAAATGCAGTATTTGTTCGGTCGGGCGCCACCTCGGCAGCCATTTTACCGTCTAGCCCTTTGTGATGACATTTTCGACTGCTGTTCTGCTACGCCGTGGGCCTCTGTACCGCTCACTTTTGGCGCTTTTGCCCGTCTTCGCGTTGCTGTTGCTGGCGATGCCCGCCCGCGCCACTCACTTGCGCGCCGGAGATATTCAGGCCACCAGCGACTCGCTGAACCTGCTGCGCTACCGGTTCGTGCTGCGGCTCTACTCCGACGACCGCTCGTCGATTGATGAAACCTCGGCGACGCTGTGCTTCGGCGACGGCACCACCCAAATCGTGGCGCGGCAATCGAAAACCCCGCTGCCGGGCTGTACGCAGGTTTCGCTGAACGTCTTCATCTTCCAGCATATCTATCCGGGGCCGGGCGCTTATGCGGTTTCCTACATCGGTAACAACCGCAACGGCACCATCCTCAACCTCGGCGCGAGTCCGGATGACCTGAGCATTTACATCGAAACCCGCATCCTCATCGACCCCTCGCTGCCGGGGACGGGTGGCGGCGCGGGGCGCAACCGATCGGCGGTATTCAACACGCCGCCGATTCAGCAGGGCGTGGTAGGGCAGCTTTTTACGCACGCCCCCGGCGCTTCGGACCGCGACAACGACTCTCTTTCCTTCAGCTTAATCACGCCTCGGCAAGGGCGCCTCAACGGCACTCCGTGCGATGCGCCGCTCGATATCACCTCGTATCAGCCGCTGAACCTGTATGCGAATGCGCCGGGCATCTTCTCAATGGACCCCACGACGGGGCTGGTGACGTGGAATTCGCCCGCTTCCCCCGGTGAGTACAATATCGCCTACGTCGTGACCGAATGGCGCGACCTCGGCGAAGGCGCGGTGTTGCAGGTGGGTTCGGTGCTGCGCGATATGCAGATCACGATTACCGGCGGCGGCAACCTGCCGCCCGTGCTGCGCATCCCGCGCGATACCTGCGTGATCGCGAACACGCCGCTCGTGCGCACCATCTCCGCTTCTGACCCTAACAGCAACCCCGTGACGATTGTCGGGGAAGGCGGACCGTTCGTGACGTCCAATCCGCGCGCCATCCTGAGCAACGTCTCGACGAACCCGCGCGTGTCGCGCTTCTCGTGGACGCCTGATTGTCAGCAGGTAGCGCGACAGCCGTATCTGGCCACGTTCACGGCTGCCGATGCGCCCGCGAACTGCCAGGCGCAGCTTTCGAATCTGGCGGTCTGGAAGATTCGGGTGGTGGGGCCGCCGCCGCAAGCGTTGCGCGTTACGCTGAATGGGCCGCGCCAGATTCGTGTGCGCTGGAGAAGTTACCCGTGCGCCGGGGCCGCTGACTCGATCAGAATCTACCGGAAGATTGACTCGACTTCCTTCGAGCCGGATGTGTGCGAAACGGGCATTCCGGCGCGGCTCGGCTACACGTACATCGGCTCGGTAGCCGCCACCGACACCACGTTCCTCGACAATAACGGCGGGCGGCGCTTCCGCATGGGTAGCACGTATTGCTACCGCATCTACGCGACGTGGCCGCTGCCGGGCCGTGGCGAAAGTCTGGCTTCGGAAGAAGTTTGCCTGACGATTCCCGGTCTGCTGCCGCTCCTCACCAACGCCACTGTCGATAACACCGACACCACTGCCGGGCAGGTGACCGTACGCTGGACGGGCGGAAACCACGGCGTGGCCCCCACCATTTACGAGAGCTATTATCGACTCTCGCGGGCGTCCGACGATGACACGACGAGCTATACACTCCTCCTCGACCGTATTCGGCTGACCGATACGTCGTTCGTCGATACCGGCCTCAACACGCAGGACCGGCAGTTTCGGTACCGGCTCGAATTCATTCTGGCTCAGCTGACCGGGGTGGAAGAAATCGTCGATACCGTCGATATCGCCACCACGCCCCGCCTGACCGGGGTGCGCGACGCCAACCAGATCAGCCTCTCGTGGGCGTATCAGGTGCCGTGGGATAACAGCATTCGGCAGCACGTCATTTATCGGTCGATTGGGGGGAATTATGTGGCGATTGACACCGTGCAGGCCGGACGGCGGACGGGGACGTATATCGACCGGTTCACTTACCAAGGCATCCCGATTGGGCAGGAGCAGGTCAATTGCTACCGCATTCAGACCGTCGGCAAGTACGTCGTCGGGCAGCGCGACCCGGCTACTACCCTGAATTTCTCGCAGGAGCTGTGCTTCAAGAACCTGCCGTGCCCGCCCGCGCTGGCTATT
The DNA here is from genome assembly GCA_031397815.1 of Hymenobacteraceae bacterium. Lineage (GTDB taxonomy): Bacteria > Bacteroidota > Bacteroidia > Cytophagales > Hymenobacteraceae > JANNMJ01. The sequence continues at coordinate 2,898 of JANNMJ010000188.1, forward strand.
CAGGCGCCCGACTGCGCCGCTGAAGCCCAGAGCTGTCCGCAAAACGGCTTCCAGAACGTGCTGACGTGGGTGCCCGACACCGGCGGCGCCTGCGCCACCGACCTCACGGAATGGCGGATTTATTACCGACCGACTGCCGAAGGCGCTTTCACCTTGCTCACCACGCTGCCCATCGCGCAGCTCACGTATTCGCACGGCCCCCTCGCGAGCCGGGTCGGGTGCTACGCAGTGACGTCGGTGGATGGGAGCGGGAACGAGAGTCCGCAGTCGAACATCGTTTGTCAGGATAACTGCGAGCTGTTTACGCTCCCGAACGTCATCACCCCGAACGGCGACAACCAGAACGACCGCTTCGAGCCGATCTGCGCTTCGCCGGTGCGGCGCGTGAAATTCACCGTCTATAACCGCTGGGGACGGCGGGTGTACGAGTCGGAAAGCGAACCCCAAATCCGCTGGAACGGCACCACCGACGACGGTACCCGTCTCGCCGACGGCACCTATTTCTACCGCGCCGAAGTGGAGTTCGATGTGCTGAACCCGACGCCGCGCTTCTTCAAAGGGTGGGTCGAAATCGCCGCTGGGCGCGAGGGCAGCGGGGCGACGCGGTAATCCGCGCTGTCATTTCCCCAGAAACACGCACCATAACCAAGCGCCACAATCAAGCGCCCGGCTCCGAATAAAATCGGGGCCGGGCGCTGCTGTTTCCGCCCTTTCTACCTTTGGCGCCCGGCCCGGCACCGGGTTGTACTGCCGCTTTCTCCCCGTCCTTATATGTCCGCTATCATCTTCCCCGGCCAAGGAGCGCAGTTCTCCGGAATGGGCCGCGACCTTTTCGAGACTTCCGACGCCGCCAACGCCATCGGCAAAGCCGCCGACCGCATCCTCGGCTTTTCGCTGACGGATACGATGTTCAATGGCACCGACGACGCCCTGCGCCAAACGCGCGTGACGCAGCCCGCCATTTTCGTGCATTCGGTGATGCAGTACGTCGCCCGCGACTTGCAGCCGACGCGCGTAGCCGGGCACTCGCTCGGCGAGTTTTCGGCGCTCGTCGCGAACGGCGTACTGACCTTCGACGACGCCCTGCGCCTCGTCAGCGCCCGCGCCGAAGCGATGCAGCGCGCCTGCGAGCTGCAACCTTCCACGATGGCCGCCATCCTAGGCCTTGCCGATGAACGGGTAGAGGAAATCTGCGCCGAAGTAGCCGCCCGCACCGGCGAAGTGGTGGTGCCCGCGAACTACAACTGCCCCGGTCAGCTCGTGATTTCGGGGACTATCGACGGCATCAATGCTGCCTGTGAGGCACTGAAAGCCGCCGGTGCCAAGCGTGCCCTCGTGCTATCGGTCGGCGGGGCGTTTCACTCGCCGCTGATGCAGCCCGCCGAAGACGAGCTAGCCGCCGCGCTGGCCCGCACGACATTCAGCGCGCCTATCTGCCCAGTCTATCAAAACGTCGACGCCGCTCCCCACACCGATCCCGAAGAAATCCGCGAAAACCTTCGTCGTCAGCTCACCGCACCCGTCCGCTGGACGCAAACCATCCAACGAATGGTCGCCGACGGTGCTACTGATTTCATCGAATGCGGCCCCGGCAAGGTGCTGCAAGGGCTAGTGAAGAAAATCGCTCCGGAAGCGGTAGCGGTGAGCGCGTAAAGCGGTCGGTGGGGTCGGGTTCCTTCCGATAATCGCCTAAAAAAAGCCCTTTCAGGATCGATGTGGACGTCCGCATCGATCCTGAAAGGGCTTTTTGGTATGCTGCGGACGTCCGCAGTGATTCCACTCAACACGTTGAAAGCGTAATCGTGGCCAGCTCTGTCCCAGAGATGGTGGCATAAGGCGAATCAACGCCATCTCCCCTGTAGCCGGCTCTGTCCCAGAGACGGTGCGGTAGCGCGAATCAACGCCATCTCTGGGACAGAGCTGGCTACGCGTGCCTATCGCACCTCACGGCGTACCTAATCACGGACCAACCGCCGGGTAATCCGGTGCCCGTCAGCATCCTCAATTTGAACGCTGTAGACGCCCGGCGGCAGCTTCCCGACTGGCAGCGTGGAGCGCCCGGTCTGGCCCCACCACCGCCCGACAGTCCGGCCGAGAGCATCGAGAATGACCACGCGGTGCGGGCCAGCGGGCAAAATCAGCGTGGCATCGGCAGAAGTGGGATTCGGGGCGAGGACGACGGCGGCGTTCAGAACGGCGGTCGCGCGGCCGGTAATCATCACGAGCGTACTCGCGGAAGTGTCCGAAAAACAACCTCGCGCACTGATCACTACTGCCGAGTAGCGGCCGTTCTGGGTGCTGGTGCTCAGCGTGATCGTATTGCCGATGGTGCCCGGTATGAGGACGCCATCACGGAAAAACTGCACGGTTGGCTCCGTTGTAACGGCGGTGAGCTGCACGAGACCGCTGGTCTGTGGCGTGATCGTCAGCGTAGGCGCGGCAGGGCGGATGTCGATGGTAGCAATCACGGGTACGCGGGCACTTTCGCGCCCGACCCGCGTGACGGTGCTCACGTAAAAAGTGTCGGTTTGCGCCAGCGTGAGGGAGTACGTAGCCGTGGTATCGGGAGCGGCCGTGCCGCCGGTCGGGGAGGAGTACCACCGGTAACTGCCGCCGACGGGCGCACCGGAGGCAGACAGGCCAATAGTACCGGGGCCGCACTGCCGCGAGCTTATGACCACCGGGAGCGGCGCGGGCTGCTGAATCGCGGTGTAAAGCGCCTGCGCCGAATCGGCCTGCACCAATAGCTCCGCGAGCGAGCGGGCGGCGAGGAGCGCAAACGCTACGTGGGCCGTATCGTGCGGGGCGAGCGTGGGCAGCGCGGCGCTCACGACGTGCGCGGCATCGGTGCCGAGCGGCGCGGTACCTGCCGTGGTGGGGCCACCGAGCAGGGCGGCGTACTTCTCGGCTTTCGTGAGGCCGTTGGTGGCGTTGATGGGGCCGGGCGCGGTGGGGTTCGCGTTGTCGAGGGCGTAGGTAGTGGCGGCGCCGGGGCTGAGGAGCTGCACGGCCGTGTACAGCGTATCGTGCTGGCTGTGGAAGATGTAGGCGAGCCGCCGCGTAGAATCCCAGCGGGCCAGATTATGCTCAGCGGAGCGGATGTCCCAGTCGGCAAAAATGCCCGCGTGGCCCGTGCGCAGCGTATCGGTGCGCTGATTGACGATGGCGTATTCGAGGAAAACCGCCTGCTCGGTGCCCGGCCGACGGTTGGCCCACGCGTGCTGCAACACCCGCACGCCGGCTTGCGCGGACTTAGCGCTGTCCTGAAAAATGCCGGTCGCGCGTTGCGCGGCCCAAGGCAGCGGCTCGCGGAAGCGGAGGGATTCGACGGTCGAGAAATCGTTGCTGGGGGCTCCGGGCTGGTCGCTCCGAATCATATCCGATACTTGACCGGCGTTGGCGCCCACGAGCAGTCCGCCCTCTGAGAGGAGCTGGTCGCGGCGGCGGAACACGACGCCGCGCCCGCGCCGGGGATCGCCGTGGTCGAAAGCGATATTTCCCCGGCTCGTTACGGTGGTAGCGAGCTGATTCACGTCGAGCGTGAGGTAATCGGGGTTGAGGGTGAAGGTGATGTGCTGAAAATCGCGATAGCTGCTGCTGTCATCGCGGAAGCCGAAACGGAGCGCGACAGTGGTATTGACCGGCGCCCCCGGCAGCAGTACGAGCCGGAACGGCTGACCCGCATTCGAGACGTTGCCTAGCGTCGGCAGCACCGCCCCCGCCACGAACGGCCCGCCCGGCAGCACCCGCACCCAAGGCGACGGCGACGACAGGCTCACGCTCAAGCCTTCAACCGGCGCGAGGTAATTGCGGAAATCGGCCACAAGCGCCAGCGTATCGCCGCCGTAATAGGGCGCGCCGGGCGTCAGCGAATGTTGCACTACGCGCACGCTGCGCACCACAGAATCGGCCACGGCGCGGGCCATATTAAGGCGCCCTTTGCCGAGCATCTCGCGGAAATTGGCGTTCCCTGAAAGGGCGTAAACGCTCGTATCAGCAGTAGTGCGAAGGCGTTCGGCGGCTTGCGCGGCCGTGAGCGCCGGGAAATGCGACCGCACCAACCCCAGCGCGCCCGCCACCAGCGGCGCCGCAAACGACGACCCGCTCGCGAGCGCGTACGCCGAATCAGTGGTGTAAGAAGTGGTCAGAATCTGCCGACCGGAAGCCGAAATCGTCACGCGGTACGCGAACGTATTCGACGGCCCTTTAATATTATTTCGGTCGAGCGCCGCCACCGATACCACTCCTTTATAAGAAGCAGGATAAAAATCTAAATCGGCGTTGGTATTTCCGGCCGCCGCCACCACCACCGCATCGCGGTTGACGGTGGCATAGGTAATCACGTCCTGCTCATATTCGGAAGGCGCGCCCACGCCGCCCCACGAGCAGTTGATGACGCGGCACCCGTGGTCGGCGGCGTACACGATGCCCTCGAAACCGGCGAAACTGCCCGCTGCGGTGGTGTTGTAGATTTTAATCGGCAGGAATCGGCACCGAAACCCGGATCCTGCGATGCCGCGTCCGTTGTTCGTCTGGGCCGCCGCCGTGCCGCTCACGAGTGTGCCGTGGAAGGGCTGGGCGTTGGAGATATTCGTGAGGTCGGTGGCGGGATTATTATCGTTATCCGCCACATCCCATCCCAAGAAATTATCGACGTAGCCGTCATTATCATCATCGACACCGTTGATAGGGTCGGCGTAATTGCGGGCGATTTGATTTTTGAGGTCGTGATGCGCCGGGTTTACGCCGGTATCGGTAATACCGATAACGACGGTCGAATCGCCCTGCGTGAAATCCCAAGCGCGGTAAGCGCGGCTGTTTTTCAGATGATACTGCCCGCCGCTCGCGGTGGAGTCGGCGAGGGGATCGTTGGGTTGAATGAAGACGTCGCGCCGGTAATGCGGCTCGGCGTACGCCACGACGCCCGTCGCCAGCAAAAGCCGCTGCACTTCAGCAAACGACCGGTTCAGCGGGAACGTAGCGCGGTACACGAGCGTCAGGTCGACACCTTCTGCCGCTGCCGCCCGCTCCGGTGCGGGACTCACGGCGCGCGGAAACGCCTGATTCAGCCCCCTGACCCCGGCAGCGGCTAGCGCCGCCGTCAGCTTGGCCTCGGCAATAGCGTGGCGCCCAGCGGCGGCTTTGAACGCCGGTTTCAGCTTGAAAACGAGCTGCCCCGGCTCAGCGGTAGTGCCGGGGGTTTGGGAAGAAGCAGCCGTTAGGCGTGCCGATTGTGCGTTGGCGGTGCCGATGAGACTTAGTACACAGCCCGCCAGCAGCGCTGTTCGGAAGGCAAGCCGCCCAGAGCGGCCGAGGGTTGGCGCAGCAGTGGCAGCGGCCGAAAAAGGAAAGAAAAACATAGGTAGCGGCGGCTGGTCAGCTAATCAGAAAAGTGCAAAAGGGGTTCAGAGCGAGCCAGTACCTTTGTGAGAGGCATCGGCGCCGCTACCTAGTCAGGCAGCGGCTTGGTTCCCCTAATATACTGCGTTCGTTCTCACTTAGCCGCGCGGCCCGGTCGCGCTTTCAGCAATCCACCATGTCGCTTTTCTCTCAGCACAGCGCCGTCCTCGACCGCGCCGTGCAAGCCCTTCACGACCGCACCTTCTTCGCGCATTATCCTGAAGCGCCGTCGCCAGATGTCTATGGGGCTGATGCCGATGCGCAGGGCCGCGCGCGTTACGAGGCGATGCTCGGGCAGCGCTTCACAGCGTTGCAGCAGCCCGACCCGACCGCTTGGGCGGGGCAGGAAGAGTCGCCGTACACGGGCCAGCCGCTCGGCATCGAGTACCCGTACTTCGAGCCAGCTACGCTCATCGAGCGCGCCCGTGGGGCGTTTGATGCGTGGCGGAAAACGTCGGCCCAAGACCGCGCCGCGCTCCTCATCGAAGCCCTCGACGGCGTGAAGCACCGCTTTTTCGATATCGCATACGCCACGATGCACACCACGGGGCAGGCGTATATGATGTCGTTTCAGGCCAGCGGCCCCCACGCCGCCGACCGTGCCCTCGAAGCCATCGCGTCGGGGTACGAGGAGCTGACTCGCTTCCCCTCGCACACCACTTGGGAGAAGCCAATGGGCAAGTACAACCTCAAGATTAACAAGGAGTGGCGCGCCGTGCCGAAGGGCATTGCCCTCGCTATCGGCTGCTCCACGTTCCCCACTTGGAACACCGTGCCGGGGATGTTCGCCTCGCTCGTGACGGGCAATCCGGTCATCGTGAAGCCGCACCCGAAGGCGGTGCTGCCCATCGCGCTCGTGGTGGCCGAGGTGCAGCGCGTAATGGCGGCGCACGGGCTGCCCGCCGCCGTCTGCCAGCTCGCCGTGGATGCTGCTGACCACCTGATTACGCAGGAATTGGCCGAAAACCCAGCCGTGAAAATCATCGATTACACCGGCGGCGCCGTTTTCGGAGATTACATCGAACAGCTCGCCGCGAAAGGCAAGGCGACGTTCACGGAGAAAACCGGCGTCAATTCCATCATTCTCGACTCTTGCGCCGACTTGGATAAAGTGGTCCAGAATCTGGCGTTCTCGGTCAGCCTGTATTCGGGGCAGATGTGTACGGCGCCGCAGAACTTCTTCGTACCGGCTGCCGGGGTGAAAGTGGGCGATGAGATGGTGGCGTATGACGACGTGGTGCAGAAGCTCGCGGGCGCCATCAATGCCCTCGCCACGAACCCGAAAGCCGGGCCGCACGTGCTCGGCGCCATCCAGAACCCCGCCACCCAAGACCGCGTGACCGCTATGGCGGGCGCGGGCCTGACGAGCGCCCTCGCCTCGGGCCGGGTCGAAAACCCGCAGTTCGCCGACGCCCGCACCTGCTCGCCAATGCTCCTCGAAGTGAGCGCCGACCAGGAAGACCAGTTCAGTCGCGAGCTGTTCGGCCCGATTGCGCTCGTCATCAAAACCCGTGACTCGCATCAATCCGTAGAGCTTGCGGCGCGGATGGCGGCCGCGCACGGTGCCATCTCCTGCGGCGCTTACACCACCGACGCGGCCCTCAAAGCCGAAATCAAGGATCAGATGAGCCTCGCCGGAACGCCCGTGAGCTTCAACCTGACCGGTAACATCTACGTCAACCAAAACGCCGCCTTCTCCGATTACCACGTCACGGGCGGCAACCCATCCGGCAACGCCTCGCTCACGAACCCCGAGTTCGTGCTGAAGCGCTTCACGTGGGTCGGTTTCCGCGAACCGGCGGAGTAGTCGAATAGGGAAAAAAAGCGGCTTTAGGTCGAAATAACTTCCCTTGAAACGGTGAACGCCCCGCCGATACTGCACAGTATCGGCGGGGCGTTCACCGTTTTCTACGGAAAACGAAAGCTGTTCGGTTAGTCTGAGTTCAACCCTAATCCAGCGGATACTGGCCGTTGGTGCTGGGGTCATACGCGAGCCAATGCGTGCGGCGGTCAAGCCCGGAAGGCGTTGAAGACGTATGCAGCGAGCTACTCGGCTCGGCGGCGCTGCTCGTGGGCCACGGCTTGACGACCGTCAGCTCTTCAAATTGCAGGCTCGAAGCGTGGCCCTCGGCCGGATGCGGCGGGTAAAGCGTAGATGTTGACATAAGCGTGGCGTGCTGCGTTTAGGTGTTGAATAGACGCGGCAGCGGCCCTTTGGGTTACAAGCTGGGTCTTACTACCGCACTATGCAAGTTAAGCCGTCGGCGCGGTATTTTGCTATTTTTTCTTTTCTTTTTCTCGTTACCGAGTCTCTCCCATGACCATTCATCATTCCCCCCAAGACCAAGCCTTCACCGTCACCCTCGAAGGGCACGACGGCGAGCTGACCTACGCACTTCCATCCGAAGGAGTCATCGATTTTCAGCATACGTGGGTTGATGAGGCCTTGCGCGGCCGACACGTCGGCGATGCGCTCGCCTCGGCCGCGCTGGAGTACGCTAAGGCCGAGGGGCTGCACATCCTGACTTCGTGCCCGTTCGTGGCCGCCTACGTGAAGCGCCACCCGGAGTGGGAGGCGTTGCGGGCGAAGTAACGTTCGGTCTTCCTTGATTTACAGCCGTTTCAGGCGCTGCCTGTCACGGTAAGCGCAGCACGACGGGCGGTGCGCCTTCCTGAGTTGCTGCCCATTCGATCTCCAGCGGAAAGACGTCGCTCAGAGCGTCTTTCGTCGGGAACCAAGCGCGGCCGGGTGGTACCAAAATCAGCAGTCCCTCGTCGTCACCCAGCACGGCGAAGCGGGGGCTGAACGGCTGCCGCTTGAAGTAGGGGAGGCCATAAGCCGTTACCAGCTGATTCGCGAGGGCGTGAACGTCGGCCGATACGAGGCCGATTTCGCTCAAGCCGTGCAAATCGGCGGCGGTGAATGGGTGAGCGGCCGAAGGGCGCACGAGTGGCCGCCGACCAATGCACTCGGCGATATTGTCTGCCGGGTCGCGCAGGTAGACGCTGCTGGCTTCCCAGTTCGGAAACTCGATGATTTCGTTGCTGTCGGGCTCCTCGTGCAGCAGCGGACCCGCCATGCGGAACCACTGACCGGCGGCTTCTACGGAGTCGGCGGCTACTTCGAAGGCAAAATGGAAGAACGGCGCCTCACCGGGCGCGGCCGGTCGGAACGTGAGCGTCGCATCGCCAATGGCCAACGTCAGCTCAGCAGCGGTCCGGACAAGCGCGGTAATCCCGAGGGTATCGACGTAAAATGTCGCCAGCGCAGCGAGCTGAGCCGTGGGGAGGGTTAGGCGGCGAATTCGCACAGGGTAAGTGGTGTTAACGATCTAGTCAGCAGTAAGTCGGCGGGAACTCAGTCAATTAGCTTCTGAAGATCCTGCCGAAAGGTATCGATGCCGGATTTCAGGTCTGACCAAATCGACCCGTCCGACGGGCTGGACGTCTGTTCGGCTTGGCGAAACGACGTGTGCAAAAGCTCGCGCTTGCGCTCCAGCGCGGCAATGTGTTCGTGATAAGTATGCGTGTTCGCCGACTCGGCGGCGGTGGCGTGGACGCGCCGCCGGAGCGTATCGAGCTTTGCGTCAAGCTCGGTGAGGGCTTCACGGACGTGCTCGGTGCTGAGGTGGCGCGGGGCACGCTGATGGTCGGGGTGATAATCCATAGCGAGAAGGAAGACGGCGAAGGAATCAGGCGACGGAAATTACGCCTTTTCGTGACTGGATGTACCGTCTTCGGAAGGAAAAAGATGCGTTGGGTGGCGGTGCATCCTCTTTCAACCGGCGCTGCTGGGCATAAATGGAAAGGGCGAAGCCGAAGCTTCGCCCTTTGTGTTTAAGCGGTCTGTTCTTAGTCAATGCCAGAGCCATCTGGCTGAAAAAAGCGCCTTACGGCTGCTGGGTGGACGACGTATCGGTGGGCGGAGCCGGGGTGGCGGGGGCAGCGGGCTTGTTGCGGTACCGCACGAAGGTGCCGACTTGCCCGTCGGCAGTGAGAATGGCGTCGTAGGGGAAGTTGTAGTAAATCTGCCGTTTCCGACCGAGGGCGAGCAGGTCGTCGATCATCTCCATAATCGTGACGTTCCGGAGGATGATTTGGCCGCTCAGCTCGTCAGTGGTGGCGGGCATTCCTTCGCTCACGATTCGACCGGTCACGACGTATGGCCGGTCGGGTTTCGACATAATATAAACGTCGGTATTATCTCGCCGAATAACGTGCGCCGTGCTGCCTGTATAATCTGGGTTCCAAGGGGTTCCGGGGAGCGGATCGACGCCCGTTGGCTTGGCGGGCACGGGTGCTACCGGCGCTGTTGTGGGCGCCACTGTGGGCGGCGCTGTAGCCGCAGGGGCGTTTTGTGCGTATGCGGCCGACGCGCGGAAGCCGAGGGCAACCGCGGTGAAGAGAAAAATCCAATGACGAGAGACAACCATCACACAAGCGACTGAAATGAGCGAGAAGGAAACGGGAAGCGCAGAAGCAGCAGCTACGATACCTTGCAGAATGATTCTATACGGGCAAAGGGGCGGAGGTAAGCCAAAAAGTTGGTTTTTTTCGGCGCTGGTGGCGCTTTCAGTAGCCTTCGGACAAGCCTCTGCTGCCGCAACGCCAACGGCGGCGCCCCTGCCCGAGGCCGTGACGTACTGCGCATCAAGCGAATGGAGCGCGGGGGCAGCGGTGGACGGCTCCGACCCACCCCGGCCCGATTCGCTCCAGACCCACAAGCGCTGGTATCAGGGAAATCTGGCGCGGGCGTTGGCGGTTCCGGCCCTGCTGATCGGGTACGGCCTCACGGTGCAGGGCGACCACGGCCTGTACAGCTCCGTGGATTTGCGCAACGATATCCGGCGGCAAGTCGGTTCGTTCAATAACTCCGCCGACGACATCCTCATCTTCGTGCCCTACGCCGAGCTGGCGGCGCTCGCGCTGCTGCGCGTGCCGGAGCGGCACGACCGCCTGAATACGTCGCTGCTGGTGGTGAAATCGACGGCGCTTGCGGCCGGAGCGTTCTACACGATCAAGTACACTACCCGCACCACCCGGCCCGACGGCTCCGACCGCCTTTCGTTCCCGTCGGGGCACACGGCGATTGCGTTTTGCGCGGCCTCGCTCGTGCATCAGGAGTTTCGGGCGCGCTCGCAGTGGCCAGGCGTCGGGGCGTATGCGGTGGCGACGACCGTCGGCGCCTTCCGGATGCTCAACGACAAGCATTGGCAGAGCGATGTGCTCGTGGGCGCCGGAATCGGCATTTTGTCGGTCCATACGGCGTACCTGACGCACCGGTACCGCTGGGGGCGCCGCCCCGAGGAAGGCCCCGGTTCGACGCCGCCGCGCGTCGGCGATTTCCGCATCAGTCCGTGGGGCTGGCCGGGGGCAGGCGTGGGTCTGGCGATGGCGGTTACAATACGGTAAGACAGTGCAAATCAGGAGATTGAAATGACGGGAGCGGCGTTTGAGGCGCCCGCCGATAACCCCACGCGGGTGGTCGTCGTAAGCCCCGCCGAGGCTCTTTTGGTCGTCACATCTCACACGTATGCGCGCTTTCTTTCTCTTGGTTTTGAGTTTGTTGACCATCGGCTTTGCGGCCTGTAACCGCCCGAAGCCGAAGGAGGCGGTCAAGGCCCCGCCAATGGCTGAGCAGACGCTCCGGACGCTCTACCCGCAAGCCGATTCGGCCCGTTGGGAGCGCGAGCGCGACGGCGCCTACGAGGCGCATTTCACGTTGGAAACCCTGCCGCACAAGCTGCGGGTCGATTCGACGGGGAAATGGATTGAGACGGAAATCAACGTGGCGCGCACCGCCCTGCCCGTGCCCGTGCAGGACACGCTCCAGAAGATGGTCGATCAGGCGAAAAACCCGAAGCTCTACCGCATCCGCCGGGTCAGCATCGTCCATAAAGCGAACGGCACGACCGAATACGAGGCGCAGATGCGGGTAGAAGGCAAGTGGCGCAAGCGCTACTACGACGCAAAAGGGCAGGTGCTCCGCGAATCAAAGACGAAGAAGGGCTAAAACCGCCGTCGCCACTGGCGCCATCAGCGGAGCCACCACGCGGGCAGCCGGAAGGCCGCGTTTCTCCGCTCGTTCCTTTTTTTGGCCCCGGCCTTCCAGTGGGCAAGCCCTTGACTGGTAGGCTGAAAGTGCGCTTCACGGCGCGCCTCAGCTTCGGGAAGGCGCAGCCGAAAGCGGAAATTTGCCCCGAATGTTTGGCTGATTCGGCCGTCTTCCCTACTTTTGCCCCACGAAAGCCGTCAAACGGGCGTCTTTCCTACTGCGCACGTGGTGAAACTGGTAGACACGCCATCTTGAGGGGGTGGTGCCGTAAGGTGTGGGAGTTCGAATCTCCCCGTGCGCACGGAAAACAAGCAACGCCTCTCGGCCACTGGTCGGGGGGCGTTTTGCATTTGGGGGCTAGGGGAGGGAAGCAGGAGGCATCAGCAACGACCTGATTTCAGCGGCAGCGGCTTCGGCGCTGCCTTTAGGGCGCTGCTCCCACTGGAGGGCGAATCGAGAATGCCGGAAAGCGCTGGGAGTAGGCAACCGGTAAGTGTGGAGGTAAAGCAGACACATTTCCCACCATTGCGTATCGCCGTAGCCGGGTAATTGGCCGTAGTGATAAAAGCGGCGGTGCAGGCAGAAATTAAGCGCCAAAGCCGCGTCTGGGTCAGCAGGAATTCGACGGGTAGTGCGAAAAGGCTGATACAGGCGCTCAATTAGAAACTTAGGACGAGCACCATCCGGAGCGCCTTGCGCAAGTGCCCAAGCGTAGCCATCTACGCGGAGGGCGTGATTGATGAGAAATATCTCGGTGGATTCGGCGAGGTGGGGCATGGGTGAGTGAGGCACTTCAGCTAACGGAGATTCAGGATTGATGCCTTGTAGAGGACACTAACAGGCATTCGATTCTAATTGCCCGTTCAGAGGCTCGTGCCCGTTGTTAGACTCTCCACCGCCTCTTGCCAGTAATACCAGAAAATCGGATTTTTTGTCGATTGATGACCTGAAAGCATTCCGTTCTCCAAAACCCACTGGATGCTTATCGGTTTTTTCTCATCAAATAGTCGGTCTAACATCCGTGACATGGCGTCGTAGCCTTGTCTGCTAGTGATTAGCACTTCATCAGCTGCGAGACTTATCTCGTAAGATGTTTCGTCCGCAACCGATTCTATGGTTTTCAGCCAGAGCCTCCAATAGAAGGGGTCTATGGGGGGCGCATTCAAGGAAAATTTGCCTGCGCATAAGATATCGGTGTAATCGTCGGAGTCACTCATTTCATGGTAATTCGATAAAACTTTAAGTAGGGTTTGATATCCTTCCGTATAAGTGATTTGCTGGTTTGGGGAGGAGGGCATAGCGGGTGTATTTCGAATGAGTGTTTAATTATTTCAAGTTGCGAATTATGCCTATAAGTAATCATCCTAAAAAATCACAACTCCCTACTCCCGCTCAAACGGATTCGCCGGCTTCACCAGCAAAACCTGCTCCTCGCGCTCGACGCGGACGCTGCCTGGGGCGGCGCCGCGCGGCTTGCGGACGTACTTGCGCGGCGTGACGATGACGGGGCACAGCGAATCGGATTTGCGCTTGGAATACCATGCGGCGAGGGCGGCGGCTTGCTCGATGACGGGGCGCGGGACGGGCTGGGTGGGGTTCGGGCGCCGAATAACGACGTGCGACCCCGGCACGTCCTTGGCGTGGAGCCAAAGGTCGTCTTTGCGGGCGTGGCGCAGGGTTAGCTCATCGTTGTTGGCGGCGGAGCGGCCGACCAGAATGCGGTACCCGTGGCTCTCGAACTCCTTGAAGGGGGTGGCGGGGAGGGCGGCGTCGGCTTTGGATTGATTCAGCTCGTCGGTGAGGCCTTGCTCGCGGAGCCAGTTACGGAGCTGGCGGAAATCGG
>JANNMJ010000246.1:0-76549 GCA_031397815.1 Hymenobacteraceae bacterium
AACAGGATTACTGCCCCAGATCATCATCAGTTGCTCGATTTTATGCAATCCCTCTCAGTTTGCAGCTTCCTGCACAACCCCGCTCTGCGGCCGTGAGCGTAATAGATCTTGAAGGGTTTAAGAGTTTGATGTTAATTATCGTAGGGACGCCTACTGGCGTCCTGTTCTAGCAACGGACGCCAATAGGCGTCCCTACGCACGTATAACTGAAATTATTTGGCGAAAACGGCGACGTAAGGCTATCCCAAACGCGGGTTTATCGGTATAACCACAGCGCACTGCCCCCAAGCAGCGCGCCCGTTATTTCCGCCCCCGATGCCTACTTCCGAACAATCCGCCGCCGACGGCTCCGGCCCGCACCTCGAACGCCGTTATTACGTCGATTTCACCGATTCCCGGCTATCGGCTCCCGAGCTGATGCGCTATATCACGGCACACGTCACCGATCTGGCGCCGGACCTGCTGGCCGAGTTCGAAAAGGTAAAAGGCGCTGACGCCGTGCTGGAAGTCGGGCACGAGTTCCACATCAAAATCCTCGGCCCGTGGAACGGCTCGGTGCGCGTGACGGAAGTGGCGGATGATTATTTCGAGCTGTGTACGCTCGAAGGGCATCCGGAAGCGGGGCATATCCGGTTTTCGGTGCAGGCGCTGGACGCGCCAAAGGGCGCCCTGCGGTTCGAGATTCACTCCAAAGCGCGCTCTCGCGATGGGCTGGTGGCGTTCGCCTACTCCACGCTCGGCGTGGGCAAGCGCGTGCAGGAGCAAACGTGGGTGCTATTCTGCGAGGGCGTGGTCAAAGCAACCGAAGGGCAGGCGCTCGGGCCGGTCAAGGTCGAGACGATTGAGCAGGATGAAACCGGCACCCACGCCGAAGGCCACACCCGCGGATGAGCAGCCCACCCAACACGCCCGTCCCCGGAAAAGCGCCCGGAAAAGCGTCCGCCAAAGCGCCCGCGCCGTGGGAGCAGCACCGCGCCCGACTGGAAGCTTTTCGCGAAGCAAAAGTCAATTTCGACCCCGAGCGCGCCCACGAATACACGGCCGAAACCGGCTGGCGAATCGATGATTACGAGACCGATTTAGCCACCGAAGCGCCCGGTCAGCCCGTCCCCGGCGGACCGTGGGAGCGCGCCTGCGCCGTCGTGCGCGATTACCGTTTCCCGCCGCCCGACCTTGTTACGGGCATTTTCGTACCCGACGGCCCGCTCGAAGGGCGCCGGATGCTGATTAAGGCGCAGTTTCTGGGCTTCACGTTTTGGTTTGGGGTCGAAATCGGCGGCGTCGTCGACGAAGAGCGCCCTCTACCCGACGGCAGCGGCAGCGAGCGCATCTGGGGCTACCATTACCGCACGTTGGAAGGCCATTTCGAGAAGGGCGAAATCACGTTCACCGTGCTCAAGAACCTCTCGACGGGGCACGTCGTGTTTCGGGTCCACGCGTACTCGCAGCCCGACCGGATTCAAAATATCTTCTACCGAATCGGGTTCAAGCTGTTTGGTCGGGCGTTGCAGCGGCGCTTCGCGAACGAGTCGCTACGCCGGATGAAGACGCTGATAACGGAGCCTGAAGCTGCTGCTCCACCCTCTCCCGCTCCTCGCGCTTAGTGCGCCGCACGGCCGCCCACCACACCACGCCCATCAGCACGGGCTGCGCGGGCAGCCGCGCCCAAAGCGCCCAATTCGGAATATCCATACCCGGCCAGCCGTGGCGGGCCACCTGCACATTCGCCGGAAAAACCGCCGCCAACAACGCCAGCAAACCGATTCCGGCGGGGCGCCGCAGCGCGGGCACCAGCAGCCCCAATCCGCCCGCCACCTCGGCGGCACCCGCCAACAGGTTCGTCTTTTCAGGGTCGGGCACCCACGGCGGCATCATCGTGAGGTACGGCCGGGGGTTGAGGAAATGATTGATTCCGGCCCCGATAAAGGCCAGTCCAAGCGTGCCAATGGTGAGCTTACGAAGGGAGGTGGTGGTCATTGGGAAGCGCTGAATGTGCTTTCTGGGGTACGGCGTGGGGGGTGGGAGGTTGGGGTTTTGCGGGGTGGGTGCGTGGGTGGGACCTGTGCAAGTGCAAGCCCGGGGTAGTTGGGGCGCAAGCAATTCTCAAGCAAGCTGGCGCGCGTTTGGGTCGACCGCAGGTCGAACTAACGCGTGTCTACCCGGGTGGCGCGTCTGTGACGCGCGTTCGCGTAAGCGAACCAATACGTTTGCTCGGCACGCCCTATTTGAAATAGCTCAGCCGCCGTAGCTCGTCGCGTTCCGCGCCGGTGCGTCACAGACGCACTCCCCGAATAGACACGCGTTAGCTCGACCTGCGGTCGACCCAAACGCGCGCCAGCTTGGGGTATGATTATCCGCGTCCCAACTACCCCGAAGGGGTTTTATACTTGAAGCCCGGGGTTGATTTCTCTGAAATCTACCCCGGGCTTACACGCACGGCGCGGCGGGCTTACACGCACGGCGCACCAAGCCCATCCTTAAGGCGCGCTCGTCGCCATCGAGAACAGGTAAGTGGCGTAGGCGGCGAGCAGAATCAGCCCCTCGAACCGCGTGATGCGGGCGCCGGTCCGGAAGAGCGGCACGATCAGCAGGACGCTGCCGAGGAGCGTGGCAATATCAAAAAAGCGCAGCCCCTGAATCTCGATGGGCTGAATGAGGGCGGTAATCCCCAGCACCACCAGCACGTTGATGATGTTCGCGCCGATGGCATTCCCGACGGCCACATCGTCTTGTTGGCGGCGGGCGGCTACCATCGAGGTCGCCAATTCCGGCAGGCTTGTGCCGATGGCTACCACGGTGAGGCCAATCGTCATCTCATTGAATCCCAAGCGCTCCGCCATCACCACCGACCCGCCTAGCAGGTAGCGCGCGCCCACCAGCAGGGCGGCCAACCCGCCAATCAGCCACAAGCCTTCCATCCACGCCTTGCGCGGTTGCTCAGCCGCCAACAGCGGCGCTATGGAAGGCCCCGCCGTGTGCTGCATCCGGCGCGCGTTGACGACTTCCGCCACCAGCCACACGGCCCCGCCGAGCAGCAGCAGCCCGCCGTCGAAACGGCTCAAAACGCGGTCGTAGAGCAGGGTAATCAGCAGCAGCGTCGCGCCGATGAGCACGGGCACTTCGCGCCGCAGCATTTCCGGACGCACTTTCAACGGCCGGACCAGCGCCGCCGCCCCCAAAATCAAGAGTAGGTTGCTGATATTCGACCCCAGCGCATTCCCCAGTCCGATGTTGCCGTTGCCGCTCGCGGCGGCTCCCACGCTCACCATCAGCTCCGGCGACGATGTACCGAGCGCCACCACCGTGAGGCCGATGAGCAGCGGCTGCACCCCTAAGCGGTGCGCCAACGCCGCGCTGCCGCGTACCAACCCTTCGGCGCCCACAATCAACAAGGCAAAGCTGCCAATCAATACCAGCGTCAACATCAGCATAAAATAGCGGAAGTATGAGGTGAGGAGAGAGCCGGTCGGGAGGTGTGAGAGCCAAATATACCGGATGCCCCGCAAGAACCTCGTTCCGAAGATTTTACGGCCGTCGCCGTTATTTGGCGCTTGGTTACCGTTCCTGCCGGGCCGCAGGAGCCGCGTTTTCTCATTTGCGCTATGCTGAAACCATTCGCTTCGGATATATCCCGGCACCTGCTCCGGTCTTTGTCGCGGCCTTTGTTGCGGCGCAGCTTTCTGCTGTTGACTGCGGCTCTATTCACGGCTCCCGCCGCGCAGGCGCAGCAATCGGTCGGCACTCCGGCGTCGGTGCAGCCGGTTCCGGCGCCTCCGGCGTGGGCGAAATCGGTGGTTTGGTATCAGATTTTTGTCGAGCGATTCCGTAACGGCGATCCGCAGAACGACCCTACTCCGGCCACGATGTACGCCGCTTCCAACGGCTGGGCGGTGCCGAAAGATTGGGCCATCACGCCGTGGACGCACGACTGGTTCGCGCAGGAGCCGTGGGCGAAAGCATCCGGCCGGAATTACTACGAGACGCTGGAGCATCGCCGCTACGGCGGCGACCTGCAAGGCGTCCTCGATAAGCTAAATTACCTGCAAGCACTCGGCGTCACGGCCCTCTATTTCAACCCCCTCAACGACGCGCCGAGCCTGCACAAATACGACGCCCGCAGCTACCACCACATCGACGTCACGTTCGGCCCCGACCCCATCGGCGACCAGAAAATCATCGCCTCCGAAAAGCCCAACGACCCCACCACCTGGCAGTGGACCGCCGCCGATAACCTCTTCCGCAAGGTCATCGACGAAGCCCACCGCAGGGGAATGAAAGTCGTGCTCGATTATTCGTGGAACCACACCGGGGTGGAATTCTGGGCGTGGCAGGATGTGGTGAAGAATCAGAAGAAATCGGCTTATCAGGACTGGTACGAAATCACGACCTTCGACGACCCCGCCACCCCCACCAACGAGTTTGCCTACAAGGGCTGGGCCGACGTGTCGAGCCTGCCGGAAATCAAGAAAGTCAACCTGCCGAAGCCGCGCGTGAGCGGGCATCCGTTCGAGGGTGATATTGCGCCGGGACCGAAACAGCACATTCTGGACGTCTCGAAACGCTGGCTCGCACCCGACGGCGACACGGCGCGCGGCGTCGACGGCTACCGGCTCGACGTGGCCGATCAGATTCCAATGGGCTTCTGGCGCGACTATTACCGCTACGTGAAATCCGTGAAGCCGAGCGCCTATCTGGTAGGGGAAATCTGGTGGGAAAAATGGCCCAATCACCTAATGAATCCGGCACCCTACACAGGGTCGGCGGGGATTTTCGATGCCGTGATGTTCTACCAGATTTACCGTCCGGCGCGGTCTTTTTTCGGTCGCGTCAACGATTCACTCACGGCGCAGCAGTTTCAGGACAGCATCAATTTCCAATGGAACCGCCTCCCCGACGCTACCCGCCGGGCGATGATGAATGTCTCAGCCACCCACGACTCACCCCGCCTCCTCACTGACCTCGACAACCCCGGCAAGTACAAATCCGGCGCCTCCGCCCGCGATAACCCTGCCTACAACACCGGCCCCGTCAGTGAGGAAACACGCCGTCGCGCCAGCCTCTACCGCCTCTGGGAATACACGACCATCGGCGCCCCCCACATCTGGAACGGCGACGAGCTTGGCATGTGGGGCGCCGACGACCCCGACTGCCGCAAGCCGCTTTGGTGGAACGATATCACCGGTTTCGAGCGCGAAAGCCCGGCGCCTGGCCACGCCGGGCAGCCCGTACCCGTGGCCGCCGATACGGCCATTTTGCGGCAGTACCGCACGCTGGCTGCGGTGCGTCAAAAATATCCGGTTCTGATTTCCGGAGCGCTGAATTTCATTAAATCGAAATCCGGCTCGCCCGACGTGCTGCTTTACGAGCGCCAAGACGGCGAGAAGCGCGTCTGGATTCTCATAAACCGCAGTAAGCACCCCATCACCTTCAGCCTCAAAGCCATCAGCAGCGGCGGGCGGCTGCGGGAGGTGTACACGACACATCCCTCTTCGGCTACAGGTTACGGCAAAGCCGACGATGAGCTGATCAAAGGCAACAAGATTCTGCTCTTCCCGCTCTCTGGCCGCTTGATTGTGCGCGAGTAACGCCCGCCTCGGGAACCCCGCACCTGCGGCGCGTGTATTTTTGCGCTATGGGAGTGTACGTCAATTTCGAAGCCCTTTGCATCGACGACTCCGGTCGGCCGGAAGGCTGCCCGCCGAAGCGTTGGGTCCGCAAGGGTCAGGTTTATACCGTGACCGAGGTCTGCAAAGCCATCAACCGCGCCGGGGAGCTGAGCTTCCGACTCGCCGAAGTGAAGCCGCCGCAGCCGTTGGAAGTCTTCCTGGCCCGTCGTTTCGAGCCGTTATCCGACGCTCCGCTCGATGAGGCCCGCAAGATTCTGGAAGAAGAAGGCGAGCTGGTGGAAGTTGGGGCACGGCCCGCGTTCAAGCCGTTTGAGCCGATGAAGCCGAGCTGGAATTAGAGGCTAATTAATAATTAAGAATTAATAATTGGCAGGTGGGGCGGCTAGTCATAGCTGTTGTGCCTTGCTGGCGAGTGCCCGGGGTTGAGCATCCGGGCCACCAACACGCTCTACTTGAAACGGCGGCGCTATCTGCAAACTAGAGCGCTGGCCGACGCCCCGCAGGCACCCGTCAGCGGCGCGGGCGAATTCGACGAATCCTCCTTCGGGCCGCGCCGGGTACGGGGCAAGCGGGGGCGCGGGTCCGGAAGCCAAATGATGGGCTTCGGCCTGTTCAAGCGCGGCGGACACGGGTATACGAAAATCGTCCCGGACGGCTCGAAAAAGACGCTCCCAGACGTGATTCGCGGCAAAATCGCACTCTCGGCGGTCTTGCCCAGGCATACCTTCGCCTTGCACCGGAAAGCGTCCGAGTACCGCTTCAACCACCGCCATCAGAATCTCTGCAAGACCCTACTCCACGTTCTTCGAAACAACTCCCGCCGAACGAGTCTGCTTCCTAAGCCCCTAAAAAGTTATTGCCTTGGTACCGGAGCCGCTGGTAAGGGCTGCCATCCAACATTGCCGCACCTTTACAGTTGTTTTTGCGCTTTCGATGTCGTCTGCCCTTCCGTGCCTATGCCTCTGATTCTACCTTCTTCCCGCTGCTGGTTTGGCTTTTTGATACTGATGGCGCTGTTTTCGGGCCTGACGATGGCGCCACGGCAAGCGGCGGCGCAATCGGTAGCGGCACCCGGCCGGGGCACCGATGCCGCTACCACCGCCCTCGCGCTGCGTAAGCTCCAGACGCTTGGCTCGGTGCTCTACCTCGCCGCCCACCCCGACGACGAGAACACCCGCCTCATCGCGTGGCTCGGCAATGAGCGGCTCGTCCGGACGGGCTACCTCTCCCTCACGCGCGGCGACGGCGGGCAAAACCTCATCGGCTCGGAGCTGCGCGAAAAGCTCGGCCTCATCCGCACGCAGGAGCTGTTGGCGGCGCGCCGTGTAGATGGCGGCGAGCAGTTCTTCACCCGCGCCAACGATTTCGGGTTCAGCAAAACCCCCGTCGAGGCGCTGCGGATTTGGGATAAGGAGCAGGTGTTGGCCGATGTGGTGCGCACGATTCGGCGGTTCCGGCCGGATGTCATCATCACGCGCTTCTCGCCGGACCCGATGAATACGCACGGCCACCACACTGCCTCGGCGCAATTGGCGGTGGAAGCGTTCAGCGCCGCCGCCGACCCAAAGCGGTTCCCCGAGCAATTGGCGGGCGGCAGTGAGGGCGAAAACCTGCAACCGTGGCAAACCAAGCGGCTTCTCTGGAATACTTCCGCTTTCTTCTTTGCTGATAACCCGAGCTTCGATAAATCAGGATTATTTACGCTCGATGCCGGGGGTTATAATGCTTTTCTGGGGAAATCTTACGGCGAGATTGCCGCCCTGAGCCGCTCGCAGCACCGCTCGCAAGGGTTCGGCTCGGCGGGTACGCGCGGCGAGGCTATTGAATATTTTAAGCCTCTAAAAGGTGATGCACCGAAAACGGATTTACTCGAAGGCCTCGACCTGACGTGGAACCGCGTGCCGGGCGGCCAAAAAATCGGGAAGCTCCTTCAGAAAGCCCTCGACCATTACGACGTCCGCGACCCCGCCGCTTCCGTGCCGGCCCTTCTCACGGCCCGCCGGGCACTCCTCGCGCTACCCGACGACGGCTACTGGCGGGCCCGCAAGCTCGCGGAGCTGGAAGACGTCATCCGGCGCTGCGCGGGCCTCTATTTACTCGCCACCGCCGATGCTTGGGCAGTGGGCACGGCGCCGGCCGCTGCGCCGGTCAAGCTCAAAATCGAAGCCATTCGGCGGACCAGCATCCCCGTTCGCTTGGAGAAACTTACCGAGCCGGCGCTCGGCCTCGATACCACGCTCAACTTGGATCTGAAGACGAATCAGGCGTTGACAGTGCGGTTTCGGCGGCAACCCACGGCGCCGCAAACGCTGCTGAGCCAGCCGTACTGGCTGCGCGCCGAGCCGGGCGCCGGGATGTACGTGGTGCCGAATCCGCAGCTGATTGGTGCCCCGGAAAACGGGCCGCTCTTCACGGTAAGCGCCACGGTGCGCGTCGGTGGGCCGGACGATGCGCCCCTCACCATCTCCCTGCCCGTCGAGCATCGCTGGACCGACCCCGCCCTCGGCGAGCTGCGGCGGCCAGTGGTGGTGGAACCACCCGTGGCCGTCCGGCTGCTCGACCACGTACTCGTGTTTGCCGATACGGCCACCCGCCCGCTACGGGTAATCGTGAAAGCGCAGCGCGAGCGCGTGACCGGCTACCTCAAGCTCCAGGTAGCCAGCACCGGCACCCTCCCTCCTACTTGGACCGACGACACCGAATCGGCGCCGCGCCAACGGCCGTTCCGCCTCCGGCCGGGCGCCGACACCATTCTGACCTTCCGGCTCCGGCCGAAAGCGTTCAGCCAGCGCACGTTGCGCGCCGTGGCTGTCCTCGATTCACACGCGAACATCGAGGTTAGCACCGGCGAAGAAACCCTGCGATACCCGCACATCCCCGAGCAGGTGCTGTTTCCCGAAGCCACCGCCCGCTTGGTGCGCGCCGACATTAAGCGCGGCGCCACCAACCGCGTGGGTTACGTAGTCGGGGCGGGCGACGATGTGCCCGACGCCCTGCGGCAAATGGGCTATACCGTCACGCTCCTCGGCGAAAACGACGTCACGCCCACCAATCTGCGCACTTTCGATGCCGTCGTGCTCGGCATTCGGGCGTGGAATACGCTGCCGTGGCTCGCGGCGCGGCAGCCGGAGCTGCTGGCGTACGTGGCCAATGGCGGCACGCTCATCACGCAGTACAACACGGCGGGCGGGCTGTTGAGCGAAAACCTCGGCCCGTATCCGCTGAAAATC
The DNA here is from genome assembly GCA_031397815.1 of Hymenobacteraceae bacterium. GTDB lineage: Bacteria > Bacteroidota > Bacteroidia > Cytophagales > Hymenobacteraceae > JANNMJ01. The sequence goes on from JANNMJ010000246.1 coordinate 8,858, forward strand.
GCCAACAAGCGCGTGACCGACGAAACCGCCGCCGTCGAGTTTCTGCAACCTGCTGACCCGCTGCTGAACCGCCCCAATCAGCTTTCGGCCGATGATTTCAAGGGTTGGGTGCAGGAGCAAGGGCTTTATTATCCGGAGATTTTCGATGCGCGCTACACGCCGCTCCTCCGCTCCCACGACCCCGACGAAGCGCCCCTCAGCGGCGCCCTGCTGGTGGCGCGCTACGGCAAAGGCACGTACGTTTATTCGGGCCTGAGCTTCTTCCGGCAACTCCCCGCTGGTGTACCCGGCGCGATGCGACTGTTCGCCAACTTACTGGCAGGCAGCAAGTAACGACTAGAAAAGCCCAAAAGAGCCCCGTTCAAGCACTAGGCAAGCGCACGGAACGCACGACTGATTTTTCGGCAACTCGACGGCGGTTTTACTCGTAGAGGTCGGAGCAAAACTCTCTCCCTACCTCTCTGAAAACCACCTTGAAACCCCGCCGACGGATGCCATAACCGGTCACCGTTCTTCGTCCGTATCCGATGCAATCACCTGCCCTTGAAGTCATTCACAGCGACGCCGTCAGTACGCTCTACTTCGACGCCAGCGTCCCGTGCAGCCACGTCGTGTGGCACGGGTTCGCTGCTTCCGCCGATTTCCGGGCGGCCTGCATGCGCAGCTTCGACCTGATGCAGCAACGCCGCCTCTTCAAGGGTATCAGCGACGCCCGCAACCTCCGCATCATCGGCCTCGCCGACCAGCAATGGTTCACCGAAGAGTTCCTGCCGATGGTATTGAGCTTAGAAATCAATCCGATTTTTTATTCGGCCGTAATTATGCCGAATGATTTCTTCGGACGCCAATCTCTCGACCAAATCGTCGGGCAGGTCGATGACGTGATGGCGCAGCCGGTTTACCAAAATATCCGCGTTCGCACCGAATATTTCGACGATTTCGTCCCCGCCCGCCAGTGGCTCCTCCGAATCGACGAAGCCGATCAGCGTTCCTCAGCCGCCACCACAGGCGGCGGGCAATCTTCCTCGCAAGCGGAGACGGTTTAGTTTTTCGGCATCCTTGCGCTGTGCTAGTCAGAAACAAACCGGCCGCTGTCCTTTTTAAGGGGCAGCGGCCGGTTTTGCTTTGAGCTTATTTCAGTTTACGAACGCGCCCTTTACCCCTCAATGCAACTCAAACTGCAACCGCACCAGATTCGCATACAAGCCGTTCGAGAACTGTAGCAGCTCTTCGTGGGAGCCTTCTTCGGCAACGCGGCCTTGGTCGATGACGAGGATTTTGTCGGCTTTGCGGATGGTGCTTAGGCGGTGGGCGATGATGAGGCTCGTGCGGCCTTCGAGGAGCTTATCCAGCGCGTCTTGTACGAGGCGCTCGCTCTCGGAATCGAGGGCGGACGTGGCTTCGTCGAGAATTAGGATGGCGGGGTTTTTCAGAATCGCCCGCGCAATGGCTACGCGCTGGCGTTGACCGCCGCTGAGCTTCACGCCGCGCTCCCCGACAAGGGTTTCCAGCTTTTCGGGGAAGCCTTCGATGAATTGCCACGCATTGGCTTGGCGCGCCGCTTCGATGATTTCGGCTTCTGAAGCGCCCGGTCGGCCATAGGCGATGTTCTCGCGGATGGTGCCGCCGAAGAGCAGCGTTTCCTGCGGAACGACCCCAATAGCGCCGCGCAGGGTGCGCAAATCGTAGGTATCGGCGGGTTTGCGGTCGATGAGGATATCTCCGCCGCTTAGCTCGTAAAACTGCTGAACGAGGGCGGCAATCGTGCTTTTTCCGGCGCCGCTCGGTCCCACGAGCGCCACTTTCTGCCCGGCTTCAATCCGGAAGCTGACATCGGTGAGCACCGGCAGGTCGGGGCGCGTGGGGTAGCTGAACGCGACGTGCCGGAACTCTACTTCGCCGTTGATAGCGTCGGGGTCAGCCTTGAGCAATCCGGGTCTGGAATCGATAGAAGCACTGGAATCAGCGCCGGAATTAGTCGAATTAATTCCCTGATTATTGGCTCGCAGCGCGCTTTCCACCGGCTCATCGAGAATATCTAGCACGCGCTCGCTGGCGCCGAGGGTACTTTGCACTTTGCCATATATTTCGCCTAACCCGCCCACGCTCGCGCCGATGAACGTGGTGTAGAGGATGAACGAGAACAGCTCGCCGATGGTCAAATCGCCGCTTTGCACGCACAGCGCGCCGTACCAGATGACGGCCACGATGCCGCCGAACAGGCCCACGATGATGAACGACACGAACGCGCCGCGCAGCCACGACGCTTGCAGCGCCGCCCGCACCGAGCGGTTCAGGGCGGCGCCGTAGCGCTCGGTTTCGTAGGCTTCGTTGGTGAACGCCTTCACGACCTGAATCCCCTGCATCGTCTCCTCGACGATGACGTTCGTCTGCGCCAACTCATCCTGCGTCTGCGCGCTGAGGCGGCGGATGCGCTTTCCGAACACGAACGCCAGCCCGGCGAGGACGGGGATGGTGGTGAGCATGAAAAGCGACAGCCGCACGCTCGTAATCAGGATGATAACCGACCCGCCGAGCAGCGTTACGACCTGCCGGAACAGCTCGGCGAGGGTGATGGAGAACGAATCCTGAAGCTGCGCTACGTCGGCGGTGAGTCGCGACGTCAGCTCGCCGACCCGCCGTTTCTCGAAGAACGAGAGCGGGAGCCGCACGAGCGAACCGTACAAATCGCGGCGGATATCGGCCACGGCCCGCTCGCTCACCTGCGAGAAGAAGTAGATGCGAGCGAACGAGAAAATTCCCTGCAACAGAATAACCGCCAGCAGGAAAAGCGCGACCGAGCCGATATTCTCCAGTCGCAGCCACTCCGAGAGCCACGAGCCCGTGCCCGCCGGTACGTGCTCGGTGAGGCGCCCGAGCGGACCACCGGCATCGCCGTGCCGCACCTTGCCGGTCGCGGAATCGACGAGCCGCCCCGTGACGAGCGGGAAAATCATAAACGTCATCGTCGAAAGCGCCAGAAAGCCCAGCCCGACGAAGAATTTCAGCCGATACGGCCGCATATACCGGAACACCCGGCTCGCGCGCCGCAGCGAGGCACCGTCGAGGCGGCGTTTGGCGTCGGCTTCATCGGGCAGGTGGCCCGGGCCGCGGCGCGCGCCGCCTTTACGTGCAGTTGGTCGATTCATGGAGAAGGAAACGCGTTATTTCTGATGCCGGTGCATCGGGTCGTCGAGCACGGGGGAAGCGCCGAACGGCAGCGTGAGCATCGTAGTGGTGGGCACGGGCTGATTGCGGCGCTTGGCGGGCACCCAGCTCGGCATCAGCCGCGCCACGCGCAGAGCTTCGGCTTCGCAGCCGTACCCGAGCGTATCGCCGATGATGCTGAAATCGGTGAGCGTGCCATCGGCTTGCACCATAAACTGCACCGTGAGCTTGCCGCTGACTTGTTTGTCGGCGGCGGCGGCGGGGTATTGCAGGTTCTGCCGAATAAAGTTGCCGAGCGCGTTGGGCGGACCCGGGAACCGGCACGCCACATCCGGCCGCCCGCCAATCATCGACGGCGACGCGTGCGACGTGGGCGTACCGGGCGCGGCTTGCAGCTTCGGCGTGCGGCCGTTTGGGGCGGGCGCAACTGGCGGGGCCGTTTGGGCGTGCGCGGCACCAGCCGTCAGGAGCAGGGCCGCGAGAAGAAGACGGGGGGAAACGAGGGTTCGCATCAGCAGCAGGTAACAGCTATCGGGCCGAAAAGGTGTAACGGATTCAGGGCGCTTCGGGGCGCGGAATCGGCGCGGGTTGGGCACGTGTTGGGCGCCTGAGCGGCGCGAGCTATGCGGTTTCCGGCTTTGCGTAGGCGGCGCGGTCGGTGTCGGCTTCGGGCGCCGATGAAATCAGTGTCAGCCCAATCAGCGTCAGGGCTCCGTTTACGAGTAGGATTTCGAAGCCGAACTTGTAGCCATTGAGCCACGCTGCGGAGTTCAGGTTGATGACCCACGTCAGGAGCGGCGCTATCAGGCAGATGACCGGCACGAGCCACTCGCGGCCCGTCGCAAACCGGCGGCGGGTCAGAATCCCGAAGGCGAAAAGGCCCAGCAGCGGCCCATACGTGTACCCGGCGGCTTTGAACACGGCCGTGATGACGGATTGGTCGTTGAGGCGCTCGAAAATCAGAATCACCACAATCAGCAGCGCCGCGAACACCAGATGCACCGTGCGGCGGATGCGCGTTTGGCGCGCCTCATCGCCTTTGTAGCGGTTTTGGATGTCGATGAAATCGACGCAATACGAGGTGGTGAGCGCCGTGAGGGCCGAATCAGCGGACGCGTAGGTGACGGCCACGATTCCCATCAGAAACACCACCGCCGCCGCCAGCGTGAAGTGTTGCGTGGCGAGGAGCGGGAAGACTTCATCGCCCTTGATGCCGCCTGTGGCGTTGCGTGGCAGCTCGATGCCTTTACTCGCCGCGAACAGGTAAAGCAGCACGCCGAGGGTCAGAAACAGCACATTCACCCCGACCAGCGTGATCGCAAAGCCCGCCATATTCTTCTGCGCATCACGCAAGGACCGGCAAGCGAGGTTCTTCTGCATCAAATCCTGATCGAGGCCGGTCATGACGATGGTGATGAAGATGCCGCTCACGAACTGTTTCCAGAAGAAACGGTCGTCGCGCAGGTCGGGGAAATAGATGCGGCTCATCTCCGAGGCGCGCACTTTCTCCCACAGCACCCCCACCGACGGAATGTGCAGCGCCTGCGCAATCAGGCCGATACTGACGGCCACGCACACGAGCATCGCAGCGGTTTGGAACGTATCGGTCCAGAGAATGGTCCGCAGCCCGCCCTTGAAGGTATAGGCGAAGATCAGCCCGATGGCCACCGTCACGGTCAGCCAAAACGGCACCCCGAGCGCCCGAAACACCACCTGTTGCAGCACGCCCGCCACCAGAAACAGCCGAAACGCTGCCCCGACCGTTCGGGAAACCAGAAACAGCCCCGCGCCGGTCTTGTACGACCAAAACCCGAACCGCTGTTCCAGATACGTGTAAATCGACGTCAGGCGGAGCCGGTAGTAAATCGGCATCAGCACCGTCGCAATCACCACATACCCAACGATGTAGCCCAGCACCACCGCCAGATAGCTCCAGCCCGTAGCCGCCACCGCTCCCGGCACCGACACGAACGTCACCCCACTCAGCGACGTGCCGACCATCGCAAACGCGACCATCGGCCACGGCGCCGCCCGGTTGGCCACAAAGAAGGATTCCGACGTTGCCTTCCGGCTCGTGAGGGCCGCAATCAGAATCAGAAGCAGGAAGTAGCCGGCGATCAGCGCCAGCGCTAGTGAAGGGGATAACATGCGGCCACGAAGGTACGCCCCCCTACCGAGGCGCCCCGAATCAACTATTTTCCCCTCGCCTCCCTCCTGACCCTCAACCGCTTACCCGCCCCTCACCAGATTAATTCACACCGGGCTTGAACCTATGCCTTCCAGCGCCGTACATTTGCACCACCAAGCGGCAGCCGCCACTTGCGTAGAGTGCGGGGTGGAGCAGTTGGTAGCTCGTTGGGCTCATAACCCAAAGGTCACAGGTTCGAGTCCTGTCCCCGCTACCTGATACGTTATAAAGGCCTGTAAGATAACATCTTACAGGCCTTTCGTTTTTCGGGGGAAGATTTCGGGGAAGATTCTGAAAAATCCTTCGAATAGGTAGTTGCCGTAGCGTTCGTATCTTTTGTGACTGAAGCATTTCCGCAGTCATGATTGAAAGAGAGAAGGAGGCTGAACCTACAACGCAGCCAGTGTCCACTACTGTAGTCCAGCAACGCGAAGCCATATGGGATCGCGATACGGAGGAAAGCTCGGAGGTGATAGTAAATCGCGTGTGTGAAGGCTTGCCTAGTATTCGCTCCAAGAAGGATCGTTACCATGTTCTTGGGTTAACGCGCGAATACTATCAGGAGCGGCTTCGCATCTACATCTACTCAGCGGGGCTGCGATTCGCGGGCGAGGAACGCGATCGTGCGATGAAAGCACCTGATGAAGCGGACTTTCATTACTGGTGCCGAGTTGGGATTTACCAACGAGTCGTTGACAAGCTGCGAATGTTACAACTCTCCATGCTGGGCTATCACGAGCACCTGTTAGCGTTCTCCGAAATGGAGGAGCAGGAAGCTTACCGATTACGGGTAGCACAGCGCAAAAAACTCACCTCTCCTAACGGGCCTCGGCGCGCACCAGACCCTACCCTACAAGAGGCATTTGTCTACAAAGGAGATTATGGGATGATTCTGAAACTACTGGAACGCGAAGGGTATATAAACATTGCAGGGCACTGGTATCAGAGCGAAAAGGGCTATAAGGCTCAACTCATTGCCCTGATGCGAGTGTTGGTCGAAAAGCATTACCTGAAACCTCTGCCGCAGGCAACCTTGGCACGCGTCATGGCTACTTACTTCAAGGTACCGCTCTCCCGCTCCTATAGTACCCGTTCCGTCGATAATAGCTTAGTGGAAGCTTTCGCCAAGCTGATCCCTAATCAGAGAGGAGTCAAGGCGTAAGCAGCAGGGAATATAGACTTGGGCAGGCGGAGCATATCTGTGGAGTTGAAACACAAAACATAGACTTAACATTTTGCACACTTTGCACAACCGCTAACAGTGCATATGTTAGGGGAAGGCAGTAGGTTGTTTTGCTGCGGAATCGCCTCAATAGGTGCTTCTGTGGAGCTTCAAGCCCCACCGTTCAGCATTCACCCATCTCCCCCCTTTCTTTGTCATGCACGATTACCTATTTCAACTCCCCTTGTCAGAAGCGGAGCAATTCATCACCGGCTGTGTACAACGCGCTATAGAAGCGCTGGGTAACCAGCCGAGTAACTCGCTTCCACCCACCCCTGCGAAAGCCTCATTGTGCGCCAGTAATCTCATTCGTACGACGGATGTGTGCCGCATTTTGGGAATTTCGAAACCCACTTGCGCTCTGTGGCGCAATGAAGGCAAGTTGAAGTTTTACCGACTGGGTCGTTTCATCTACTTCCGCGAAGAGGAAGTTATGGCGGCTTTGAATCAGCCGAAACACTTAAAGGTCTAACGAACTATGAAACCTCGTAAGACCATCACAGTACCGGTCGCTGGCCGAGTATCACCTGAAGTGCAAGAGTGGATATTGGAAGGCGCAGACCTGCACCAGATGAGTACCTCTGAATTCGTGGGGTACCAACTCGCATTAGCTGCCCAGAAGCGAAACAACCTCGAAGCCTTTCGGCAGGAACAGGTTAAGACGGTAATGCAGACGGAAGGGCTCCAGCAAGAACTGACTTGGTATAAAGCGTTTCCAAAGAGCTATCTGGAAGTAATCCAGAGAAACATTGTGGTTCTGGCTGATTTCTTCAGCAGACACAAGTCAGCGCCAATACCTCTTCACGAGCTACGAACTGCGGGTTTCGACCCAAGCCATCTGTTGTGCTATCACACTAAGGACAACAAGCAGCTCATATGCTTGGGCAACTTCAGTTGGCACTATTCTTCTCCCCAAAAAACGCACGTTTGCCTTATACAGAACGATGGAAGCTCTACCACTTGACCCAATGGATCTTTTTGAATCTCCTAAGACTTCCGGCAAAAGCGGGGGAGTTTGGTTGTTACTTATTGCATTAGGAGGCCTTTTGCTATTCTTATGGTGGCACTGGCACTATAAAAGGGAGGCGAATGAACGCAGCTATGTACCTCGCTTTAACGACAAGTATACCCTAAAAACAAGGGAGGGATAGTCGGATGTGAGAGCCAGCAGCGACTGGTAAGCAAATCTCATCCTGCCATTCACCAAAGGGCCAATACGCCCCGAACCGTGCATACGGTTCGGGGCGTATTCGTATTGGGAACTGAGTTCAGCTTCCGCTACAACAAGTGGCTAATATTTAGGCTCGTTTTATAATGGTTGTGACTGGTACGGGCTAACTGATGGTGACCGTGAGTTCGAGCGTTTCAACGGCGCAGGTAGCTAAGTCGCCGGTCAATACCGAGGATGTTGCGCCGGAAATTAACCATCTGCGTACTGGCTTGGTAGATCTCAGCAATTTCCTCGTTCGTCCGACCAGCGCGGGCCAGTTGGAATAATCCATCACCCGGTACTTGCAAAGTTGCCCCTAGTCGTTCAGCCTCTAATTCGTACCGCCGATTATACTGGCGGAAACCGATGCCAGATGAAAATTCTAGGGCATTGCCAGGATGGCCACAAAGGAAGTGTGCCAACTCGTGCATCAGGTTGCTCTCACGGCGCGCTGGAGAATGCTGATCGTTGTGCAGAATCATTCGAAGCGGCATTTTACCGACGTTGCAAACGATGAGCAGCGCTGAGAATGAGCAAGACACGTCGTAAGCCCACGCAAGTCGCTGACACACAATTTCATGGTCAGGAAACTCATCGCAGATTCCTTGTCGAGCAAAATCAATAAGAGAAGCGTTACTCGTAACGGTAATACCGTAAAGTTCTGCTACGGCACAAGCCGGACAGTGAGCCGTTAGAGGAATGCCGAGGCGCTCTCGGATAGAAATGGAGTGACGCTCATACCGGGCTTGACAGCCCCTAGGGAGTTGTATCTGTGGGCTTGCTTGCTTCATTGGGTAGCAGATTACGACGGCCAGCAGCGTAGGCTACTTCAATCATCGTCACCAATGCTTCCCGTGTCTGTGGGGTTAAGAGCTTATCGGCGCGCAAATGGACGATGATGTCTTCCTTATTAAGTGTGTGTTCTCGCTCAGCAATGTTACCACCAAAGCGGCGAATCGCGAAGTGTTCGGACCCAACGCCTAGCCAGTGACAGACTCTCATATAAGTGTCTATGTCAGGCAGATTGCCGCGTTCTATTCGTGATAGAGTCGAGGGACTGACATTTTCCATCTGACTGGCCGCAGCACGAACTGTCAGATTATTTTGCTCCCGATGACGGATGATAGCCTCCGACAAGGCTATTATATTGATTTCGTGTGACATAAGGCGGGTGTGGGTTGAGTGGTGAGAGTCATAACCCCAGCCATCGTGTCAGGTTTACGTGACAATGGAAACGAAGGTAGGACTCAGCTTGTATTACTCATCTGTCTGGCAACTGTCCTGCACGTGACACAATGTCTTCCATAAGTCAATGGCACAGCAGTTGACTGACGCAACCGGTCAACATACCCCGGCCGGGTTTAGTCAGTGACGATTTTTTCACCAAACCCCAGAAGAAACGCGATGAGCAGTTTCCAGTTTTACGAAGATGCCGCTAAGGAATGGCGGTGGCGCCTGAAAGACGGCAATCACAAAATCGTAGCCGACTCAGGTGAAGGCTACAAGGAGAAGGCCGAATGCCAGAAGGCCGCAGGCCTCTTCACGGCGCTTGGGCCTGATGCCCCGGTGCGAGAGGCCGGAGAGCCGAGTAATAACTCGGCTGAGTGGGAATACTACAAAGACCGCAAGGGTGAATGGCGCTGGCGCTTTCTCGTCAAAGGGAATGCGGACAAGCAACTCGCCGATAGCTCCGAGGGCTATGAGTCCGAGTACAACGTTAAGCGAGCCATCGCGAACGTAAAAGACCTGCTTCGCAAGGAAGACCAACAGGGGAGCGGAAACTCTGGTGGCGGTAATTCGGGCGGTGGTTCCGGCAGTGGTGGCACTTCCGGTGGAGGAACCCCAGGTGGTGGCTACCAGCCTCCCACGTCCGGTGGTTCCAATGTGCCGCCTCGTTTCGCCTAAGTCACAGCCGAGAATCACCCTAATGGATAGCCTCGACCACGTGATTCTTCTCCACAGCCTCCCACTCCTGGCTCAGATGCCAGGAGTGGGAGTGACGGGAGACTGGCGGCAGATGCCCAATCAGAATGTCTGGCTGCTCCGACTTCGGTTGGAACTGCTGAACACCGCGCCCACCGCCGAACTACCTCAGTTCACAGATTGGGAGTTAGTTGCAGATTTTGACCGAGACCCGATTGGACACGTTCAGTTAAATCCCGCTCTCGCTGGGGAGGTGGTAACTGCCACTTTCGACCACCAAATGTTTAATGGTGGAAATCACCCGACTTGGGAATGCCGGGCTGGACAGATTTGTACCGGCTCTTGGTCTGGGACGCTTGCCGATTCTCGGAATGCTATTGCGCACGAGCCATCCAACTTGTTGCACCGCCTGCAGTGGCACGTAAGTCGAGCCATTGACTGGCTACAAGAGGCTGCTACAGCGAAGTTGATGGCAGTAGGTGATTTCTTCGAGCTTCCCGATTTTAATACGGGGCCGAAAGGTGCTCAGGCCTTTCTGGCTTATTATGAGGACGAAAATTCATTCGCTGAATGGCAAACACGGCCAGAACAATCGGGCTTCGCCGAGCTTGTGAGGTGGTCTAACGGAATTCGTCTTGTTCGCCGCTTTAAAGACCTGACAGGGCGTCAAACCATCTACGAAATACCTTGGGGCTACGGAGTCGATGCCATATCAAAGTTTCAGGATACGGCGCTTTGGGTTCGCCTAAAGGACGTTCCCACGGTTCGGCAACGGCAAGTTCCTACGACGTGGGCAGAGCTCGAAGAAGCACTTCAAGAGCAAGGACTTGACCTGATGACGCTTGTTAGCCCTCTATGGGCACCCCGGCACGACCCGACTGGTCACATCTTCGTGCTGTTCGGGATGCCCATTCCTCGGCGCGTAGGCGAACTCGTTTCTCGTTACCATTGGCATCTGCTATGGCTCTCTCCAGAAATTAAAGCGGGAAAGGCCGAGATTAGACGTCAGACTTTAAAGAACCGTCTAAAGGCCGAATTGCCTGTTCGTTGGGCAGTGAAAGTAGAAAACTGGCATCCCGACGAGCTACAGAATCGTGGCAGACTCTCCTCCGAACTCTGCAAATCCAGCATTATTCTTATCGGCGCCGGAGCATTAGGTAGCGCCATCGCGGAGCAACTGGTGAGAATGGGAGTACAGGATTTGACTATCGTGGACGACGAGCTTCTTGAAGGAGGTAATTTGGTGCGCCATACACTCACGCTTCCTTCTATCTTAGCGCATAAAGTCGTGGAGTTGGCCAAACAACTCAACCTTTCAAACCCCCTCGCGCGGGTAACTGGTATCGCCGCCAAAGCTCCGTCGCATAGGCAAGACTTTGTCGCAGCCGCAGAGCGCGCAACGCTCGTCATCGATGCAACGGCTGACGATGCGGTACTGCGCTCTCTGCCCCTCCCCGGACTGGCTTCTACCGTACCAGTTGCTAGTTGTTCTTTGAGCCTCTACGCTGAGGACTTGTTCTTCTATGCTAATCAAGCCGGCGCCTTCGACTGGTCCGATTTCACGACGTGGTTTGCACCATTTCGGCACGAGCAGAATCGCCGCGTAGAGCAAGACGGGTTGGTGATGCCTCGTGGTGCCGGGTGCTGGCATCCGCTCACACCGGCACCCTTAAACCGGATTCAGGGACTTGCGGGCATAGCGGTGGAGCTAGTACACGGCCCACTTAAATCTTGGACGGCTCGGGGTTGAGCGGATTGACCTTGTGATACCAGGAAGCTAAGCTGGTTCGAGCTTGAGAGGCGGTGAAGCTCCAGTGGATTTTCACGGCGTGGCGGTTGCGCTCCTGGGCCCAAACCAGGGTTTGGGTCTGCAAGGTCGGCAGATCGGCAATGCGTCGGTTGAGACACTGGCGGGCTAGGGCGGAAAACTCAATTTCCGCCATGTTGAGCCAAGAAGCGTGCTTGGGCGTGAAGTGAAAGTGCAGCGTCTGGCGCAGCTGGCTGGCCCGCGCGACGGGCAGGTGCTGATAAAAGGAGCTGTAAGCGTGCGTGTTGAGATTGTCCTGCACCAGCTCGATTCTCCCGGCCTGCGGATAGTGCGTGGCCAAGAGCCAGTCGAAGAACTGGGCGTAGTCGGCCTTGGTGCGCTGGTGGCGCACCTGCACGTAGCGCTGCCCCGTGTCCAGGTCGTAGGCCAAGAGCACGCACGCCATGCCGTTGCGTACGTACTCGTAGTCTTCGCGCTGGCCGTGTCCCGGCGCCAGCGGCAGGGGCGCATACACCTCATCGAGCAGCTGACAGGGCCGCTCATCAAAGCACAGCCGCACCACCCCCGGCTGGGCCGGCTGCTCGTAGACATCCAGCACATCTTCCATGGCCGCTAGGTAGGCCCCGTCTACCGGCCCGATGCACCACTGGCGGCGCTGCCAGGGCTTGAGCTGACTTTTTTTAACACCAGGCGCACCGCTTCCTCGCTCAACTCATGGCCGCGCACGACGAGCCGCTCCCGCAGCAGGCGCACACTCCAGCGGCCGGCCCCGTCCGGGGCCTGGGAGCAAGCCAGCTGGGTAATGGCCGCTTCCACGCGGGGCGTGACCTTGCGCGGCTGGCCCGATCGCGGGCGTTCCGTGAGGGCCGCCTCCAGCCCATCGGCCCGGTAGCGGGCCCAGACGTTGTAGACCGTCGCTCGGCTCACCAGCACGGCGGCGGCGACGGCTTGCGGACTCAGGCCCTGATGGGCCAAGAGCAGCACCCGGGCCCGGCTCAGGCGGCGGGCCGAGCTATGCCCTTGCCGAATCAGACGGGGCAGCGCGGCCGCATCGGCTTCGCGCAACTGGAAGGACACGGGCGTCGACATAGAGGCAGCGGAATGGTGGCCCTAAATCTACCAACTATGTGGGTCACGTACTAGTACAACAGCTAGTCGAACCAGCGCCCCAGTTGCCGGTTAAAATTCGCCATTCTTGGGTGTCTCCCCGAATTCCGAAATTCGCCAACTCCGATGTGCTACTGGTGGAGGCGTAGCACCCGAGTATCCGCGCCGCCACCTTCTCCCTTGATTTTGGCTTCAGATGATGGACGACTCTGCCTGACTATTTCCGGTCAAGCTCTAGCGGCGATGCGCGCCGAAGCGATACGCTGCTATCCGCTCGAAACAGGCGGCATCTTATTAGGTACCCTGAGTAGCAATCTTCGATTGGCCACCATCGTCTTAGCAGCCCCACCACCCTCTGATTCTAGACACGGCCGCACCAGTTTCCAGCGCGGAGTCAGAGGCGTAAGAAAGATGATTGCTCGGGCAAGGCGGCAAACTCCACCGCTTTGTTATCTGGGCGAGTGGCATACACATCCCGGAGCGAGCCCCGAGGCAAGCGGCCCTGATTTGCACCAAATGAGCGAGGCTGTCAGAACTCATCTTGCGGGTTCGAGGACGCCCATCTTACTCATCGCTGGAGGCGAGCCATCAAAAGGTCTAGAGTTCCAAGCCTCGCTCCATCGTCTTGGAGAAGGTACGATATACTTACGGCCTCTTTAAACTGAGGTGCAGCAATTACTCGGTTCTTTACTCAATCGCCTTTCTTGTGTCAATAGACTTGACGACGGCCGCTGATTCCGCTTCAAGCATCATTGTCCCTTGCGCTTTTCGGTTTGCAATAAAACTCTCGAAGGTTGAAGTTCGCTCGATAGCCAGAGAAGAACGTAAGTGTATCGTAACAAAGGCGTAGCGGCTCATTACTGAGGCGGTTGTGAGGAGATGGTTACGACTTTTTTAATATATCGCGCACCTACTCGACCCATCACAGCTTGGCGCGCAGGTGCTTGTTCGACCCGAGCTGGGTAGGCGTGAGCAGCCAGACGTTGCCAGTAGGCTAGTAGCATCGGCGAGATGCCGTGGGCCCGGGCGACATCAGATGGACGCGCGCCGGCCGTAAGCTGGCGCACACACTGGGCCTTAAAAGCGACAGTATGTTTTCGCCGCGAAGCCGGCGAGAGGAACGAAGGGGAAGAAGCCATTGGGCAGGAAAGTCAAGACAACCGCCTGTCTGTCATGGCCAGACCACCTCATTCAATTAGCTTGAACGGCGTCGCGAAAAGCGCGCTTGAACCGTCGGTACTGCGCGTCGACTTGCGGATCGTCAAGCTCTTGTGATGCATTTATGAAGCCCGCGGGCTCGATGACAGCAATTGGGCCGATAGCGGCCGGAAGGAAGGAATCGTGGTTACTTTCCCCGACAATGTCTCGCTCAATAGATTAGCTCCGAGGTCAGCTAAGTCCTAACACCCTTCAAGACACTCACCTCAAATTCAGTACATACACTGATGCGCGTGCGCCACTGCCCCCTTTATGTTTGTCGCGTCTCATTTTAACTCACCAATGGTATTTGGAGCTAATCAGACGTGAAATACTTTGGCAGCACCTTCGGCCATCTCTTAGCCTGAGAAAGCAGCAATTAGGCTGCTGCCAAGCAACTTATCTACGTCTCGTTACACATTTCTTCTGAACGAATATTCAACTGATAGCGAATAAATCGTTATCAAATTTTTTATAATTTTATGACAATTCCTGCTAAAGCACTGATTTCTCACGCTCCACTACTTCCGGCAGAGGGGAGTAGCCGGAAAGGTCTCTTTTGCGCGGGAGGGTTAGGTTTACTCGTCTTGCTTCCCACTCTGGTATTGGCACAGCCCAGCGTTACCGGACGTAACCCAGCTCGCAACGCAATCGCAGCTCCGCGCGCCACGAACATCGTCCTCACCTTTAATCAGGCCATTTCGAGTAGCTCCGCCAGCAACGTGCGGGTATTTTCATCCCAACGCGGCGGGCAGCTCAACCGGCCCGGTGGGGGCACGCTCAGCGGCGGCGGAACCAATACCCTTACGTTCAATCCCACCACCGACCTTCGACCGGGAGAGACGGTCGAGGTCATCGTGCCCGCCACCGTGCGGAGTGTGAGCGAAGTGGCCGCCAACCGCCACGTCTACCAGTTCACCGCCGCCGCCGCCAGTGGTCCGGGGACATTCTCGGGGACGCAGGAGATTCCGCAGGTGGCCAATCCGCTGGGCGTAGCAGTGGGTGATGTGGATGGCGACGGCGATCTCGACATTGTCGCCGTCAATAACAACATTCGCCTCGCAACCGTCCGACTCAATAATGGATCAGGAGTTTTTACGCTCGGCCAAGACGTCGCGCTCGCCTCTGGGTCGCGGGCGCTTGCGCTAGGCGATCTGGACGGAGACGGTGACCTCGACCTCCTCACTTTGGGCAACGGGTCTACGGTGGCGAGCGTGAACTTCAACAACGGGGCAGGAGTATTCAGCGGCAATCTCAACGTATCAGTGGGTCTCCAGCCCTACGCCGTCGCGTTAGGGGATCTGGACGGGGACGGCGACCTCGACTTCGCCGTCACCAACAACGACGGCGGCTTCGTGAGCATCCGTTTCAACAATGGGTCAGGGAGCTTCAGCGGCAGCTCCACGCTAACGACCGGCGGCCTTCCGCAAAGCGTGAAGTTCGGTGATGTCGATAGCGACGGCGATCTGGATATGCTTGTGCTCAACCAGCTGGATACGAGGCGCTCGACGGTGAGCATCTGTCGTAATGATGGCTCGGGCGGCTTTTTCGTGAGCCAAAAGGTGGTGATCTCTAATGTAAATGACACCGATTGGGGCTACACCTTGGCCGTAGGCGATCTCGACAGCGACGGTGACCTCGATTTCGTAACCGCGAACGGCCTAAATAGCAACACCGTCAGCATCCGGCGCAACGACGGCACGGGGGCCTTCGGCAGCGGCTCCTTCTTTACCGTCGGGACGACACCGCGCAGTGTGGTGCTGGGCGATATCGACGGGGACAGTGATCTCGATTTGCTGGTCTCCAACGATACGGACTCTCTCATCAGAGTACGCCGCAACATCGGGTCGGGAGTATTTGCCGTCGAACCTGATGTGCCCGTTGGCGGAGCAGTCAACTATCTGGCCTTAGGGGATCTAGATGGCGACGGCGACCTAGACCTAGTGGCCAATAACTTTACCAAACAGACCACTAGCATCCGCTTCAATCAGGTAGGCGACTTGGTTATCAATACGCTTGGACAGGTCATTCCTGGTGGCACCTACCGTAATATCACGGTTACGGGTACTGGAGAAGGTACCCTAAGCGGCGACGTGACCGTTACCGGCACGTTGCTGGTACAGGCCGGCGGTCAACTGAACGATGGCTGCCATCTGGTGACCGGACCCGGCGCCTTTACCCTTGCAGCCCGAGCCTACTTACGCATTTGCGCGGCTCAAGGGATCAGTGCCAGCGGGTCGACGGGAGCCATTCAGGTTAGCGGCAGCCGAATCTTCTCGCCTCACGCCAACTATACGTACACAGGGGCGGCTGCGCAGCTGACCGGCTCCGGTCTGCCGGTCCGCGTGTGGGAGCTGGTGAGCACCAATCCCACTTCGCTCACGCTCTCCCAACCGGTGAGCGTGCGCCAGCGCCTCAGCGTAGGCACCGGCGACCTCCTCCTTAATGCGCAGGCCTTCACGATGCTGAGCACGGCTGACACCACGGCACTGGTCGCCAACCTCGGGGCGGGACGCGTCCTCGGCAATAGCGCTACAGTACAGCAGTACCTCACCCCGAACCCCGGCCCGGCCGTGGGCTATCGTTTCCTGAGCAGCCCCACAGCCAACTCGACCATCGCCGACCTGACCGTACCCGGTCCGGGCGGCTTTACACCTATTGTGAATGGGCTTTACAATACGGCGCCGAATCCGGCGAGTGTACGTCCTTATCCAAACGTATTCGGCTTCGACGAGACGCGGGGCGGACCGACGGCTCCTTTCGCCACCGGTTATTTCTCGCCTACTCCTGCCGGCCAGCCCGGTTCGCAGGCTCTGACAGCGCCTTTGGTACCCGGCCGAGGATATTCGGTGGCGATGCCCCCACTGACGGAGGAGTTCACGGGTACGCTCACCAGCGGTAACGTCACGGTCGGTAACCTCACCCGCACGGGCACACCGGCTCCGGAAGGCAAGCCCGGCTATCACCTGCTGGGGAATCCTTACCCCTCGCCCCTGATCTGGGATCGGGTCACGCCTCCTACCGGGATGAGCCCTACCATTTACGTCCTCAAGACCCTGGGAGGCAACAACGCCGTCTACCTGACGCGCACCACAAATGGGGACGGCACCACCGGTACCGGCACGCTGCCTAACGGCGTGCTGGCCATCGCGCAGGGTTTCTTCGCTCAGGTAACCGGAGCGGGGCCGGTAGATTTCACCTTTACGAATACGCTACGCGCCGTAGACCCGGTCCAGGCCGCGCACTACCGTGCCCCGGCGCCACGGCCTGTCTGGAGTCTGACGCTGCGCTCTACGGAGTTGGCCACACCCGCCGAAGCACAGGACGAAGTCTTTTTTATTCTGCATCCGCCGACTGCTGAGCCGGAGAGCAGCGCACTGGTCACTGGGCAGCGCCCCGGCCGCAACCTTGGCGTGCCCACTTTAGCCACCCGCTTGCCCTCGGGTGAGGAACAGGCGATTACGCGCTTACCGCTTGCGTGGCTGGAAAGCGGTGAACCCTTAGAGCTGCTGGCCGATTTACCAGCCGCTGGCACTTATCAACTCGCCGTCCACGAATGGTCAAATCTGGCCAATGCCCAGATCGTTCTGCTCGACCGTCTCACCGGCACTCATTACGACCTGACGACGACCCCCGCAGTGACTTTCACCGTGACAACCGCTGGGGAAGTAAAGGGCCGATTCGCGCTCCTATCCGGTCAGCGTCCGTTGAATGCAGAAGCTTCGACTACTTGGCGCGGATCAGCATTAGCCGTGTGGCCGAACCCAGCAGTAGGCAGTGTATTCGTAGAGGGCAGTGCGCGGGAAGGCGCAGAGATTGAACTTCTGAATGCGATTGGCCAAGTAGTCCGTCATCAGTCAGCTTCTTCGACGCACACCACTCAATTATCGCTGACGGGCTTGGCGCCCGGCGTATACACGGTACGGAGTGGCGCCCAAACGCGGCGACTGGTTGTTGACTGAGTGAAATCGACCGTTTACCATTCGGTCACTGGGCGCAACGAGCGCGTCACGATTAGCACGATATCCCCAGCCTTTGCCGGCCGAAACCCGGTGAAGGCTGGGAGCGCTATAGGGATTGAAAGAACTGCCCTTCTGCCAACTACAAAGCTTGTCGGTCACAAACCGTAACAGACGGTAACGACGGATAACGGGCGGTAACATTTTGTTACGTTTTGTTACCCGTGGTTACGACCTGAAATGATTCAGTAACCTACTGCCTGCTTCTACTAACCCGTGGCTGTGTGGGCACCGTTTATTTACCAGCGGCGCAAGGGGCCGAGCAGTAAGCGGTCGTTGCCTGAATCTGCTGCTGTTGCGGCTAAATTCAGCGTGCCGCTTACGCTGATCTCGTTGGCAGCCTTATTGTCGTAGATCCGCTTGCGGCGCCCCCGGAACTCGATGCGCGCCTGTTTGCCGCGGGCTGTGATCTTGAGCATCAGAATTTGCTCTACAGCGGCCGTGAGATGCAGAAACCACGTGGCGACGAGTGGAGCCAGCCGGTTGAACTCGGTGACGTTGCCGCCCACTTGCTGAAAAAGCGTCAGCAACGGCGAGTCAGACTGCGCGGGCAGGTTGCCACCCCAGCCGAAGAGGCTGTCGGTGGGTGGGGTATTCAACAGGAGTAGCTGCACTCGAGACTTGGCTTGCATAACAGGCGTGGTGCCGTTGTACGTAATTTCGGTGGGCGGCTGTCGGTCGGTGGGCTGGGCCGAAAGATGCCAGCTTTCGACGCCGTTGTCTACCTGCATCTTTAACTCGTTGAGGCGAGCCAATTGCGTGTCAGTACCGATGACAAAGCCTTGCAGGTCGGCCCGCTGGCGCAGCTGGTTGAGGTAAGCACGCTGCTCTGCCGTACTGGCTTTTAGGGTCAGATCGAGCGAGGTGCCGAGACTGGCTTTTAGCAGGGGAAAAACTGCCCATTCGCCCCGCTGATTGACTAATAGCGCTAACGGACTTCGGGGAGCTGTCGGCAGAATCTTGGGGGGGCGGACGGGGGCCACCGCTTTCGGCGCCTTCTGGCTGATTTGCTTGCCTTGCTGACCGGTGGTGCAGCTTTGAGCGCTGCCTCAGGCTTGGTCTTGGGGGCTGAAGTAGCCGCTGCTGCTCCTGCCGGGCGATGCTTGCGGGATGGTGCCAACTCACGGGGTGCCCCGGCTTGCTTAGGCGCCTCTTGGTAAGCATCGCGGATGCGCCAGTAAAGCTGAACCAGCACTTGCTCTATCTGGCCTTCATTTAATGTATTGAGGGGCTGGTCGGTGGGGTTGATAGCTTGAAAAGCCGCCAGCTCGCTATCCAAAAAAGCGCTATCCGAAATGATAAGCGGCAGGATGGTAGCGCCCGCTCGCTGAGCCGCTTTCAGGAGCGGCGGCAGCTCGTGATGGGCGATGAAATCGGACGCGAGGAAATCGGCACTGATCAACAGGACGGCGACACGAGTAGTCGCCAACGCTCGATCGATCTCGGCCCGCCAGCGGTCGCCACCGCGCAGCTTACTGTCTTGCCAGATGGTAACGCCGTGGTTGCGCTCCAAGGGATCGAGGTGGACTTTAACGCGGTCCAGCCATTTTTTGTCTTTGTGGCTATAGGAGATGAATACGGCGGTACGCGCAAGCGCCCTTGCCGCCACCCGCCGAACGGGCTTGGGTGCGGGCTTAGGGGCGGGCTTAGCGCTTGACTTATTGGGTTTGGTGGCCGGCGCGATAGGCCGGGCAACGGTTTTCTTCGCCATTAGTGAGGTGCAGACAGAAAGGGTACTTGCCGCCAACTACTCATGAAGCCCTTGGCTGTCGGCGCTCCGGTCGGGGCTGAAGCCCTGTTTCGTTAGAAAAGAATCTACACCGAAACAAGATGGCCGATTGACTATCCGGAACCGGCGTATCGGCGGCAGTTAGTAAGCTGTAGCAGTGCCGAATACGCAGATGCCCCAAGGCACTGTCGTAATTAGACAACCAACGACACTAATAGAGTTTACCGATTTGGTCCGCACTTGCATCAGCCAATGCGTCCTCCACTACCTATCATTTGGGTGAACGCGACAAATCCTTTTCGGTTTCGGCCAGCTTGGCAACGTGGAGGTGTATGCCGTGGGCCGTCACCCCTTCTGTGTCTTCTGATTGGTTATAACCCTGACCGACTTATGATATTACACCAGCGCTACGGTCGTACCACTGAAGGCCAACACCTTCTCGGATGGGACGACGCCCTGTGTTAAGTATCAGGTCGGCTTCGTGCATTACGTCAGATAGGACACCACGAAAACGCATTCATATTTCGTGATGTTACTGAAATAGCTAAGAAGGGATTTTCAGTTCTTTTCTTGCCTCACTGACCAATCACAATGCGTTTCCAGACAGGCTTACGGCTTTCTTGAACGGCTTGCAGCAAATACAAACCCGGCGCCAGAGGCGGCAGCACCAGCTCCAGCTGCCCCGCGCTAGCAGACGTCACGGATTGCGCGTAAACCGTTCGGCCCGTGCCATCAAGTAGCCGCAACCGCTCGAGCTGCGCCTGCTGGGGCCAGCTCAACCGCACGCGCCCCCCGGCTGGTACGGGGTTCGGCGCCACGCTCCACTCCCCTGCCTCCGTAGCCTCCGATGAGCCAAGCGGAATACCGACTGAAAGCCGGGCCAGAAAATTATCAAGCCCTCCCGCGCTGACCAAAGTCGTCGCGCCGAACGGCACGGAATTATTGAACGACCCGTTTACATACAGCCGATGATTAATCGGGCTCATTCGGATGCCCACTATATACGCGGTAGTGGTAGCGGCGCCAACCCGCAGCAGCCATTGCGGGGTGCCTTGGGGGTCCAGCTTCAGCAAATACCCATTCAGACTATCTAGGTCGCCCACCAACGAGAGCGCCCCAAAAGTGAGGGTCCCCTGAAAATAACCACTGACATACAGATTGCCGGAGGGGTCAGTAGCTACACCATTGGCGCGCGCAGTCGGACCGCCCATACTAGCTTGCGCCCACTCCACGTTCCCGGCGGCGTCATATTTAGTAATGAAGGCGTGTGAATCGCCATTCATCGAATTCGGCAAGGCCATCCCGCCAAAAGTCGTTTGGCCGATGTAGTATCCGCAGAGATACCCGCTTTGGCCAGCGGGGGTTTTGAGCGCATTACTAGCTGAACAGAAATTGGCATTTGTCGTAGAAGGATCCGACTTTTTCAGCCATTGAAGCTGCCCGTTGGCATCGTAGCTGGCGAAGAACCCGCACGCGCTAGCTCCACTGTTGAACGCAGAAGTGCCGAAACGAATGGTGCCATTGAAATCGCCATTTATAATGACCCCTCCTTGGGGTGCGGGCGCCGGTTTCATGTCGTAGGCATAGGAGCGAAACCGGCCCTCGGCCACGGTCACCCACTGGAAGCGGTGCAGCTGTGGATCAATTCGAAAAAGGAACGCGTTTTGCGCTCCGCCCCCGGCTACTGACGTCTGTTGACCTAGATAAAGCGAATCAGTGCAGAAACCAGCCACATAAAGTGCATTAGTGGCATCGAAGGCAACGCTGATTACCTCTACGTTAGCGAAGGGAGTCACTAGAGGTCGGCGTCGCCCTTGTAAATGCTCAGCCCATTCAATGGTACCGGAAGAGCTCATTTTCGCCACGAACCCTTCCTGTCCATCGTTACTCGTCGAAATGCTAGTGAACGTCTGAGTACCTAGTACGATTTGCCCCGTAAACTGGCCAACTAAATACATATTGCCACTAGTATCGCAAGTTGCGCTGGTGATACCGCTTCTGATAGAGGCAGGGAAATCGCGTACCCATATAACGCTTCCCGTGCTGTCGTAGCGCGCCAGATAACCAGTTGAATGAGTGGCTGACAAAGTCAAGTTGCCAAACTGGGCGCTTCCGTTATAGACGCCACTAATATAAACATCTCCCTCAGGAGAAAGGTACAACCGTCTAGAAGACTCTCGGCCAGTCCCGCCCGCTTGCCGAACCCAGTCCCAAGTGGGTAGCTGGGCGAAAGTGTTGCGGGCAGCTGTGAAGCATAGCAACAATAGAATTGCGTAGGTGAACGGGTGGGTGCGGGTAAGTACCATCGGGCGTTGCAAAGTAACAGTGGAAAGAAAACAGTAGCCATCAACAGAGGATTGGCTAGTGAATATTATCACAAGTTGTTCTGCTTACAATTTCCCTAACATCAGTCATGCTTCCGTTCGAATATCTATAAACAGTTACTTTGGTACATATTTCTGGATCACCGTTACAACTACAGTCTACCTGATAACGAACTGGCGTTTCGCATCTACGATCAATCCACCGTTCAAGCCCTCTACACGGTTTGCAAGCTCCTGCATTGTAATACGTTGGCACCCAGCGGACTTGGTTATAGCTAGGGCTCTGAGGATTTTGGTCCACTTCCTCCTGTTCCTCATATCCAGTTGGGCTTATATATCCCCATGGATCAGGAGCTCCCATCTGACACTGCGTATTACCCGTGGCAATCCACGTAGCTAGCCGATCACGTTTCATGTTGTACTTGTACTCCTTGATCAGGCGCGCCGCATGAATGGGTGCATTAGGGCGATCTAAGACTTCCCGATGGACTCGCAGGGGCCTGCCAGATACATCGTATTGGTAGCGGGTAAAGAAGTTATCGTTGTCGAGGGTTGCGCTTATTTGCTCCGTCTTGGCATCGTAGACGTACGCAGCCATAGTCGCTTCGACAGGTTGAAACCGGAAATCGTCTACAAAGACGTTGGTAGTAGAGTTGTCTACGTGTCGGCAACCGACGACCAGATTCTTGTTAAACGCAGTTGACGGGATGATGAAGGATGTATTGATCTGATACCAGTCACCTGCTTTGCGAACCTCAGCGTTGCGGATAGTGGTGGCTGCTACCTCTACACCATCCAACTTCGCGTAAAGCTTGCAGTTGGCAGATGCTAAATCGCTGGCATGTACCCACGCGCTGAGCCGGTATTTTTTACCCACCCGCACATTGGTCAAGTCAGTGTTGTTGGCTACTGTTTGAGCTTTGTAAGTGAAGCCACTTTGATTTGACTTCAATTCGGAGCTCCACTTGCCAGTGTGAGCGTATGTGGAGGCTCGGGAGGCATCCATTACCTCACCACCAAAGTGCGATGCGTTGTTTGCCGAACTCAAGTCTTCAGCGCCTGAATACGCTACCTCAGTGTAGCGGGCATTATAGGCGTTTAACAGGGGCAAGCTTTGATCGTATCCGTGTTTTTGCGCAGAAAATTGCCCATTAGCCGCCCGCGATTGTAAGCTACCCGAGTAACGGTCGTAAGTCATTATCTCGCCTGTCTTCTGCCAGCCGTTGATTTCATTCACGATAGAAGTGGTAGTACCCCAACCGAAAGGAGTGAATGTCGCTTGTGTTCCGTCAGGATTTAGCCCTCCAGTAGTAGGATTAGCAAGGGTCACAACCGGACCATTAGCTGAAATACCGCTCCAAAGCAAAGATTCGTATTTTCGCCAAATCGGGGTACTAGCATCCAATTGCTGCTCGTAGACACCGGTTGAAGGGTTGAACGCACGGTATTCCCAAGTGCTTTTCCAAGTTTGTGCTGAAGCAGAAACTACGGATTGCTGGCCACCTCGCTCTTTCGTAACAACCATTCCAGCCTGCTGTAGAAGCATATTTTTCCACTTGGCACTTTCGTCCATTGGCCCCATACCCGACAAGGTAGTGTTGAGTCCATACTTGGTATATGCAGGAGTGATGGTCGTACGATACGTATCACCCAATGAGTTAACCGACGTGGATACCAGTACTTGCCCTGTTATAGGGTCATACTTGTCGTTGCTCGTGCGGACAGTAATACCGTTAGAGGTCGTGGTCGTGCCTCTAAGCGTTACTGGGTGATACGTTTTCGTGGTGCGGTTAAAGTTGTAAATATTGTGGTAGTCCGCATACAGCATCTCCATTGTCATCACTCCTTCCGTGAAGCGGCCCTGATTGGGGATGTTTGCATCGTTAGGGAGCTGGTCTGAATAATTGAATTCTGAAGAGAATTCTGTAACCTCCGATTTATTTTTCTTAACTAAGCTTTTGACTTGCCCGATCAGGCCCGTGTTTACGTCAATATCGTGGTTGTATCGCAAAAACCACATGACACTCCTATTATAGTCACGGCCAGGAAACGGCCAATTACCTCCGAAGCCAAAAGCATATTGTTGCGGCGCCACCATGGATGAGTGGGGAGTGTAAAAGCTGTACTCTTCTTTGGTATCATAGTCGGAAGAGGACGTTGCTAACCCACCCTTCAAAACAGCTACTTTGCTGTAAATAACTGGCGTATTAGGATAATCAAACAGCTGGTAAAAGCTGTAAGGAGTAGCCGTTTTTTTGATAAATGCTGGCTCCTGCGCAATGACACCTGCACTATTGATATTTGCCGAGAGATCAGTCACATACTCGTAACGTGTTTCGTACGAATGGCCTGCATCATCGGTAGTAGAAATTTTTGCGACCCGAAGCTCACCCCCAGAAGTGTTCACTGGACTCGAGAGAGTGAACTTGAAATCTACTGGGCTAAACGGAGCATTAGGACATTGAGACAAAAGCGCAATTGGTTCATCAGCAGCAGAAACAGTAATGCTATTCGTACCAACTGCCACTATTGTTACCCAACGTTCATATTTTTTTCGTATGTCGAAGGTTGTTATGCACCTGAACCGATGTATGTAATATCCCGAAGCCCAAAGACGATCACCCGGCTTGTATACGGATGATAGCGGATAATTAAATCCCTGGCTTCTGTCAACCTGTAATGTCGTTCCACAGTCGTCATTCTGGAATGGCACGCCTTTGCTGCCATATTCAGACACAAAGGCGTATTGATCTCTTTCATACTGAATGTGAACGGCACTGCCCAAAGGAGTGGTTATGTCCGTAAGTGACCAAGCAGCCCCATCTTCACCAGCGCTTGTGGGATCTGACGACGGATAATGACCCTCAAGGGTGGCTTCCCCATCGCGAGCATACATACCGAACCCATCCCACTTATTGATGCCATAGCTCGGATTTTGAGCATAGGTAAACAAGAAATCAGGTGACAGCTTACTCCCGCCTGGCCCGAACGTCGAGATGCTTTCCAGAGTAAGCTTGCCGGTATGGTGATCAGGCTCCCAGAAATCCGGATCCAACGATGGGGGATTGGAAACGCTGGAGAAAGAGTTCGGGGTATTTGAACAGAGCCGATAAGAATAGTTGAATCGGATGCGTTTCAGTGCGTTGGCTTTCAAGTAGGCCTTGATTCGGTTATCGACTGCCACATCGTACACGTCATATACCTTGTCGTAGGTGTCGCCATTGCGCAGATCGGCCGTATTAGCGCTCACTGGGTTTGCCGATGGTAAGAGAGCCGGTATAACTGTTGGGTTAGAATCATTGAGGTCCCGAATGCCGTCTACGGTTTGCAGTTTGGCCACATCTTCATTACGGAGTAAGACCACTTCGTCGAGGCGCAACGATGATGACGGCGTAGACTCATCGATACCCAGTGTAGAGATGCCAGCATTACGGCCCGGAACAAAATGACCGCGTCCGTCACGCCGCACATTCTTGATAAAAAGCGCAGTATGCGTTCGCGTGCTGATCGAGTTCAGGTAGTACGTTTCTTTGTAGCCTTCGCTAACACTGACGGAATTCAAGTCCTCGGGACTATACATTTCGCCGATGTAGGGCTGCCGCCATTTGTACTTAGAGGAAAACTTGCCGTAGTCATACTTCACCCACCCACCCCAATCCTCAGCGTCTACCACGCCGATTTGCCCGCGGTCTACATAATCGGGCGAGGTGATAGCCGTTAGCAGCCACGTCGTGGCGTATTTGTGCAGGCCTGTACGGGAGCCCATCATTCGGGTGGCTAAATTGTCGTTGCCACTGCTTAACTTGTCACGCGAGTAACTAGATTGAGTGTGATGGTAAACCGGCAATGAATAATGATACGTTGTGCCGTCTTCATTAGTAACGGCGAAAGCACCAATACCGTCGCCTGGCAATTCAGCCCGGAACACGTTGTCACTCTGCACAGTACTAATCTCGAAAGCAGCGTTTGGCTCCCAGAAAGCGCCGTTAGCCTGACTATTGTTAGCAGGTCCGTATCCATTATTGCCAGTCATTATTTCACACTTAGTAGCCGTGCCGGAAGCAGGTGCTTGAAATTCTAAAAAATTAGGCAGTGAATTGGCAGCACTAGCATCATCATATTTTTTAGCAATCTCCCTATTAGTGTACCAGTCAATGTGCTTGCCTTGCACCACTTTACGACCGTGAGATGCGCCATTGATTATATAACCTGTGCGAGCCGGAGCGGTACGGGTTGCGGGCTGAGTGCTGTTTGACGTATTAGCGCCGAACAAGGATTCATCTTTTACTAAAACATATCCTTGGTTGATGTCGACTTCGATGCCCGTAGGATCAGTGTTGGCTGGGGCTTCGTAGCTGTGGTAATCGTAGGAATTTTGGGTACTGCCCTCGTACCGAAACTGCGGCTTATAGTCCTTCGCGAACGGGAAAGCGTTGTATTTAAAGTGATTTAGAACGAGCTGGTTTTGCAGTCGGAGGTTATCGGCGCTCTTCGGGTAGGGCACAGTGCCGACTTCCAGCCGGTAGGGGCGAATAGAACCCGATATACCCTCACCCATTACAGAGTAGTTATCATGAGAGATACTTAGTGGATGTCCTATTACGGCTTCAAAATCATCTTCGGGCGCACCAAACTGATGCACGTCTCCAGCAGCACCAATAGCGTATCTACCAATATTTGATTGATCGCCACTGAACCCTACTTGCGACTTATAGAATATAAGAGGCTTACTAGGCTGGCCATTTGCGACTGTCCCCTCCTTGATTTCTGCACCTACCGATTGGCCAAATCTTCCGTCAACACCATCTAGCCTAGGTATTTTATGAAAGTTAAGCTCACCATACATCTGCTCGGTTTTGTTATCATTAATCAGGTTCCAGTAATCCATATGGAATAACGTCCGGTTGGTGCGGGTACTGGCACTATTGAAGCTGCCAGCGGCATCACTGGCACGCCCCAACATTACAGCATTTCCGATAGCACCACTGACCGCACTGCTAGCAGCACTGAAAGCCAGATTTTTTGCAACGGCTGCGCCACCTCCCGCAACGCCCGCAGCACCTAGTGTGGCGATGGTAATACCGGCGAAAATCATTCGCTTCGCGTCAACGGTAGCAGGTTCGCCGCGCTCAAACCTGACTCCTACTACATCACCTGAATTGATTCGGCCTCCTTTCCAGCCTACACTTGCTAAGCCGATCAAATCGACGGACCCTTGACGCCCCGTTTCCGAGTCCCAACCGAGGTTTACTATACCTAAGATACTGCCTTGCCATCCCCGGTTCAGGGTTTGCTGAAAGGTGCTGGTATTGAACTCCCCGGCGGCATCATCTGGGTAACCGCTGACATTACGCGAGATGGCACCGGCATTCATCGACCAACCCAAGCCTACCCAAGTAGCCTCTTGCTCTAGCCGAATACCTGCTCGGTAGGTGAGGGGCATTGACACTGAACCCTCTGGACCCGGCACTTCTAGTACCGGGAGCTGATAGGTAAAATCGCCGGTGGCGAGGTTGACCATATCAGTGGCACCGGGCGAATCGTAGCTGGTGAACTCCGGTTGGTTAGGCCCCATTACAGCATAACTGACCGTAGGAAGCGCTAGATTGAAAAGAGTTTCTACGAGCAGCAGGCAAGCAGTAACACGAGCAAGGCGGCGGTTGCGAAAAAACATAGGTCGTGGATAAGGCAGTTCAGTAACAGATGTGGGCCGAAAGAAAGCCCTCGGCAGACAAAAGCTCTAGTTGGTTACTGCAAGCGGTGGAATAGCTTGGAAAGCAGTGGCGAGGAAATTGAATCGGAACGGCGGTAATAGCTCTTTCCGTCCCGCGACGTTCAGGCGGCAGCCGGTAGTGAGTGCAGCGGGCGGCGTGTCGAAGATGAGCAAAACCGTGGAGCGGCCGGTGTTGCCATACTGCCGCATATACATGGCGGCCATAGCGGGCACAGAATCTTGACCCGGGATATGCAGGTAACTATCCGTGGCAATACCAGCGCTTAGATATTGTACCACTGCGGCATATTGCGCCGGATTACCAGCAAACTCCGTTTCGTATTCGGTGCCGTTCTGCGATAAGTCCAACGCGAAGTGCGTGCGGCTACGGTAGGCTTGTTGGGCTGAATCTAGGGTAAGGCGGGTGAGCGGTTGGTGCGTGTTGCGCACTTCCTGCGCGGCGAGCAGCTCGGGTAGTCGGTAACTACACTGTGCCTTGATCGCACCTATTTCCTGCGTTTGTACCAACCCATTCTTAGGTTCGGCCACCCAAGCGCGAAGGGCATCGGGCGGTAACGGCTGGGTGGTGCAAGCCGTAGCTCCTAACAGGCCGACAAACAGCCAGCGGTGGTAATACACCTTTAGTAGCCTTGCTTTTTCAGACGCGCCAAAGCGGTAGAGTTTGGCTTGAAAGGTAGCCAGTTGGTTCATACTCAAAGCGGGTTACTTAGTAGCAGCTTGTTTGCGGCGGTAACGTTCGTTCAGCTCTTTTACCACCGCCTCGGTCACATCGATGGCGTCATCTGCGTACACGATGTTGCCGCTGCTGGTGGCGCCCAAGATGAGGGTGTACCCCTCCCGCTTACCGTACTCTTTCACGAAGGCATTCAAGTCGTTCATCACGACTGCATCGAGCTTTTCACGCTCGGCGGTAAGCTTTTGGGTAGTGGCTTCGCGGTATTGCGCCAGTTGATTCTGTTTCGCTCCCAATTCCTGCTCCCGCGCTGCTGCCTGCGTAGGCGTAAGCTGCCCGCGTTCCTGTTGGTAACGCGTGGCGGCGCGCTGGAACTCCGCCGTCAGCGTATCCACTTGGATTTGCCACGGTGCCGCTATCGCCTGCAACTGCCGCTGTTCAGCGAGTACGGCCTCGTACTCTTGGCTGATTTTGGCGGGGTTGAGGTAGGCTAGTTTGGGGGTGGGGGTGCAAGCCGTCAGCGTGGAAAGAAAAAGGGAAATTGTGGTTGAAAATTTAGTATTCATCTACTTGATGGGGGTTTTTTGCAAAACAATGTCGTCTATGTAAATGTAAAAGGTAGATGGAATAAATCCCGCCCTGATTCGACGAGTTATTTTTCTATACTCACCCTTTGACAAGAATTCTCTTGGTAGCATGATCATAATCGAATCCCATCTTTTGGAAGCAACAAAACTACCTTCGACACTAACCCAATCACGAATTTTTTCGTCAAATACTAATTCTTTATATTGAGAATTAATTGTTTTTTTTCTTCCTAACACGCCAGAGGCAGACCTGTAAAATATAACGTAAACTTTATTGTATAATAATTTTGTGGAGTCGGCCACAAAAATTTTCATTGAAAACGCATAGCCTGTATTAGGTATTAGCGGAACTGCCAATTTTTGTGATATTCTTTCATTATCAAAATAATCGTATTTTTTTTTATTTCCATTGACTCGAGTTATAAGATACATTCCACAGTATCCGCTTCCTTCTGCAGCATAAGCTGAGCCAACAAAATTGTTTGGTATTCCAAAGTAACCCGGATTACAAGAATTAAACAAATCCGGAGTTCCATAAGCAGCACGCCAGTATGCGGCTAAGTGTAACTGCCCAGGCTCAGTCGGGCACTTGGATATCTCCTCAAAACCTCCATTGCGAACCAAATTTTGACACATGCCTCCGCGAGAAAGTCCCAGAATAATTGCGACAGCAAGAAATTTTGTCATTTTATCTAAAACCTGTTTGCAATAATCCAGACTTCCTAAGCTTAGAAAGAGGAATGTTTTTAACAACAAATCCTACCTGAATCTTCGTCGCTTGGGCAATTCCCGAAGCGCTAACTAATGTCCTAGGATGATTTAATAACACCTGAAATTGTTTGCCTGCAGGAGCGCGACTTAGTCGAACTCTTCCACGCCCGCGAATGGCAATATCAGGATCTCCGCTTTGGCCGAATGTACTAATTACCTTATCTTGGTCCGACACCTGAATTAAGGTTAACGGATCAGTTGGAGGACTCGCGAAACCAGCAGTCGTTGGCTCCAAATGTTCTATATCGACGAAGGTAACATAGCGAGCGATTCCGTGCAAGCCTGCGCCAAAGGAGAACGTACTGCCTGAACCATTGAGAGTAAATGTCTTCTGCAAGAAGGCAGAATAATTTGAGCCACTCCCGCCATGTCTGACATATGTATGCGTTTTATTAACATACCCCCCTTCTACGCCTTCTCTTATTGAATTCCAAGCCCTTTTTAACCCATTAGTATGGGTTCGCGTCTGCCAAGTTCCAGCTTCATCGCCAATTCCACCAAGTATGCCCCCCGCAACTGCTCCTATACCCGCTCCTATCAACATTTTCTTTCCATCCCAATCGCTCGATATCCCACCGACAACTGCGCCTGTAGCTGCACCCATCGCTGCGCCCGCCCAACTCCACATCCACCCTCCGTCCGGGTCTACCCCACTCACAGGATTATTTCCCATCCCTGTATATGGAGAAGCGAATTGACCGTAAGGATCAGTACTAGTCCACCGCCCCGTGCGCGCTTCATACAAGCGTAGCTCAAAGCTTTGCCACCCTGTCTCGGCGTCATTCTCAGCATACTTGCCTTGGTAACCGTATCGATAGCGGCGACCATCGGTCACGTAGCTTAGGCCGGTGATGGGTGCGCCATAGGGATATAAGTACTGCTCCTGAACAACCAAGCTTCCCCGTTGGCGCACTTCAATCTGGTCGAAATATACTGCCCGGCGCACTTTGCCACCGCCAATCTCCAAGTCAATCGAGCCAACTTGGTCGGCTACGGTTTGGAGCTCCATGTACTGCCAAGCATCTACGGCACCATCAGTGGCAAGCTGGCGCTCTTCAGTCAGGATGTTGCCATTGGCATCGCGAAGGCGGTACACCAGCCAAGCTTTAGCATCGGGAAGGGTGCCGCCGGGCAGTGGTGCGGCGGCCGTTGGGGAAGCGGCGCTGCTTTTTGTGAATAGCCCCCTGAATGCCACTCCAATTCCTAAGTGGCTCAACGTCTGACCAAGCCACGAGCGGCGGGGAGCCGGCTCAGTACCTGTATTGCCGGCTACGCCTGTTCCCGGTGCCAAAGTGCTAGCCGCCAAAGCTGACCCAGCTAACAGCCCAATCGTAGGACCTGCGGGAATAATGGCAACCGGTTGCACGCTGGGTGCCATTACCCAAGCCCCAAAGCGAATACTGTCGCCGGCGGCAACTGTGAGCGTTTTGCGTGGCCCGAAGGCTTCAATTTCTACTTCCGGCAGCCGTGATACATACTTGCCGTCATAGGCATCAAGCGTTTGGTAGCGGGTTTCAGCAATGTTTTCGAAGTCGTTTTCTTCCTGCTCCGCCTCTTCTATTTCTAGGCTCGCAACGTATTTTTTCTCTAATGCCCGATGAAAGACGACGCGGGCATTGCCCAAGTGATCGCTCAGCTCGTAGCGGGTATCGGTGGTGCCATTGGGCAGCTGTAGGTATGTCCCTACCCGGCTAGCTCCGTAAAGTGGCGCCTCAGTGCGCAGAAGCGCCGCGGCCTGTGGCGACTGCTCATAAATACTCAAGACGTTGCCCGACGCATCGCGCACGTAAAAGGTCTCGCCTTTGTATTCCCACGTTACGGTACGTGACTTATCACCTCCGCCGCCACCTGGCCCCGGATCGCTTACTAGTTCCTGTGGTCCCCACGCCTGCTTGCTAGCACGGAAGCCGCGGTCGTCGTAGGTATATTTTGCGATGGGCAAAGTGCGCGCGGCATCCCGGTAAACGCCGGTTACCAAACCGCTTGCATCGTAGGTCAAGTAGCGGTCACCGGCTTCATCATCCTGCTGGGCCGTCATCTGTCCGACTTCGTCGTAGGTGTACTGAATGGCGGGCTGATTATTCGCCCGGTTCAGCACCTGCGTAAGCTGATTGGTGCCTGGCTTGTACTGATAGTCGAAATTGGCCTTATTCATCCCTGCGCCATCACGCCGCAGTAACCGGGTGATATTGCCGTTAGGGTCGTAGGCTAGCTCGCGCTCTGAGTTACCAAAATTGGCTGTAGGCGCAAACTGCTGAACGAGCGCGTTGAAGGTGCCGTCCTCGGAATCTGTAAACTGGCCTTTATTGTCGTACTGATAGGCTGTGAGGTGCTGGGCAGGTACGTCATCGGTAGAAGTAGCTACCGGACTGTGTGCGGTGGTATGCCAGCCAGCTGCCCGAATGGTACCATCGAAGCGGTCAGGGTTAGCCGTCGTAGGCGGCAGGGGCGTCGTGGCAACGGGCTGCGAGGTGCTGTGATAGTCGCCGCTGAAATATTCCAGCGTCAGACCGAACAGGTCGGCTACGATTCCGTTGTTGTCGATGGCGTCGTGCTCGGGGTCGCGCCCCGGATCACGATGGTTGATGCTCTTAAGCTGCCCGGTAATCGTATAAACGTAATCGAGTCCTTGGAGCTGGTTAGCCAACTCAGCGCGCTTGAGTGGCCCGTGGAGGTAATAACTGTAACGCGCCAACTGGGTACGCGTGATGCCATCAGGACTGGTGTAGACTGTCCGCAACCGCTCATCGGCATCGTATTGATAGTAGTGGTAAAAAGCGTCTGGCTGATGCTTTTGATACGCCACTTCCTGTACGTTTCCACTAACGTCGTAAGTGTAATCAACGGTCTTGACGCCCATTGGGCTACGTTGAACCATCCAATCGAGGCGGCCCAAGTCGTCGTAGCTATACCATGTGGTATACGTAGGGCCATTAGCCACTGTCGGTGAAACGGTGGATTTAGATACAGCGCCCAACACAAAACGTTGACGACGGTCGGTCAAGCCAAGCGCATCGAGGTCGTTGGGGAAAGCGAAATCGTACCAGATACTATTGATTTCCGACCGACGACTTGTATTCGTTCCTAAGCCCCCTGTTCGCGTTCTGTCCTCTAAAATGATCGATCTTAACACGCTTCTGGAGTCTGGGAGAGCGGTTAGATGAGTTTCAAACTTCAAATCTCCAGCGCCAGGCGTGACGGGCATCGTATAGACTCCCGACTCGATGACTCGATCGGTGGAATCGACATTGCAATAAGAGAACTGCCGCTTAGTGCGTTGCAATTCTGATTGCGAAAAGCGCAGCATCCCGTTACGACGGTACACGAAATCGGTACGTCCTTCGTCGGGGGAAGTGGTGTTAATCAGAAAACCCGGCGCGTTGTACTGATTACGTTCGACGAAGCTGGGAAGAGCGCCGGGGGCGAAAGAGATTCCTTTAGTCGCTATGCTCGCGATGGGACGCCCGGCATCATCATAATAAGAATAGCTGAAATCGCCGTAGGCTGCGTGATACCGGACGGCCTGATTATCAGATAGGGATAGCACCCGGTAAAAGCCTGGCACCAAGGACTGCGTACTGACGGGAATCGGCTGGCCGGGTGCAGCAGGACTTGTGTTGAATTGTGCGACCAACGCATCGGTCAACAAGTCAATAATTTTTACTTGGCCGCTCCCCTGAATAGTAACTACCGTTGGCCCAGCGGCCGGAATATGGATGTCGAGGAATTGTGGTAGCCCTTGCGAATTGGTAGGCTCGGAATGGATAGCCCCTTCCAAATCAAAGCCCGGATACTGCGCGCCGCTCAAGCAAGCGGCAAGGGTATTGCCGTCTCGGTCGGTGAAGACAATACTCTCCTTCCCATCAGGACCAATGCTGATCTCCTTCATCCCTTGGCGCAGGTAGGTGTTGCCCGGAGCTGGGTCAAGGCCAAACTGGGATCGCCAAGTGGCGTAGTGATCCATCTCTTGCAGAATGGGTACCCGGCCGGAGCGCATTTCACGGCCAGTGCCCATACGCGTCACATCGCCTGGGCCAGTGGCGCGCTTCACGCCCCCCAAAGGACCATCGTAGTACTGCTGGATACTAAACGGATATTGAGTGGCCGGCGTATTAGGCTCCCGAACATTATGGGTGCTGTAGTAGTAGCCGAGCGTACCCGGCACAGCATCTGCTACTACAGCCGGATTGTTGGCATTCGCATCTTCGAAATCAGCCGGGCCATAAGTGCTGGTGCCACTAGCACCAGCTGCCTGAACGAAGGTTTCTGCGTAATTAAAGCTTTGGTTCTCGATAGGAGCTGCCAGCGTACTGATTACTGCTTGGCCGCCCGAGCTGTAAATCGTTTGTGTGGCCAGAACGTGCTGTTCCGTTAGGTTGCGGGCTTGGGCCTGGGTCGTACGCCCAAGTCCATCGGAGAACTGCTTACTCTCACCGGTTATGCGGCTCTCCGCAGCATCTTCGGCACTGCCATCGTAAACCGTCTCGATGACCCAATTACGATTGTTATCGTCGGCAAGGATGTTAGGGGGAAGCGGATGAGCAGCCGGCGTCAGGGTAATAGTGGTGACGGGCGAGTAAAGCTCCAGAATAATGGCAAAAGAGTTCAGGACGGCGCACCGGTACGAACCGGCATCGCTTGCTTGCGGGCGCTCGATACGAAAGTCAGCGGTAGTAGCACCATTGATATTGACGAATACCCCATTAACAAGCTTCTGCCACCGGTAAGAGTTGTGCGCGCCGCCCATTGTCAGGCCCAGCACAATCGGGTCAGTGATCGGCTGTGTCTCTTGAATCTCCTCCGTAGAAAGTACTTGGCCTAAGTAATCGAACGGCGTGGTGTAAGCGATCCCGGCGGCTGAAAAATTAGGCTCTAATGTCCCAAAATCCAACGCATTGGCTTCCACATTGACGTGGATCGGCGTTGAGCCTTCGTGGAAAACGGGTATGCGCTGAATGAGATTGTGGCTGAGATTAAGCGAAGTCAGAAAGGGCGAATTACCCACTCCAACGGATACATTACCTGTAAACGCATTGTAGCTTAGGTCTATCTGCTGAGCCGACACCAATTTGCTAAGCGGATACGATAGCTCTCCACTCAAGGAGTTGTGCGCCAATAGCAGTTGGTTAAGATGCAAACAATCGCCCAACGAATTGGGAAGCAGACCGCTGAAGTGATTCTCACTCAGATCCAACGTCAGTAAGCCCCCCCAGAACATGGAGCTCGGCAAGGGACCATTTAGATTGTTATGACCTAGATTGACCGCTGCTAGTTTATACGATATACCCAACATCGCCGGCAACGATCCATTCAGCTGATTATTAGACAGGTCGAGATTGCTCAATATGCCCAAATAGGCAACTGAGTCTGGGATAGAGCCCGTAAGGCTATTGTATTGGAGTTGGAGTGACTCCAGCCGTTGTAGGCGGACCAACGATGCTGGCAGAGTGCCTGCTAGCCCATTGGCCGATAGATCAAGTGCAACGACGTCACCGTCTTGCACAGTCACGCCATACCATTGGGCAAATTCAGTATGATGACACCCATCCGACAACCACCCCGTCTTATGCATCCACTGCATTCCTCCGGCGGCAGCAAATAGCTCACGGAGTGCTTGGGCTTCTTTCTTATCGGGTACAGAACCTTGAAAAGCCCCGTCTGGCAGCTCACATGGTTTATAGATCTGGGCGCTTACTTGCCCCGAAGTCAATAGCAGACATAGTAGGCCTACTAAGAGCCTGAAGGTTTGTTTCCAAGGTTTCATCGACTTGAATAGAGGTAGTTAGTATAAGCAGCAAACAAACAGTTGAAGGCTACAAAAGCAAATATGCATGAAGATTTTGGATTGGCCTAATCCTGAGGAGTAACTATTGGATTTCATCGGGTCTACTTTCTTTTATAAACATTTATAAAATTTTATATTGTCAATGTGTGCACGACTGATCGCGTGTCCTATCCCGAAACACATTTGGTGTGATAACTGCCTAAAATTCATTTACGACAAACTCCGGCCGGACCATGATGGCGATATAAATTTGACTCTCTCTTGCTACTCTATGAAAACACCCTCTCCTGTCGATACCGCCGAACAGTTACCGCTTGACTTTGCTGGTCGTAAATGGCCCCCGGCGAATGAGGTGCCCGTTAACTGGCCGCCTCAGAAGTTGTCGGCTGGAACTTGGTTTCGGGAAGATCTGGCCGCCTCTTCTCGGTATAGCATCATTACCGGTTTCACCTCGCTCAATGAATTGGTGAAGGTATTCGGTAGCGAGACGGTGGTGCAGCCGCCGTTGACCGAACTGCGCGTGATGTTGGGGTTCGAACAGATGCCCAAACAGCGTAAGAAGTGGCCTTCACGCGTACCGTTGGCGGATGAAATACGTGATTACTGGCTGCGTGAAGGCATATCCATCGCCGATGGCGGGGCGCTGTTACACGTAGTCAAACTGCTGCGTGAACCCGCCAGTTGGCTGCAAATGCGTTTGCTGGAGGGCCTTCACGCGAAAGTCTATGTGGGCGATACCCACGCCATGTTGGGATCGAGCAACTTCAGCCAAAGTGGCCTGAAAACTCAGATTGAAGCTAACCTACGCTTTGCCGCCGCTGATAACAACCCGGAGTTGAAAGCGCGTTACGGTTACCTGAAATGTCTGGCTGACAACTTTTGGGAAGAGGGCGAACCGTACAATGCGCGCGCCGCGGACTTACTCGAAAAGCTGTTACGTGTAGTTACGTGGCCCGAAGCCTTAGCCCGAGCCGTAGCTGAGCTACTGCGAGGCGATGCCCTATTTGCAGCCGGTGGGCTCTTGGCTGACCTTCCGCCTTTGTGGCCGCACCAGCGCCACGGTATCGCGCAGGCGCTATACATCCTCGATAAGCTCGACCACGTGCTCGTCGCGGACCCGGCAGGCTCTGGGAAGACCAAACTCGTGGGGACGCTATTAGTCGCGCTGGAACGACGTCGACACGCACGCGCAGCAGTTCAACCACTTAATGCTGCGTTAGTAGCCCCTCCCTCCATTCTGAAAACGTGGGAAAAGTGGTGGCTGGAATTAAAGCGGTTAGGTGTAACGACCATTTCTAATGGGCAGCTAAGTAAAAAGCCGGGCGCACATGACCCACACGAAATCGGCCGAAAGCTCGACATAGCCGATATCGTCGTGCTTGACGAGGCACACCAGTATCTGAATGCCCAAAGCTGGCGCACCCAGCGGCTGACGCAATCCTCCTACCAACATTTGCTGCTCACAACGGCTACTCCTCTTAACCGCCACGCGAATGATCTACTGCGGTTGGTAGAATTGTTGGATGTAGATAACCTTTCTGACGAAGCGCTGCTGGAATATGAGCGCTTACGCATTAAACCGTTCGGCAAATTTTCAGAGGCTGATCTCAAGTCATTAAGGAGTTTTATCGGGCAATTTTTATTGCGCCGGACGCGCTCAGAGTTACAACAACAGATCAAGGCATCGCCCGCTGAGTACGCTCGTCCGGCTCCTCAGCGGGGGTGTAACTATCCGAAGCACAATTCGCGCGAGTACAAGACCGACGAGACAGAAGCTGATCAAGCACTGGCCGAGGAAATGCGGCTCGCGGCCGACGAGTTGGCGGGCCTTAGTAATTTATTAGACTTGCGGCCAAAGCGCGAGTCGGTAGGGCCGTCGCTGGCCGAGCGCCGCGATTATATCGAGCAACGCCTGTTAGTAGCGCCTTATCTTGCGCGCTTCCAGTTGCGGCATACGTTACGCTCATCAAGGGCGGCGCTCTGGGAACATTTATGGGGCTCCGAAGCGGCTTATAAGGAGTTTGGCCTGTCGGCGCCTACGGATAAAAATCTCGCGACTGGCGTTATTGATAAGCTTCGTCGCCGCCTTGACGAACCGCCAACGCGTGATAAGCACTTACCACCTGCGGTGTTGCCGGCCCCTTGGCTGCACGAGGCTGCCGACTGGCGCGTAAAATGCGAAGCTGAGATCGCCGCCTACGAACGGATTGGCGAGTTGCTTCGCGGCTTGTCCAATGAACGGGAGCGCGGTAAGGTGAAGTTGGTCGCCCGCCTCGTGCGGGAGTATCAAATGGTCTTGGCGTTCGATCATTCCGTCATTTCGGCTGAGTGGTTGGCGAAGCTTTGTCAGCAGGACTACCCTGCGGTACCGCAGTATGTGGTAACCAGCAAGACCCGTCATCAGACCAATCGGAAAAAGCTGGGCCGCGACTTTGGTCTGGCCGCCACGCCGCAGCCACTGGCGGCTTTTTGTACCGATGCGGTATCTGAGGCACTGAACCTGCAACTTGCCCGCGCCGTGGTACAGCTTGATATGCCTACCGTACTGCGCCTGGCCGAGCAACGTACCGGCCGGCTCGACCGCCTTGATAGCCCGCACGAGACCATTTACGCCTATTGGCCGATAGACACACCCGCCTTTTCAGTTAAGGCGGACGAACACTTGATCAAAGCGATGCGACAGGCGCGGCACCTGATTGGCAACAACCTGCCGCTCCCGGATGCGGTGTTGGCCGCCTACGTAGATGCCGATGAAGGAGCCGCCTTGGGTTCCTCAACCAACCCCCACCGTGACCCGGCCCGCGAAGCCGCCGAGTGGGTCGGCTTCACTGACGCGCTACAACCCGTGCGGGACCTAATCGGAGTTGCTCCCAATGGACTGGTACCACCGGAAGTGTACGAAGACATTAGCCCGACCCGCGAAAGCGTGAAGTGCAAAGTGTCGTATGTGCCAGCGACAACGCCTTGGGCATTCTTTGCGCTCAGCGGGGATGAAACCTACTCGGGCCGTTGGCTTTGGTTTGAAGATACAAGTGATCCTGATGAGGCAGCGCCTTTGCCATTGACCGATGTGCAGCACATTGCGGCACGCTTGCGCAGCTGCTTAACCGACCGACCACCTGAGACGCTGCCGTGGAAGGATGGAGATGCCACGCTGCAACATTATCTCGGCCGACTCCGCCAAGCCGAAGTTGACTTATTGCCACCCCGTGCGCGGCGTGCCCTGCGTGTCGGCGAGGAGCTGACCCGTCAGCATCTCAATCGCGCCCAAGATGTGAAAGACTTCGCCCGTGCTGACCTTTTGCGTCGGGTGCTGGAAGTAGGACGCCATACCCGTCTTCAACCGGGTGACACGGATGCTGAAGGAAGCCCTGAGCTAATTGTGGATGCTGCCCGCTTGGCTGCGTACTGGCTACGTCTACTGATGCCGGCTGTAAGAAAGCTTCGGCGGGAGAAGCAAACTTACAAGAGGCTCATCAGCCTTAAATCGCTGCGGAATAAGCCGCAGTTGGTACCACTTCCGAACGAACAGCTCGAAGCCTTGCTGGCCGATACTAGTCTGCTGCCAACCATTGATTATCGTATTGCAGCGTGCATTATCGGAGTACCGCCCCCGCCCCCTGAGGCGGCGCCTGACTCCGCGCCTCAGGCTGATCACCGGTGGCGCCGTCGCTAAACCCGCTGCTGCACGGGTTACTTTTGCTTAAACTGGTCGGTTTGCACGCCTACTACGGTTTCTGTCAGTGAAAAAGCTCTCCCTCTCCCAACTCGAACAACACCTAGCCCGCGCTGCTTGGATTCTGAAAGGCCCCGTTGGTGCCACCGATTTCAAGGACTACATCTTCCCGATGCTCTTCTTCAAGCGCATCTGCGATGTGTACGATGAGGAGTATCGCGAGGCGCTCACCCTGCCGGGCAGCGATGCTGAGTACGCGGCGCTTCCAGAGCTGCACCGCTTCGTGATTCCGGCTGGCTGCCACTGGCGGGAAGTACGCGAAGTGACCACCCACGTAGGCGAAGCGCTGAATCGCGCCTTCCGGGGCATTGAGGCGGCGAACCCCGCTAAGCTTGCGGGCATTTTCGGCGACGCTGCCTGGACCAACCGCGACAAGCTACCCGATTCGCTCCTGCTCAACCTCATTGAGCACTTCGCGCAGTACTCGCTGGCGAACGAATCGGTGGACCCCGATGTGCTCGGTCAGAGCTATGAGTACCTGATCAAGCACTTTGCCGACCTCACCAACAAGAAAGCCGGTGAGTTCTATACGCCGCGTTCGGTGGTGCATCTGATCGGGCTGATTCTGGATGCGCAGGAGGGTGAATCGGTGTACGACCCGGCCTGCGGCACCGGTGGAATGCTGCTCGAAACCACCGAGCACCTGCGCGCCGCCGGCCGCGACTACCGTACGCTGCGGATGTACGGCCAAGAAAAGAACCTGACGACCTCGACCATCGCACGGATGAACCTCTTCCTGCACGGCATTGAGGACTTCGAGATTGCGCGCGGCGATACGCTTCGGCACCCGGCGTTTCTGCACCACGACCGTCTGCGCCAGTTCGATTGCGTAGTGGCTAATCCACCGTTTTCGCTCTCGGAGTGGGGCGTGACCGAATGGGCTACTGACCCGTGGGGGCGCAACGTAGCCGGGACACCGCCCGCCTCGAAGGCCGACTTGGCGTGGGTACAGCATATGATCGCGTCGATGAAGCCCGACCGGGGGCGCGTGGCGGTGGTGCTGCCCCATGGCGCGCTGTTCCGCAAAGGGGCCGAGGGACGCATCCGGCAAGCACTCATCGAGCAGGATTTGCTCGATGCGGTGATCGGGCTGGGGCCAAACATCTTTTATGGCACCCAACTGGCCGCCTGCCTGCTGGTATTTCGGGCGCGCAAGCCCGCCGCGCACCAAGATACCGTGCTGTTCATAGATGCGGCCGATCAGGTGCGGGTGGGCCGGGCGCAGAATTTCCTGGACCCAGCGCACGTCGAGACCATCCACGACTGGTACGCGGCTGGTAACGACGTGCCCCATCACGTGCGCCGGGTGGCCGTGGCCGAAATCAAAACCCGCGACTATAACCTCAACCTGCCGCTCTACATCGAGCGCG
The DNA here is from genome assembly GCA_031397815.1 of Hymenobacteraceae bacterium. GTDB lineage: Bacteria > Bacteroidota > Bacteroidia > Cytophagales > Hymenobacteraceae > JANNMJ01. Next base: position 49,369 of record JANNMJ010000246.1, read on the forward strand.
CGGCTGGCGAAGCGCTGCCCAGCCTGCCCGAAGCCTTGGCTGGGCTAGAAGAATCCGCTCAAAACGCGTGGGCGGCTGAAGACCGGTTCCGGGAGTTGTTGAAAGAGTTTGAGCTACTGTAAACCCCATGACCCAACCCCAACTCGAAAAATACCTCTGGGGCGCTGCCGTGCATCTGCGCGGGCACATTGGAGCTTCCGACAACAAACAGTACATCTTTCCGCTACTGTTTTTCAAGCGCATCTGCGATGTGTACGATGAGGAGTTCGCCGAAGCCCGCGCCCTGTACGGCGACGACCTCCAGCCCGGCGCTTTCGCCGAAAACCACCGCTTCCAGTTGCCCACCGGGGCGCATTGGGCCGATGTGCGCGCTACTACCACCGACGTGGGCCGCGCCCTGCTCACGGCGATGCGCGCCGTGGAAGAAGCCAACCCTGAGCTACACGGCATCTTCGGCGATGCCAACTGGACCAACAAGGACCGCCTGCCCGACCGCGTCCTCATCGACCTGATCGAGCATTTTAGCTCCCAGAAGCTGAGCCTGACGGCCGTGCCGCAAGACCAGCTCGGGCAGGGCTACGAGTACCTGATCAAGAAATTCGCCGACGACGCCGGCCACACCGCCGCCGAGTTTTACACCAACCGCACGGTTGTTCGGCTGATGACGCTGCTGGCCGACCCACAGCCCGGCGAATCCGTCTACGACCCCACTTGTGGCTCTGGGGGGCTGCTGCTCAACGCTGCGCTTCAGCTCAAAGCTGCCGGACAGGAATACCGCACGCTGCGCCTCTACGGGCAGGAAATCAACCTCATCACGAGCGCCATTGCGCGGGTGAACCTGTTTTTGCACGGCATTCAGGACTTCGAGATCGCGCGTGGCAACACCCTGCACGAGCCGCGCCTGCTGCGTCATGACCGCCTCCGCCAGTTCGATATAGTGCTCGCCAACCCGCCCTACTCCATTAAGGAGTGGAACCAGCGCGCCTTTCAGCACGACGCTTGGGGCCGTAACCTTTGGGGAACGCCCCCGCAGGGCTGCGCCGATTATGCGTTTCAGCAGCATATCCACGCCTCCACCCGCCCCGATACCGGGCGCTCGGTGGTGCTGCACCCACACGGGGTGCTGTTCCGGAATCAGGAGAGCCATATCCGCCGCCAGATGGTGGAAGCCGACGTGGTAGAAGCGGTGATCGGGCTGGGACCGAACTTGTTCTACAACTCACCGATGGAAAGCTGCCTGCTGATTTGCCGCACGCGCAAACCCGCCGAGCGGCAAGGGCGCATTCTGTTCATCAACGCCGTGGACGAGGTGCAGACCGAAAAAGCCATCTCACACCTTGCCGAACACCATATTCAACGTATTCTCACTACGTTCCGTGAGTTTCAGGATGTGGAAGGTTTTGCACGGGTAGTGCCGGTGGAGGAAGTGCTTACCCGCGATGGCTCGCTCAACATTGCCTATTACGTCTCAAACGTTCGTGCAGGGGAAGCTTCTACCGATACGCTCACACAAACTGTGGCGCAGTGGTCTGCTGGCGCTGTTACGCTGCGTCATTCGCTTACGGCATTGCTCACCGAACTTCAGGAGCCTGTTACCCGATGAGCCAGCTCGATAGACTTGATAAAACCCACTGGCCGACGTTTCGCTTCGATGAAATCGCGCGCAATGTCTCTGAACGGGTAGACCCCGGCGCTACCGATCTCGATGTGTACGTCGGACTCGAACATATAGACTCCGGCTCCCTCCACATCAAGCGCACCGGCACGCCCGCCGATGTGGAAGGCCAGAAGCTGCGCGTGTATCCCGGCGATATCATCTTCGGCCGCCGTCGCGCCTACCAGCGCAAAGCCGCCATCGCCACTTTCGACGGTATTTGCTCGGCGCACGCGCTGGTGCTGCGTGCCCACGATGCCGTGATCGACCCGCGCCTTTTGCCTTTCTTCCTGCACTCGGATGCGTTTATGCACCGCGCCATCGACATCTCGGTGGGCGGCCTATCGCCGACAATCAATTGGGGTGATCTCAAAAAAGAAGAATTCCGCCTGCCCCCCCGCGCCCAGCAAGCCCGCCTCGCCGAGCTGCTTTGGGCAGCAGATGCGGTGGGGGAAGGGTATGCCACCGTTATTCAACGCACCTTCGGAACACGCAAGGTTTTATTGAATGAAGACGAGCGAGCAGCTAAATCTCAAGTTTCTTTAGGAGAACTTGCAGAGGTATCGTATGGAATGGGGGTGCCGCCAAAACTTGCTGACGATGGAGTGCCTATTGTGCGTGCAACTAATATCAGAGCTGGTGAAATCAGCGCAGAAGGGCTAATAAGAACGTATCCAGCAAACGTGCCAGTCGGTAAGCGTGTTTTGCTGGATGAAGGTGACATCATTGTAGTTCGAAGCGGGGCCTACACAGGTGATATTGGCTACATCACACCAGAGTGGGCCGGCAGTTTAGCTGGTTACGACTTGGTCGCAAAACCAAATCTCGAAAAAGCAGATCCTTTCCTTTTGTCAGAGCTGCTTCTTAGCGATAAGGTGCAAGCGTATTTCAAAGCAGAAAGCGTTCGCAATGCTCAGCCCCATCTGAATGCTGAGCAGTTAAAAAACACTAAGCTTCCGGACTTTTCAAAAGAACAGAGAGCAACACTCTCAAATAAGCTTGCTTCAATTCTAGCCCTGCGCCAACAAGCGGAAGCCAGTCTCGTCCAAGCCCAAGCCACCAAGCAAGCCCTGCTCAATCACATTTTCAGCGCCTGATACCAATGGCTACCTCCTCCCGCCACTCCGATCTATTAATGACCGAAATCCACGACCGGGTATTGGATTTGCTGCGGATTTGGCAGGCCGAAACTAAAGATGAGAACCGATTTTTTTATTTGCGCCGCACTAAAGATGAGAGGTTTGAGGAGGGATATTGGTTTCCGGGTGATGAATCTTACTTAAATATCTCATTCTGGTCAGGCTCTGACTCAAAGCACAAAACATCCAACGCGTTTTTGCGGATTAGGCGTAGCCGAGGATGTGCCGCGATGCTAGTAGCGCGCGAGTCGCTGGTGAAACAGGATTTTTTTAAAACATTCGTTAGCAGCGAATCAACGAACGTTGCTTCAGGAGCAGGCTATGAGCCCACAAAAAGGCTGGGTGTGTGGGCGAAGGACTTGAATCCTGATTACCGTGAATTTGAGGCTGTGCTAAGCTCCTATTTGCAGGACGAGAAGCCACGCCTCGATACCTTGATCCGTGAATACGACGGCCGTATCGGCGAAGAATTTGAAACACCCTTCGGTTTTCTTAACGAAACAGAGTTCAATAAATCACTCCGTCAGACGCTCGAACAGCAGGGACGCTTACGGGCAGGCATACCTGCTCAGATTCGTTTTTCTCTAGCAGCGCCTACTAGTGAAGAACCCTACCGTTTGATGGGGTTCACCATTCAGGGCTTTCAAGGTATTAAGCGCACGGTAGTAGAAACCATACCTGATGCCCAGTGGATTTTCCTGACTGGCGATAACGGTTTTGGTAAAACCAGCGTGCTGCGGGCGTTGGCGGTAGGGTTGAGCAGCCACGATGCCGGTGCTGGTCAATGGGATACTACTAACTCCAGCGGGCAGATCACAGTCAGCGTTCGGCCGGGGAAGGCATCTCCCTTAGTATTTGTGGCCTCACCCAACGGGCGCACCGGCCCTGCCGAGACCACTAGCTCTTCCACTCGCGGCTTGCCTAGCTTGGATGCAGCTCTGGTGGCCTATGGACCCAATCGTTTACTTCAGCAGGAGGCCGTGTCGCGCAATGTGTCCCGCAAAGACGAGCATAATGTAGCCAGTCTGTTTGCGGGAAATTATGTGGTGCCGCTGCGAAATTTCGATTTCGAGCTAGAGCAGGCTGAAAAGCACGACAAGCAGAGGAAGTATAAGTATCTGTTAAAGGCGCTGCAAGACGCCACCGACGGCCGTATCCAGAAGGCTCGCGTGGTTTCAGAAAATAGCAAAGGCGTTGTGCTTTATACAGAGCACATCTCGCCGGATGACGGCACTGAGCCCTTCACGGTTGAAACCCGCTTTGATAACCTTGCCACTGGCCTACGAAGCATCATCAACCTAGTGGCCGATATCTACGTGCGGCTGGTCGGTGCACAAGGTGCTCTTCGCCCAGAGGAGCTGGTTGGCATCGTAATTATTGATGAGCTGGAAAACCACCTGCACCCGCGCTTGCAGCGGGCTTTGCCGGGTAAGTTGTCGAAGGTGTTTCCGGGCCTACAGTTCATTGCTTCTACGCATTCGCCGATTCCGTTTCTGGGAGCGCCGAAAGGGAGTGTGTTTCTGCGGGTGGAGCGGGATAAGGAGCGTGGGATTACGGTGGAAGAGCTTGACGTTGACGTGAGCGTCCTGCTGCCGAATACCATTCTGTCCTCGCCGATCTTCGGTTTTCAGGAGCTGGTAGCTGAAAGCCACGACGGGAGCCAGCGGGTGCGGGTAGAAGACACCTACCAGCAAATGAAGCGGAACGACGCCACGGCAGAGAAGATCACCGAGTTTATGGACGACGATCGTACCCGGGAGCTGTTGGCGCTGCTCGAAAAGCCCGAAACAACCTAGTAAAGGTGATGCGATACGTCAAGAAACCCGCTGCCGCCCCTGCCCACCTACTGGCCGCAGTGCCCGCCCTGGCCACGCTCGTCGAGGCGGTCGATTTGGACAGCATCAGCGACGACGTCTACAAAGGCGAGTACAAGTACGTTGATCCACTGGATGGCCGCAAAAAAAGCGGCTCGCGTACCCGCGACGAGCTCAACAAGGTTTACCACTCGAAGTGCGCGTACTGCGAGGTGCTATGCAAAGCCGAGATTGAGCATTACCGGCCGAAGAAGGGCGTAAAAGAACAGGCAGGCTATGGCTACTACTGGCTGTGCTACGAGTGGACGAACCTGCTGCCCTCGTGCCGGTACTGCAACACCGAAGGTGGCAAGGGGACCCAGTTTCCGGTGATGGGTACGCGGCCGCCCGGCCCACCGCTTAATCCCGCCAACAAGTTCGATGCTTCCCTGAATGCCACGGATGCCCGCCTTACGGCTGAAAGGCCTTACCTGCTGAACCCCGAGATCGACGAGCCGCGCAATTTTCTAGCATTTAAACTTAATGCCCAAGGCAAAGGCGTGGATATAACCGGTACTGACTCCCTAGACCGGGGTGGCAAAACCGTTGCGATCTGCAATCTCAACCGCGAGTACCTCCGCCTCGACCGCGACAAGAACGTCGTGTACTACATTGTCCAGGACATCAATGCCAAGTTTGAGTCCGAAGCGGCCGGCGTGTACACGCCGCAAGGGCTTCTTTTGGACCTATTGCGCTACTTCGACCGCTTAAAGCAGGCCGCGGCTGACGAGACGTTAGCGCATACCCTCCTACGCTGGTTTATCATGGAGACGTACGACAACTTCGCCGCGATCATCGGTCCATTGCTGCCCGACGATAACCAGCGGCGCGTGGTGCTGGCGGCTTTTAAGCGGTACAAAACCCTGCCGTAGCTAGTGCATTGCTACTCGCTGTCGCATAACGGTTATTAGTTGGCGGAATGCACCCGTTTGCTACTTTCTTAAATGCCAGCCTGCCCTCACCCGCTCGACCCGCTGCCGGTGTTTCGAATAGAGTACTACCAAAACCTACCTTACATCCTACGGCACGGACTGCACTCGAAGGGCCACCCAGCGTCCTTTACTCCTGCGAACGATCCTGATAAGTAGCCTTCTGCGTCAATTGGGCTATTTTGAGCGCTCGTTGCCTAAGCCTTGTTTCAATACCTTTTCCACATCTGACACAACTAATTTTTATGGCGGCATCCGATATCCAAGCCAGTATCAATCGTAATAATCACAAGCTAACCGCCGACAAAATCATCCAGATTCTGGATCAGGTACGGGACGATGCCGAGAAATCGAACCGGCGCTGGGTGTGGGAGTTGATGCAAAACGCGAAAGATGTAGCGAACGCCTTCGGCCGGGTATCCATTGAGATTCGGCTGACCGACGACGCCCTCACATTTGCTCATAACGGCAACCCGTTTCACGTTGAGCACATCACGGGCCTGATTCAGCAGGTCAGCTCGAAGATATCAGATAGCAGCGATGAGGAGATAACCGGCAAGTTTGGTACGGGCTTCATTAGCACCCATCTGCTGTCGAGTGTCATCGATGTGCAGGGCGTCGTGCAGCGCGAAGCCGGTGCGCACCGGAAGTTCACGGTCTGCCTCGACCGATCGGGTACCACCTCCGAGGAATTGCTCGATAGCATCAGTGATTCGCTGGATCGCATTCTGACGCTGGACCACGACGAAACCGCGTTTCCGCTCATTCCAGATTATCCGGCGGTACGCCGCGAAACCGACCTACACACGGTGTTCAGCTACGGGCTATCCGATGCGGAAAGCCAGGAAGCCGCTACTGCCGGCCTGGCCGATCTGGTGCACACCCTGCCCAGCACGCTGGTCAACCTATACAAGCTGAAACAGGTGCGCGTCGTGCACCCCAACGGCGCCGAGCAGACTTACCACAGCGAGCGTACCCAAGAGGAAGGACCCATTGCCTGGTACACGGTACGCGTGACGGATTCGGAGCAACTCCAAGTCGCTGAGCGCCATTTTCTCGCCTACGAGACTCCCGAGCTGCGGCTACTCGCTGAAGTGATCGACTTCGAGACCTTGACACTGGTGCCCCCCACCGGGCAGCAGCCGATGCTTTACCGCGACTTTCCGCTCATCGGGTCCGAGCGGTTTCACTTCCCGTTTACGCTCAACGGCTTCAACTTCTATCCGACCGAACAGCGCAACGGTCTGATGCTAAACGGAGAATCGGAAAAACCGACTCATAACCGCGCCCTAATCTTGGCCGCCCGAGAAGCTGCACTGGCATTTACCGATTGGCTGATTGAGCACGGAGCCCGCAACCGATACGTGTTGGCCAACACACGCATTCCCGAATCGGGGATGGACACCAAAACGAAAGCGTGGTACGAAGGCGTGCAGCGGGAATGGCGCGAGACACTCCTCGATAAGCCGTTGGTAGAGAATCACGCCGGTACGTTCACAGCGTTGCGCAACACGTGGATTCCACGCACCCAACCAGGAAGCAGCCAAGCGGATAATGACGCCCTCTGGGCCATTGCGGTTGATTTTTACGATGCGGGAGTACTGCCGCAGCGTGAGTTGGTTGGGGCCTGGGTTAAAGCACTTGGTGTGGAGGCGGAACTGGACAATTGGAACTATCACTTACTCTTAGATGCCGACCAATTACTGTTTGACGTGGCTGAAAAGGCTACGGTAGAGGCGATTCAGGATACTGACGAGCTAAGTACACTCGCTTGGCTCAACCGGCTGTACACCTTCCTGAGCGGACAAAAGAAATTGCCCTTGCTGGATACGTATGCGGCCGTGCCCAACCAACGCGGTGTATTGCGAAAGCTGCCCGACCTGTACGTGGAGCGCCCGAAGGAACTGATAGCAGCTGAGATTCTGGACGTACTCGAAACGCTGGGCGAACTTTGGCGCGACGACCTGCTACACCGCGCGGTATTACTACCCGGCATCACCCATCGCGAGCGCGGCCTGCGCGAAGCCTCTACCAGGCTCAACGAACTGCTGAATCAAGCTGATCAAAAGGGCGTACCCACACGCGATTTTCTGAATCGGCCCGACGCCGTTGCACTGCTAGTGGCGCTACTGCGCCTCACCACCGTTGAATCCAAGGATGATACGTACCGCAGCCGCTTGTTCGGATTCGCTAAGGAGATACTTCACTTTCCGGAAGAACCCTTGGTGATTGATGGTTTGGCGGGATTCAGTTCTACACTCACCATTGCGGCCAGACTGCTCACATATGTCGTCAATGAAGCAATTGAGCAGTCAACTACCGTCACCGGTCTTTCGAAGGAGTTAGGGAAAGACCAGAATCAAACGATTAACTGGTTGAACGATTACTTAGTCCTTTTGGAGACCTCCGGTGCCGATTACGCACAGCTGATCAAGGACGGTGACATCGTACCAAACCGGCTAGGCGATTTGTGCGCCTATACGGATATAATGGATTACGGTACGCCGGAGCAGGAACTTGATGACGAATTGATCTCGATTCTGCACGAGTTTGAGCCGAACAATGACTTACGAAGCATGCTCGTAGCCGACGGCATCTTCCTAGACCTCAAAATCTATTACTTTGAAAATCTGTGCCAAGAGTTGATGATGCACGTCAACGATATCAGGACGAATGGGCAGGAGCAGGAATACCCCTCTCCACTGCTTCGCCTGATTGAGTGGTGCGAAGGCCACCGAGAATTGGCCCAGCTCTATCTCAAACAATTCACCGAAAGCCGGGGCAGCCTCTTCTTCACGCTCACAATTCAATCAAATCCTGAGCGCAGCGCTGACGTGATGCGACTGATGCGCAATCCCGAGATGATCAGCGACCTAGCGGCGCTTTCCGAATCAGGCGCTGACCTTGGCAAGTTGCGCGAGCTGGCCGAGTTGCCTAACATTGATGCTGTACTGCGGCTCGCTGAGCTAGTCCCCACCGACGCTGTAATGGCTCGCGTGCTGGAATACGCTAACGACCTGCGACGGGAACACAGCCGGTTTAAGCACTTGCAGCGCATTGGGGCAATGATCGAAGAGGCGTTCCGGCAAGCGCTGCTGGAATCGGGCATCGCGGCCGAGTTTGAGCACGACGAGCAGCAAGCCGCCGAAGTGAAATACCGGGGCATCGGCTCCTACGACTTTGCTGTAGTGAACCCCACCAACGGCAAATCTTTCTACATCGAGCTGAAGTCGTACAAAGTCAGCGAAAACCCGCATCCTATCCGGTTAGCGTTCTCGCAAGCGCGACGCGCGGCCACCAGTACCGAGCCATTCGCACTGTGTGTTGTGCGTCGCCACCAAGCCGCAAGCGAAGTCACGCCTGAACACGTCCGCGAGAACCTGACCTACGTGAAAGACTTGGCAGGTAGCTTCGCAAGCGTCGTCAAGGACATTGACCGCCTCGAAGCCGTCAGGCGTCAGGGGCAGCAGGTATGGGTGGAATTGAATGAGGTGGACAAGATCAAAGTGCTTGTGTCGCACAAATTCATTGAGGACCACGGGCATCCGTTTGAGAGCTTGATCGAAGATATCCGAGCAGCTTTGGCCTAATGGTACGAAGGCACAAGCACGTTCTAATTACATCCAATGCCAGCCTGTCCTTACCCGCTTGATCGGTTGCTAGTGTATCGTATCGAGCACTATGAGAACCTGCCATATATTCTGCGGCACGGGATGCATACCCGGAATCATCCGTCGACTAACCCAAACCACATTTTCATCGGCAACGTCGGTTTGACGAATGATCGACATACGCACGTTGTTCGGCCGATAGACCACCCAACGCCAGAGGCTTTTGGCACACTGGGCGACTACGTACCGTTTTACTTCGGACCGCGTTCGCCGATGTTGCTCAACATCAGCACCGGCTTTCGGGGTGTACCCCAGCGTCCCCAGCGCGACATTGTGTATTTGGGGTGTCGGGCGCAAACCCTAATGGCCGCGTGCGACCGCTTTGCATTCACTGACGGTCACGGTTACGACCGCTTCACGACGGCATACGCAAATCCTGAGAACCTATCCCAACTGGAATGGGATTACATCTACGCGCGCCAGTGGACGAGTACTGAGGAGCATCCGGGACGCTTTCGGTGTAAGCAGGCTGAGTTCTTGGTACACAGCGTCGTAGCGCCGGAATGGATTACGGGTCTAGTTGTGTTTGATGAAGAACGGCGTACTTTCGCCCAAGAGCAGTTGCGGCAGGTTAGCCGGGAAATGCCTGTTGTCGTTAATCCGGGTGATAACCAAGGCCCCGGCGCTTTTTACTACCTCTGATGCCTTTCACCTACACGACCGGCAACCTGCTGGATGCGCCCGTGGAGGCGTTGGTGAACACCGTGAACACGGTAGGCGTGATGGGCAAGGGCATCGCGCAACAGTTCAAGGACCGCTTCCCCGAGAATTTCCGGGCCTACGCCCTTGCCTGCAAGGCGGGCGAGGTGGTGCCCGGCAGGATGTTCATCGCGCGTGAAGCCTCACTAGGCCACGGGGAGCAATGGATCATCAACTTCCCGACGAAAACCGAATGGCGCTACAAGTCTAGCTACGCCCACGTAGAGGCAGGCTTACAGGCGCTGGTAGAAGACATTCGCGGACTTGGCATCCGTAGCATTGCCGTTCCGCCACTAGGTTGCGGTAATGGCGGGCTAGATTGGGAAAAGGTTAAGCCGATGATTGAGCGCTACTTGGCGCCTGTTGCGGCTGAAGGCGTAGAGGTGCTGGTGTTCGAACCGAATGCCGCCGTCAAGGCGCTGCTCCAGAAAGAAGAAGCGAAAGCGCCCGCGAAGCTCACACCCGCCCGAGCTATGCTTTTATGGAGCTTGTACAATTATGAACGCCTTGGCGAGCGGGCCAGCCTGTTTGTTGCTAACAAGCTAGCTTTTTTCTTACAGGAGATGGGCGAGCCGCTTCGACTCACCTTCACGGCGGAGCGCTACGGCCCATACGCTGACCAAGTACGTTTCGTCCTGTATGAACTAAACGGTCGTTATCTACGCGGCTTGGAACAACGCACTGCTGGTGCTTTCGAGCCTTTAAAGCTGCAAGATGACGCAATGGAAGAGGTGCGAATCTTTGTCGAGCAATCCCTCAATGCTGCCCAGAGACGGCGTCTGCAAGAGTTGCTGACTTTGATCGAGGGGTTCGAGTCTACGCTCTCTCTTGAAGTGCTCGCGTCGGTGGCGTATCTGCGCAAGTCGGCCGGAGCGAAGACGCCCGAACAGGTTTACGCCGCTATTCAGCAGTGGACGGAGCGCAAGCGACGCCTCGTCACCGAGCGGCATGTGCGCATCGCCTTTATGCACTTAGACGAGCATCGTGCTCAGTTGGCACTGGCGTAGGCGGATGCGGTTTCGGCGGCTGGCAAGCATCTTTGTTTGCTTCACTTGTACTGCCCAGCAATGCCCGCCACTTTTACTGAAAGCAATACGGTCGAACGCTTCATTGTCAAGCAGCTCACCGGCGTCAACCTTAATGATTCTTCGTGGGCACAGGAGCCGGAGCCCACCTATGGGACTGGTGGCGCCTCGGCTGGGCCGCCCCGCTGGCGCTACGTGCCTCCTAGCGCCTTAGCCCGTGAAGAGACTAGCGTGCTGCTGGAAGCCGATGTGAAAAAGGCGCTGATTCGTCTTAATCCCAGCATTCAGGCGCAGCCAGCCCGCGCCGATGAGGTAATTTACAAGCTACGTGCCGTCATCGGCGCCGTGGCCGACGAAGGTCTGGTAGGAGCCAATGAGCGTTTCGGGAAATGGCTGCGCGGCGAACACTCGCTGCCGTTTGGTCCGGACGGTCAGCATGAAACCATCCACCTGCTCGATTTCCGCGATCCCCGCCGTAACGACTATGTGGTGACGACGCAACTCCACGTGCGCACCGGCACCGAGCTGAAAATTCCTGACGTAGTGCTGTTCGTCAACGGCATTCCGTTAGTGCTGGGAGAAGCCAAGACCCCCGTAAGGCCAGCCATCTCGTGGCTTGATGGGGCACACGAAGTTCACCACGTGTACGAGCCGGCTATTACGCCCTTCTTTGTGCCTAACCTGTTGAGTTTCGCCACTGAGGGCAAAGAGTTGTTCTACGGTGGGGTGCGCACGCCACTCGATTTCTGGGCCCCTTGGCGGCTCGAAGATGATGCCCCTGATGCTTTAGCAAAGCTGGTCGGGATACAGGAAGTAGGCAAGCAGCTCGCTAGCCTGCTACGCCCTGAAACGCTGCTCGATTTTCTCCAACATTTCACCTTCTACGCTACTACGCCGAAGGGACAGAAGGTGAAAGTGGTAGCACGGTATCAGCAAGTAGAAGGTGCCAACGCCATCGTGGCGCGTGTAGTAGACGGGCAAGTGAAAAAGGGCTTGCTGTGGCATTTCCAAGGCTCGGGTAAGTCGCTGCTGATGGTGTTTGCTGCCCAAAAGCTGCGGCGCCATCCGGCCTTAGCCTCACCCACTGTCGTAATCGTGGTCGACCGTACTGACCTCGACACTCAGATCAGCAGCACATTCACAATGGGCGGCGTGGCCAATATGGTCAATGCCGAGAACATTGCCGGCTTGCGCGACCTGCTCGAAAAGGACGCCCGTAAGATCATCATCACGATGATGCACAAGTTTCAGGATGCTCCGCCAAACCTGAATCTGCGCCATAACATCATTCTACTGGTAGACGAAGCTCACCGTACCCAGGAAGGTGACCTGGGCTCCCGGATGCGCGAGGCGCTGCCAAACGCCTTTCTGTTTGGCCTGACGGGCACCCCGATCAACAAACGCGACAAAAACACCTTCGCCGCGTTTGGATCAGAGACTGACGCCGGCGGCTATCTGTCGCGCTATACCTACCCCGACTCGCTGCGCGACAAGCAGACTTTAGAGTTGCGCTTTGAGCCGCGTCTGCCCAATATCCGGCTCGACAAGGAGAAGATGGATTTGGCGTTCGCTGAGCTTACCAACGATCTGGAAGAGGGCGACAAGAACACGCTCAGCAAGAAAGCCGCTCAGCTCGCCACCTTCCTTAAAGCTCCCAAGCGGGTACGCGCCATTGCCGAAGACATCGTGCAGCACTTCCTGTCGCAAGTGGCGCCGCACGGTTTCAAAGGAATGGTAGTAGCGCCCGACCGCGAAGCCTGTATCCTCTATAAAAACGAACTGGATGCCCTATTGCCAGCAGAGGCTAGTGCCGTCGTTATCAGCACCACGGCCAATGATTCGAAAGAATTCAAGGCTTTATGGGCGCTCGACACCCAGCAACAGGCTAAACTGCTAGCCCGCTTCAACGATCCGAACGACCCGCTGCAACTGCTCATCGTCACAGCCAAGCTGCTGACCGGCTTTGACGCGCCGGTTTTGCAGACGATGTACCTCGACAAGAGCCTCAAGGACCATACCCTCCTGCAAGCCATCTGCCGTACCAACCGGCTATTCCCGAGGAAAACCTTCGGTCGGGTGGTCGATTACTTCGGCGTGTTCGACGATACCGGCCGTGCTTTAGCTTTCGACGAAGAGACGATGGCCAAGGTCGTAGCAAGTATGGCACAATACAAGGCTGACCTTCCTGATCTGGTGGACACAGCGTTATCCCATTTCCCAAACGTCGACCGCACGCTGATAGGCTTCGAGGGACTGGAAGCGGCCCAAAACTGTTTGCCAGATAACGCCGCCCGCGACGCCTTCGCGGCCGACTATGGTGTCCTGAATCGGGTATGGGAGGCTCTTTCACCCGATTCAGCACTCGCGCCCTTCCGCACCGACTACCGCTGGCTTTCGCAGATCTACACCTCTGTCCGTCCCACGGGCACCGATGACGGGCGGCTGCTTTGGTTTGCCTTAGGTGGAGCCACTACGCAGCTCATCCACGAGAATATGTATGTGGAAGGCGTCAACCCCCACCTTGACCCGCTTGTTCTGACGCCGGAGTTAGTAGAGGGGCTGATGCGAACACCCGACAAAGTCAAACACCTCGTTACCGAGATCGCCGGCCGCCTCGGGGGCCACGGCGCCAACCCTGTATTCCTAGCGTTGAGCGAGCGACTTGAGAAAGTGCGCGAACGTGCTGAAAAGGGCCTGATTTCTTCGATTGACTTCATCAAGGAGCTATGCCAACTTGCTACCGAAACACTGGAAGCCGAGAAGGCTGCTATGCAGACGGCAACTGAGTCGGCTCCAGCAGCATTACCTCCCGCTAAGACTGCGGAGTCGGCCCTGACGGAATTGTTTCAGGAAGTACGTAGCCCGGATACGCCTGCTATAGTGGAACGTATCGTCAAGGACATTGACGCGATTGTGCGGAAAGTCCGCTTCCCGAGCTGGCAGACTTCTACAGAAGGCAAGCGGCTGGTAGGCAAATCTTTGCGGGAAACGTTATTGCGCTACCAATTACATAAAGACCAAGACCTGTACGCGAAGGCGTATGGTTACATTGAGCAGTATTACTAATAATCGGTGACACCCCGTGTGTTAGGTACTGCTGAGCATATTTGGGCCATTGGCCTCGGTTAACATCAGTATCGCAAAGACGAGAAAATGGATTTGCTGGAGCGAACTAGCGAACCGTTCGTTTTCCCTCGCCAAGCTCCGAAAGCGTACCGCCCAGCCAATACAAGACAGCATTAGTACCCTTTAAAACTATGCAGGCTTCTTCCAAACAGCAGCCATCTCCGCGCGTTTGGTTTTGCTTGTCAAGACAATGTATTTCTTGAAAATGCTGTAACTCTGGTGGCCAGTTATTTCCATTGCCACCTCTGGCCGCATGCCTTTTTCCAGCGAAAGAGTAACGAAGGTGCGGCGCGCGGTATGGGTCGTCAGAAACCGATATTTCGGCTCTGTCGTCTGGAGCCGTTCAGCACCGCGGTAACGTACCTGCGTGATGAGTTCGGTGATACCAGCTAACTCTCCAAGCTGTTTCAGGTACAGATTGGTGCGCTGGTTAGTCATAGTTGGCAGTGCCTGACCACTGTCGCGGTAACGATGCAGGATGTCGAGCGCGAACTCATTGAGTGGAACTTCAATTTGAACCGTCTTGCGTCCTTTCCGCTGGTGCAGATACCACGTGTCGTGACGAATGTCATCAGGACGTAGAGAAGTAATATCGGAGAAGCGCTGGCCAGTGAAGCACCCGAAGCAGAATGCATCGCGGACCTTTGTTAACGTCGGCTGTGCCGTTAGGTCAAGGTGGTATAGCGTCATCAACTCCGCCTCTGTGAGGTAGATGATATCCGCCTTTTCGGTCGGTACCTTAAACTTGGTGAAATCGGTACGCTCGTTAAGTCCCCGGTCGGCGGCCCAGCGCAAGAAGGTTTTGAGAGTAGAGACGTACTTGCCGACCGTGTTGTTGGTATGTTGTTTCTCCTTGATGAGGTACGCCGTGAAGAGTTCGTAAAAGCGTAAATCGAGCGCCGGGAACGTGAGTTTGAAGCGGCGGTAGTCGGCGAAGCCACGCAAGTGCTCACGTAGGCCGTGGTACTTCTTTAGTGTCAATTGGCTTTTCTCAATTTGCTTGACTTGCATGAACTGCTCGTAAGCGCTCAGAAAGTCGGCTTGCTCATCGCGCTTAGGAGCACGCTCAGCGACCACCGATTCGCGCACGTGCGCGGCGGTTGGCTCGTGACCTAATTCCGTTTTGAGCTTAGTGTAGGTTGCCTCAACCTGTAGCGCGAAGCTCTTGAGGAAGTGATTCAACTCCGGCGAACCAACATAGGCTCGCCGGGCGCGCTGCCCATCAGCATCCCAATGTGCTGGAAGGATGGCTTGCCCTGTGGGAATCTTGCTGACTTGACTG
Source organism: Hymenobacteraceae bacterium (assembly GCA_031397815.1). Classification (GTDB taxonomy): domain Bacteria; phylum Bacteroidota; class Bacteroidia; order Cytophagales; family Hymenobacteraceae; genus JANNMJ01. The sequence continues at coordinate 64,747 of JANNMJ010000246.1, forward strand.
TTGTGGGAGAAGTAAAGTACGAGCGGTGTAGGGGCAGTTGCGCGAGCGTCGCGAAGGTGAAAACGGAGCGTGGCCATCGGCTTAGGGGGCAGGTATTTTAACACTCCAAAGATAGCCAATGACCGAAACCCGGGGGAAGATTTGGGGGAAGATTTTGCTTGATTTACCTTGTTTCTACTTGTTCTGACTTGTGCTAGCGGAAGAACAAAAAGTGGTTTTTTGCAGCATTTGAAGCGCTTTTGAAGCAAAGTAGAAAAAACAAGACTTGGCAGGTTCGAGTCCTGTCCCCGCTACCTGATCAAATAAAAAGGCCTGTAAGACATTGTCTTACAGGCCTTTTTGCTTTCGGGGGAAGATCCTGAAAGGCGTCCACGCGGCCAACGGAGCGGATTCACGCGATTCTTTGCCTTGGATTGCCTCCCTACTGGCCTGAACACTACAGCTGCGACGCTGGATAAGTTATACACGCTACATCGGCCAGCTTCGCCAACGCGTGCTCGAACTCGGTCGAAAATGACGAAGCAGCACGACCACCGACGCAACGCGGCTTTGTGCCCGTGGGCGGGCGCTGGCGGGTGGAGCGCTCGTCTGGTTGACTGGTGTGCTTTCGGCGCGACGATTGGCGCGCGATTACGAATACCGGCCTAAGTTCTTCTCCGCGGCTTCTGACGTGGTCGGTGTATTGCCGTTTTTCGACGAAGTCGCGCTTGGCCTGCGCATCATAGCCTTTATCGACACAGAAGTCTTGCAGAAAGTCGTCCGTAACGGGCACGGGCGGCGACGTCCGCTGCACGCTGGCGAAGTGTTACTGCCGTACAGGCCAGCTTAGAAGAGAAAATTTAATCTGCGGGCGGAAAAATCACCTCGAAATCAGAGTTATCTCCGCACCCGCCTTTAGCTTTGGGGTAATATTATTAGAAATTGACAGAAATCTGTTTGGTTCCGGGTTTGATGCGCCGTATCCTGATTCTCGTTCTTCTGCTCGGCGGCCTGGTAAGGCTGGGGGTCGCGCAGCAGGCTCCCTACTTACCCTATTACACCACCGATACGGCCCGGGTATTTCAGTTGGCGGTGGCCCACCGCAAGGCGGTGCAAAGCCATTACGTGCTGCCCAAAACCGGCAACAGCGATTACCGCGAGCATTACCGCAAGGTGGCGCGCGAAGCGTCGCAGGACGTATACAACTCCATCCGCCATACGGCCCTGCTCGATTCCGTAGTGGAGCCCTACGTGCAGCAGGTGTTTGCCCGCATCCTCCAGGCCAACCCCCAGCTGCCTGCTGGAGTGAAACTGGTGCTCACCCGCAACCCCGACGCCAACGCCCACGCCGTGGGCAGCAGCGCGGTGATGCTCAACATCGGCCTGCTGGTGCGCCTCGAAAACGAAAGCCAGCTGGCTTTCATCCTCTGCCACGAGCTGGCGCACATAAGCTGCCGGCACATGGATAAAACCTTGCAGGAGCGCCTGACGGTCCTGCACAGCAAGGAGATGAAGCGCGAGTTTCGTCGCATTATCAACTCCGAATACAACATCAGCTCCCAGATCAAGGCCCTCGCCCTGGGCTTTTCGCTCGATTACAACTATCACAGCCGCCGCTTCGAAAAGCAGGCCGACTCGTTGGGCTACGTGCTGCTGACCCGCACCACCTTCGACCCTACCCAAGCCTACCGCGCCCTACAGATACTCGACAAAATCAACGAGCCCGAAACGGCCGAGGGCGCTAACCTCAGCACCTACTTCAGCTGCGCCGAGTTTCCGAAAACCTTTGAGGGGGTGGCAGCCCGGCCCAAGTCCATATTCACGGTGAAAACCGAGGAAACGGTGCTGCAAACTACCGACACGCTGAAAACCCACCCCGACTGCGTGAAGCGCATGGGCTACCTGAACACCCTGGCTCAAGGCAAGGTGGCCGATGGGGTGCAGCCGGCCGGCTCGCCGGAGTTTGCCCGCATCCGCTACGTGAGCCGCCTGGAGGTTATTCAAAGCTGGTTCGACTTCGACTGCTACGACCACGCCCTTTTCGAGGCCCTGCTGCTGTTACCCCAACATCCTCGCAACTCTTACCTGCATTCGATGGTGCTGTTGAGTTTGTACGAGCTGCGCGAGCACCTGCTCGCCCACACCTACAGCGAAGTAGTGTCGAACATCAACAAGCACCACCCGGCCCAATTCAACGACCTGCTCTACTCCCTGAACGGCTTGCGCAATGAGGATTTTCCGGGCTTGGTCGCGTGCTTCACCCAAGCTGCGACGACCGACACTGCGACGACCGACACTGCGGCCCCGGCTGATGAGTATGCCCTTGCGGCCCGTTACACTGTCGGCGCCCTGAGCAGCGACGACCGCGCGGCCGCCGATTTCAAAGCCCAGTACCAGCAGCAGTACGCCGACGGCCGATTCAACAAACTGCTGTTTCCGAAATCGGCGAAAGCCCGGGCTACCCGCCGCTAGCCACTTTGCATCAACTTTCACAACACTACCAACTTTTACCCCTACCCCGTGTCATTTATCAAGCGCGCTGCTCTGGCAGCTCTACTCGCGTTGTCAGCCATCGGTGGCTTCGCCCAGACCAAAACCCTCGAGGGCATTCGGAACATGCAACGCTCGGCCCTATCACCCATTTACGCCGGCAACGAGGTAAAGGGCTACGTGATGTTTGCCCGCGGCGACAAGGCCGACCGCAAGAACGACAATTACCTGCTCGATTTCTACGACCAGGATTTGACGAAAGTATCCAGCATTACCATCCAGAAGCCGGCGGGTAGGGTGGCGCTGCTCGCCAAGACGTTCAACGGCTCGGCGTTCGCCTTCTACTTCTACAACTCCAAGGATGAAACCCTGGAGTTGGAAACCTACGACACCGGCCTGAAAAAGCTGGGCACCAAGGTGATTCATGACCTCTCCAAAGGAGACAAGATGATGATTCAGAACCAGCTACGGCTGGAGGATGCCACGGGGGGCAACATGATGGCCGGAATGACGGTATTTCCAGTACCGGGCAAGGGCTTTGTGCGCAACGGCTACACGGGGCTGGCAAAGGGCTACACCTTGGATATGTACGACGACAACCTGAAGGTAAAATGGCACCTGGCGTCGGACGAAAAATCAAAGCAGTACGAGTCGGTAGTTCTCACCGAAACGACCGAAAAGTACGTGTTGGGCATGATGATGCGTCGCGACGGGATTATGTCGAAAAAATTCACCTCCTACATGGTGGCCATCGACGCGGAAACCGGCAAGAAGGTGATGGACTTGCCCGTGGAAACCAGCAAAACAGAGCAGCTCTCGCTCAGCTCATTCACCTTCGACTCTCAAACGCGCGAATTCGTAGCCGTCGGTGAATTCTACAAGCTTGATGACAAGCCATTTGTCAATAAAAACCTGGGTTTCTACATCAAGCGCTTCAGCGAAGCCGGGAAGCTGGTAAGCACCAAGAACTATGGCTGGAGTAACCAAATAATGGCCTTGATGCCCGCCGAGGCCAAGCCTAGCCTTGAGGACAACTACGTGAACTACAACCACTCCATCGTGCGGGCGGCCAATGGCAGCATGTACATCGTAGCCGAGCAGTTTAAGATTGTAGGCGACGGCTTGGGCATTGCACTCACCGCGTTGGGCGGCCGCGGCGCGAGCGTATCGAAAGGAAAAATCGGTAACCTGTTCATTTTTGAGCTAGACCCGCAGGGTACGCTGGCAAGCGTCAAATTCTACCCTAAGGATGTATCGAACGCGCAGCTGCCGGCCGGTAGCGGTTTGATGGGCGCGGGCCTGCTGGGCCACATCATGAAGTCGCAGGGTGACTTTGATTATCAGTTTATGCAGAAAAACGATGCTAACACGCAGTTCAACGCCGTGTACATCAACTTCGACAAGGAGAAAGGCGAAGGCACCAAGCGTATCATTGGTAACATTGCCTTCGGCGAAAACGGCAAGTACGTGGTCGACAAAATCGACATGACCAACAGCGCCAACTCTTCCTTCCTTTACCCGGCGAAGCCGGGCTACGTGATGATTGCCGACTACTACAAGAAAAAAAGCGAGCTGGGTATGAAGCTCGTGAAGCTGAACATCTGATGGGTTTGTAGCGCAGGCGTCCTCGTCAGTAGCTACCCACTGGCAATCAGTGGTTCTATAACGGGCAGCCTATCGTGGGCGCAACCAACAAAGAGGGCCGTTTCCGTGAGGGGAACGGCCCTCTTTGCGTTTATATGATTTGGGAATCGCCGCTAGAGCCTGATACAACAAATCGGAATGGCTCATGGGCCATGTGCTCCCTGCTAGTACGCGATAAGCACTCAGCATTCACACCAAAAGCTTGGTCAAATTCAAGGTCTTTCTAAAGAATGAATTTCTGCTCAAATTGGGATATTGAGCGGCAAGTCCGTCGAGGTATTCCCCAGAGACCCTCGATACTTCTTTGACGAATACGCTTAATGGCACCTCAATCATTTCATCAGAAAAAGAGGCCCGAATAGTTAAGCTGTCGTCTGTTCTTGAAAGAAAAAGTTTTTCGTCGTTTTCCGTGAAGTCGACGAATGCTTCATCGGAAGTGCGGTTTTTTAGCTCCAAGGCTACATAGGTAAGGCAATAGACAAAATCTAGTAAGGGAATCCACTCCCATTCTGCGCAGATGGAGTTTTTATCTGAGCGAATAAAAAAGCTTCCCAAAAAGAAGTAATACCGCAAATCACTCTCAGTTATATTTTTTGGGAGATGATACGTTTTTTCAACTTGTGTAATGATCAGCTCCATTTTCTATTAAAGCAGATTAAAGGAAAATCCGGTTGTTGCGCATTCCGTGCTGCGCTGAAAGGTAATGCGAGCAGAACGCACGTAGCGAAACGGCAAAAACGCATACAGGTCTACTGTGAACGGCTTGTCGGGTTATGAGCTTTCCCCGCGTATTCTGCTCACCACCACCTTCTCCTGCGTTTCTTTGACCCGTGCATCGGGTGCTTCTCCGTTGCCGGCTGCTGATGCGGAAGCTTGTGCGCTGCTGGTGCCTTCTGTTTTGGGCCTCGTTGCTGCTGATGGCACCGGGCGCGGTGGGCGGCGGCACGCACCTGCCTGCCGCTTGGGCGCCCGACCCCGTGCTGAGCCGGGCGCAGGTGCAGCAGGCGGCGCTGGATGAGGCGGGCTTTCGGTGGCTCGCCACTGATGAGGGCGTGTTTCGGTTCGATGGTTTCGACCTTCTCCCCCTCTCTACTTTCATCCGGCGTGGGCCGCAGCTGCCGCTGGCGATGGTGCGGAGCCTCGCTTTTGACCACGCTTACCGGCTTTGGATAGCGTCCGATATCGGCCTCTACTGCTTCGAGGCGCGTACGGGCACGCTGCGCGCGGTGCCGCTCACGCTGCCCCCGGCCGATAAGCCCGGCGCCGACCTCGTGTGGTGCCACCCGCGCACGGGGCACGTGTGGGTGGGGTCGAAATCGGGACGTATCAGTGTTTTTGACCCTGCTGGGGCGCGAAGTGGCCCGGCGCGATGGGTGCGCGTGGGGCGCGGCGCGTATGCGTTTTGCGCCGAGGCAGGAGGTGCGGGCGGCGTTTGGGCGACGCTCGCCGGGCCAGCGTTGGTCGAGCTTACGCCGACCGGCGAGCCCGGCGGCCCCATCATCCCGACGCCCGCTTTTGGGGTGCCCGTGCCGGATGCGCGGCCGTTGCGGCTCATCACGGCGACGGCGCTTTTTGAGCTGAGCGGGAAGGGCGGACCGGCAAACCGCTGGCAGGAGCGTCAACGCTGGCTGCCCGCCACGGACGAGGCGCGCTTCACGCCGCTCGTCTCGCCTGAAAAAGAAGGGGCGCTGACGTGGGTGTGCCGGGGGAAACTGGTGGAATTACGCGCCCCCGCCAGCCCGCAGCCGCAAGTGCGGACGACGCTCACGAACCTGCCGCCGCAGGATACCGCATTCGTGGTGATGGCCGATGGGCTGGGGAGCTGGTGGGCGTGGGCGCAGCGGGTGCGCGGCACGTTTCGGGTGCGCCCGGTGCGGCCGCAGGTGGCGGCGGTGGGTACCAGCAACGGCCAAACCGCGCCGAGCGCCCGGTGCATCGTGCGGCTCCCCGACCGCCGCTTGCTCATCAGCACGTATAGCGGCACGTTCACGCAGGCCGCCGATTCGCCCACTGCGCCGCTACGGCCGTGGCGGGTGACGCGCGCCGAGGCCGACCACGGCGCGCCCGTGTTCTACGCCGTGCTGCCGACCCCGACGGGGCGCCTCGTGGTGGCCGATGAAGTGTTCGGCTTCGGCACCCTCGACCCGCTCACCGGGATGGTGCGGTATTTCACGATGCCGTCCGGCGAGCGCGAACCGGCGGGTCGGGCGCTCGTCCTCGATGGGCTGGGGCAGCTTTGGGGCGGCACCGCTACGGGACTGTATCGCCTCGACCCTGTGGCCGAGCGAGCGTACCAAGTGGGGAGCGGGCGCCCCGATTGGCCGCTTCAGGGGCAAGAGGTGCTGGGACTGGCACCCGACCCCGGCCACCCCGGCGCCCTCTGGCTCGCGACTATCGACGGGGTGTTTTGGCTCGACCCGAACGACGGGCGCTTTGCGCATTTTGGATTGCGGCAGCCCGCCCGCCGTCGGCTCCCCACCGATGCCGCCTTGTGCGTGACGGCCGCCGGGCCGGGCCGCGTGTGGGTCGGCACGCGCGACCAAGGCTTGCTGCTCATCGACCGCGAGCGCGGGCTGATTAACCAGTTCGGCACTGCCGATGGCTTGCCGAGCGCCACCGTCGCGGCGGTGCTTCAGCGTAACCCCGAGGAGCTGTGGGTCAGCACCTTCGACGGGCTGGTGCGGGTGCGGCCCGCCGCGCGCGAGCTGGCAGTTTTCGGGGCGCCCGAAGGTTTGTCGGCGCCAGAGCTGAACCGGTGTGCCGCCCTGTTCGAAGGAAATACCACCGACACCAACGACGGCCTTATCGGCTGGGTGGGGGGGATTGGCGGGGTGTATCAGTTTCAGCCGGGCCGATTTGGGCGCGTGGCCGGGGCACCCCGCGCCCGGCTGCTCGTGGCCGCCACCCGGCGCCTGACCCGCGCCGGGGCCAAAGAGGAATTCGTGCCGCATAACGGCACCATCCCCCCCGCTCTCAAGCTATCGAGCGACCCGCTCGCGTTCGTCGGGCTCGATCTGGCCCTCACCGACGCCTTCAGCTCCGAACAGGCGCGGTTTGCCTACCGCTTGGTGCCCAACGCCCCCACCACCCCGCCCACCCCGTGGTTCGACACGCCCCGGCGGCTCGTGCTGCGCGGCATCTCACCGGGCAAATACACGCTTGAAATCCGGGGCGAAGCGGCGCCCGGTCGGCCCGCGCTGAACCGGTTGCGCATTCCGCTGTTGGTAGCGGCGCCGTGGTGGCAGCACCCGCTGGTGTGGCTCGCGGCGGCGCTTACGTTCACGGGCATTGGGTACGGGCTGTATTCGTTGAAGCTGCGGCGGCGGCGGGCGGCGCGGCTGCGTAGGTAAAAGCCGCGCCCGTCGAACCCCGTTGGGCGTCCACTGCCCGGCGCCGCCCGACCTTTGCACCGGTTCAGGTCGCGCGACCGGTGGTGCGTTGGTCGCGCCCGGTGCGGCCGTAACCACATCCGTCGCCGCCGACTATCGGCATCGGGCCGCCGTTGGGCGGCTCACTCATTTCCTCGCCTCAGCATTCTCTTCCAATGGCCAAAGTCGCCATCAACCTTGCCACCGGTGCGCTTCAACAGCAGGAGCTGATTGTCGGTATCGACCTCGGCACCACCAATTCCCTCGTGGCGTATGTGCATCCGGAAACGCGGGTGCCACGCGCCATCAACGACCTCGGGCGCGGCACCATCGTGCCGTCGGTCATCCATTTTGCGCCCGACGGCGAGCTGCTCGTCGGCGATGAGGCGCGCTTGAAGCTCGAAACCGACCCCGCGCACACCATTTATTCCGTCAAGCGGCTCCTCGGGAAGAGCTACCGCGACCTCGCCGACCACCTCGGGCAGCTCGGCTACCGGGTGGTGGAAGATGAGCGCGACCCCGACGGCCTCGTCCGCGTCCGGGTCGGCGACCGTTACTACTCCCCCATCGAGCTGTCCGGGCTGATTCTGCGGGAGCTAAAACACCGCGCCGAGCACGCCCTCAAGACGCCCGTCAACCGCGCCGTCATCACGGTGCCGGCGTATTTCAACGACTCACAGCGGCAGGCCACCCGCGACGCCGGGCGCCTCGCGGGCCTCGACGTGCTGCGGATTGTGAACGAGCCGACCGCCGCCGCCCTCGCCTACGGCCTCGATCAGCAGCAGCAACAAGCGCCCGACCGTCCGACCACCGTGGCCGTCTACGACCTCGGCGGCGGGACCTTCGATGTGAGTATTCTGCGCCTCGAAAACGGCATCTTCGAAGTACTGGCGACGAGCGGCGACACGTGGCTCGGCGGCGACGATATGGACCGTGCCATCGCGCAGCACTGGCTCCAAACCCTCGGCCTGACCGACGACGATCTGCGGGCCGACAAAAACTTCGCCCAGCGCCTGCGCCTCGCCGCCGAAACCGCGAAGCGCACCCTCTCGTCAGCAACTGATTTCACCATCGACCTGACCGTGCCCGGTGCCCCCGCTCCGGTAGCGGTTTCGCTTTCCAAAGACACCTTCGAAACCCTCATCGAACCGCTCGTGGCGCGCACCCTCGAAAGCTGCCGCGTGGCGGTGGCGGATGCGGGCGTGAAGGTCGAAGAGCTGGATGCGGTGCTGCTTGTGGGCGGTTCCACGCGGGTGCCGCGGGTGCGGGAAGCGGTGAGCGCCTTCTTCGGGCAGCCCGCGAACGCGTCGCTTGACCCTGATGAGGTGGTCGCGCTTGGCGCGGCGGTGCAGGCCGATGTGCTGGCCGGAAACCGCCGCGATTTGCTCCTCCTCGACGTCACGCCGCTCACCCTCGGCCTCGAAACCCTCGGCGGGCTGCTCGACCCGATCATCCCCCGCAACTCGAAGATTCCGACGAAGGCGGGGCGCCAGTACACCACGTCCGTCGACGGGCAGGTGAACCTCAAGCTCGCCATTTATCAGGGCGAGCGCGATGTGGCGGCCGAGAACCGCAAGCTCGGCGAGTTCACGCTGCGCGGCATCCCCGCAATGCCCGCCGGACTGCCGAAAATCGACGTCAATTTCCGCCTCAATGCCGACGGTATTCTTCAGGTCGAAGCCATCGAGCTACGGTCAGGGGTGCGGCAGGAAATCGAAATCAAGCCCCAATACGGTCTCACCGACGCGCAGGTCGAGCAGATGCTCATGGACTCGCTCACCCACGCCAAAGCCGACATCGCCGCCCGCTCGCTCATCGAGGCGCGCACCGCCGGTGAGCAGCTCCTCTACCACACCACGCAGTTCCTCCGCAAGCACGGCCAGCACCTCACGCCCGCCGAAATCGACGCCACCACCACGCACGTCGAGCACCTGCGCACCACCCTCGCCGCCCCCGACAAAGACGCCATCCTCCGCGCCGCCGACGCCCTCGACGACGCCACCCGCCCGTTCGCCGAGCGTGTGATGGATATTAGTGTGAAGCAGGCGATGAGTGGGAAGAAGATTGGGTAGAGTGCTCGGGGTGGCCCGCGCAAGGTAGCCCGGGGTAGTCGGCGCAAAGCGCCGCCAATCCCGGGCTGTGGAGAAGAACCCCGTTGGGGTTCACATGATGCGTTCAATCGGGGAACCCCAACGGGGTTCTTTTCCAAAGCCCGGGGTTGATTTCGCAGAAATCTACCCCGGGCCACGCGCGCAAGGCGTAATCTGTCAATCAGAAACGCCCACCCCACATCCCCCCCGCCCCATTCCCCGCGTAACTTTCCGGCCGATGCCTCTGCTCCCTGCCTCTGGTCACCGTGCGCCGCCGCTGCTCTGGAACGGCCACCTGCAAACCATCGCGCCGGCGCTTTTCCGCACCGTGCCCGATGTGGCGTACGAGCGCGAGCGGCTGGAGCTACCCGACGGCGATTTCCTCGACCTCGACTGGCTGCGGCACCCGACGGGCGCCGCCGATACCGTCGCGATTATCTCGCACGGGCTGGAAGGCGATACCACGCGGCCCTACGTGCGCGGAATGGCCCGCGCCCTGCACCAGCATGCCAGCGTCGACGTGCTGGCGTGGAACTACCGCTCCTGCGGCACCGGCGGCCCCAACCGCCTCCTGCGCGCCTACCACCTCGGCGATACCGCCGACCTGCACACGGTCATCGGGCACGCGCTGGCGGCGGCGGGCGGCTACCGCACCGTGTGGCTCGTGGGGTTTTCGGCGGGCGCCAACATTTCCCTCAAATACCTCGGCGAAGACGCGGCGCACGTTCCCGGTGCCGTTCGGGGGGCCGTGACGTTCTCGGCGCCCGTGGAGCTGGCGGCGGGCGCGCGCCACATCTCGCGGTGGCAAAACCGCGTGTACCTCACGCGGTTTCTGCGCTCGTTGCGTGGCAAGCTGGCCGCGAAGGCCGTGCAGCACCCCGCCGCCCTCGACCTCAGCGGGTACGAGGCGCTGCAATCGTTCGAGGCCTTTGACGACCGGTATACCGCCCCGATGCACGGGTTTGCGTCGGCGGCGGCGTACTATGCCCACGCCGCCAGTCAGCAGTATCTGTCGGGCATTCGGGTGCCGACGCTGCTCGTGCAGGCCCGCAACGACCCGTTCCTGCCGTGGCCCGCGTGCTACCCCATCGCCGAAGCCGAGGCGAGCGAGTTTTTCTATCTGGAGATTCCCGACGACGGCGGCCATTGCGGCTTCGCCGAATCCTTCCCGCGCGGCGACCGCTACTACTCCGAGCGCCGGGCCGTAGAGTTTCTGTTGAGTATTCCGCGCCGTTCACCCCCTTAAATGAACGTTTCACCGCCACTGAGCAATCAGGGAGTAGCGCGATAGGGACGAATCGCGGGGGCATCGCCAATTTCGCGGTTCGCTTGGCCGTTGGCGGGGGCTTTTCGCCTGTCAGGTGGCTGTTTTCGTCTTCTTCTATACTGATGCGTTTCTCTCCCGCGTTCCCCGCTCTTGCGCTGCTGCTGCTCCTGACAAGCCTCCCCCTGCGCCCGCTGGCCCAGACGACGGGCGTGCAGCAGATGCCGATGGCGCAAGGCACCGGCGATGAGCAGACGTATACCACCGGGGTAGGTCCGCAGTACATCGTGGTGCGCAACTTCCGCGTCACGGAAGTAGAAGCCACCGGCAAGCCCGACGAATACGCGCTCACCCTCCTAGCCCTCACCACCACCGGCGAGCCGGACCAGCGCGTGGTGGGCGGAATCTTATTTGAGATCGACGGAAAATCGACCCTCGTGCCGTTCGAGCAGGGCGGGGTGGGCGATGTAGTAATAAAAGCCCAACCCGACGCCGACGAAATCGTCCTGCGCGCCGTTGATTCCAACGTTACCCAGCGCGCCCCGCTCCCCGGTCAGCGCCGCTGGATCTGGTGGGCCGGGCCAGCCACGATTTTGCTGATTATTCTGGCGGTAAGGCGGCAGCGGCGGTTGAAGGCGGGGAAGTAGTTTTTTTGGGGGGGTAGCCCGCGTAGCCCGCGTAGCCCGGGGTAGATTTCTGCGAAATCAACCCCGGGCTTTGGAGAAGAACCCCGTTGGGGTTCCCCGATGAAACGCGACACGCGAACCCCAACGGGGTTCTTTTCCAAAGCCCGGGGTTGGCGGCGCTTTGCGCCGACTACCCCGGGCACACGCCGGGCACACGCCGGGCACACGCCGGGCACACGCCGGGCACACGCCGGGCACACGCCGGGCACACGCCGGGCACACGCCGGGCACACGCCGGGCACACGCCGGGCACACGCAGCGCACACGCAGCGCATCCACTTG
>JANNMJ010000089.1:0-26970 GCA_031397815.1 Hymenobacteraceae bacterium
GTCGCCTGGTACCTCGATACCTACTTCAACCTCGACCGCCGCCACTCCGCCCTCGGCTACCGCTCGCCCCACCAATTTGAACACGAAATCAAAACCAACCTACCTTAGCTAACTGTCCGTTTACACTGGACCACCCCAGTAGCTAAGATTGCCCTCCGCGTAAGCATTGGCCGGGTGCGGTTGAAAAGTGATTGAGTTAGGTTCGAGAGTACCAAAGTCGGCCTGTGTTAGTTGATTTTTTGGATCGTACTGGTACCCATACATCCGGATATCGGGTGTTGAAGGAGTTTTCCAGTGATTAGCCCAAATGGTCCCGTTGTATTGTGGAGTGCCTGGCAAGTTTCGCGGTGTCGAGGCAGTGGGCACCTGTCGGCTGGTGTAGTCGTTCGGGAAATAGGTTAATTGGGCAGCGAATAAGTCGGCTGGTATTCCGGTTGTAGCTGGACCGTCGGGGGTAAGATCAGCGGCGGCGTTCGGCTGATTGATCGATTTGAGCCAGCCCTGAATCGTATAGGCATAATCAATGGCTTGCAACGGGTCGGCGATCTCTACCCGTTTGAGTGGCCCATGGAGGTAGTAGAGGTAGTGCGCTAATAGAGATTTCGTGATGCCATCGATGCTAGTGTAAGCGCGTGAGAGGCGTTGGTCAGCATCATACTCGTAGTGATGAAAGAAGGCATCAGGCTCGCCTTTCTGATAAGCCACTTCTAGCAGATTACCCAGAAAATCGTAGGTATAGTCTAATGTTTTTACGCCCACGCCGGGCAAGTCCTGTACTACCCAACTCACCTTTCCAAACTCATCGTAACTAAACCAAGTGGTAGTACCATCATAGGCCGTCTTTGCAACGGCACCCAAGACGAACTGCTGTACTCTGTCGGTACCAAGGGGAGCATCCTGAAACGGACGGTCGTACCAAATACTCCGACGTTGCGAACAAGCGGCAGCAGGTAATCCGCCGGCACGGGTGCGGTTTTCGAGTATCGTGTTATGAAGTACGCTATTGGTAGCCGGGGTAGTTGTGCTATGCTCCTCAAATGTTAGGAGACCGGCTGCGCATTCACCAGTTTCTAGAATCCGCCCGAGCCGATCGTAGTTGAGATAGGAAAAAGAGCCAGTCTGCGCCTGCGCAGCACTTTGACTGAAGCGCAACTTGCCGTCTTGCTGGTAAACAAACGCCGAGCGGCCCCGATCTGGGTCAGTGATGGCAAGTACTTGACCGCGCGAATCATAGCTAGAAACAGTAACGAAGTTAGGGGTAGCGTCAAGACCGCTACTGATATCGGCAGGTAATATTTCGGCTACTCCCTTCGGCGCAATTGTAGCAACATTGATACCTTGATCGTTATAGAAACTATACGAAAAATGACCATAGCGAACTGGGTAGCTAAAATTTACTCCTGCGAATACTGCTTCTATCCGGTAACAGCTTGGTGGTAATTGTAAAACCTGAGGCCCTATACCAGTAATTACTTGCGGTAATCCACTACCTCTGAGGTCAGTAATCTTAATCTCAGCTGGCCGCAACTGACCGCTGATAGTAAAGCCCACGAGATTGATTGATACTGGTACTAGACCACTGCTGGCAGCGCTCGAAGAAAGATGAATTTCTTGATATTTTTTATCGCCTAGCCAAGCATGTGCGGTTCCATTCAAAGTGCTTTCCGGATAGGAAACATCTGATTGGCAGGTTGCCAAAGTTTGTCCTTCGCTATTAGTGAACACGACCATTTCGCGTCCGTCTGAGTCAATGCTGACTGTTTTGTATCCGCTTTGGTAAGTGGAAGGTGAGGGGCTACCTGGCACGAAGTTATCGCGCAATTTTGCGTAATGCTCCAATTCATTAAGTAACGAATATTTCCGCGTGAAGACTTCCCGCCCGCTTCCCATTTGCAGCTCGTCTCCTAAGCCGGGCGCTCGCTTCACGCCTCCAATCGGATCCTCAAAGACTTCTGTCAGCACATACGGCTGACTCGCAACGGGCGTAGCAGGCTCACGTGTGTTCTCCGTATATAGTACCAGCCTACCGTACCAGGCACCGACTGGTCGGGCGGTAGAGGTTGCGACAGGCCATCAAAGTGTGGCGGACCGTAGGGAATGCCGGCAGTAGTGATAAAGTGATCGTGGTACTTGTAACCGGTATTGTTGATTGGTGCAGGCAGTGTGGTAAGTACTCCTACACCCGCACGGTTATATAACGTCTGAGTAGCTAGAACCTGACCACTACTCATACTTTTGACCTGACTCTGAGTAGGACGCCCAAGCGCATCGTAGAATTGCTTTTGGCTACCGACTACATTGCCTTGCACATCGTACAAGCTTTTCTGAGTCCAGTTACGATTAACATCCTGCTGGGCATTATTCGGGGGGGTAGCATTGGCAGGGACGACCGTAACCGTAACTGAGGCAGTAGCAACACCGCAGGTGCCACCATAAATGGGGGAGATCGTATAGGTGGTGGTGGCAGTCGGCGCAGCTACCACTTGGCTACTGGAGGTTGAGGAAAGGCCTGTAGCCGGAGACCATCGATAGGCAGTAGGTGGTAATAAGGGAGCTGTCGAGGCTACACGTTGTGGGCCTTTCGCCGGTCCAACGGTGGTTGTGGTCAAATAGCCTGAGTTGTGGGCGTCGGCAAGGTCGAAGGCTTGATTACCCGTTACCTCATCACAGCGCCAATAGCCTACAAGGCTGGCGGTGGCTGCTCCCAATACATTATAGTGATCATAAAGGAGTTCGTATGTATCCAGCGGACGGTCCCAAATTCTGATTTCGTCCAAATCGCCTTGATAATGGTTCCCCGCAATACCACCAAGGTTCAGAGAAGGATGAACGTTTTGGAAAGTGCTGATGTTGCCTGTGGCCTTAAGTGCACCATTGACATATAAACGTGGTTTGCCTCCTGCGTACGTAACCGAAATATGTGCCCAAGTCGTGATGTTTCCTGACCACACAAGTACAGGAGATATCGTAACACCTCCAGCCTCATAAACGGTGACCCCGTTGGTGCCAACCGAAATGCCTACCCCTGCATCGTTGTTACCCCAATATAAGTAACCCATTAGGGGAGCTAATGCGTATCGCTGGCCAGAAAACCCGGCTCCGCCGGTATTACTCTGGACGTCAATCTCATGAATTGCTGTTGGGCGTGCCCAGAACTGGATAGTAAAATCATTGGCGGTTGGTAAATATCGCAATGGTATGCCGTAGGCGCGCGTCGATATCTCAACACAATCATCAACGCCATCGAAAGCTAACGCATTACCCGATACCGCAGATGTAACACTGAGTTGAACATCATTTCCGGTTTCTATTGTCTGATCCGGTGTTGTAGATATTCGCAATGGTTTGCACCAGTTTTGACCATTAGTAGTACACGGCAACAAGGCAATGCAGCAGGCAAGCCAACCCAATTTCATAACTAGAGGAGGTTAGTTATTTTTGTATGATGCGGCAAAGCTAGTGCAAACTTGCGTATACCCTCGATAAATTTCTTGTTGCCCGATGTACTAGCTGCACCTCAGCGAGTTGATCCGAGGTCAACTCATACCTCAAACGAAGAACAGTTTCGGAAATTGCATATGTAGCCGTTCGTCTTCCATCTTATATTGGAGAGGGATCAGGGATCAGGGGTTAGGATCGCATTGAGCGACTGTACACCGAGGACGAAACCGCTCTAAGCACTAAAATCTAAACCTCAGATCCGCTCATCACCAAAGCACATATCCGCCCACAAAGCTCCCGGCGCTACTTCTTCAGCGCCACAAACCGCACTGCTGCGCCGCCGCCGGGCGCCAACGCCAGCTTCAGTACGGTTTTCCGCGTGACGGTTTGCTTGCTGATGCGGTAGGCCATCGGGTTTTTATCCCACGACGCGTCGGGGGCGTCGGCGTAAATGGTGGCTTCGAATTTCTGACCGTCGGGCAGGAAATCGAGTGTTACGGCTTGGGTGCGCGCCTGCTCGTTGCTGATGGCGCCGAGGTACCAGTCGGGTCCGGCTTTATCCTGCCGCGCCACCACCACGTACTCGCCCGGCTCGGCGGCGAGGTAGCGCGAATCGGCCCAATCCACGGGTACGTCTTTGATGAACTGGAACGCGTCGGGGTGCGCGTCGTAGGCTTCGGGAAGATCGGCGGCCATTTGCAGCGGCGAATACATCGTCAGATACAGCGCGAGCTGCTTGGCGAGCGTGGTGTGCACAGCGCGGCCCTTATTGTCGGCGGCGTTCCAGTATTCGAGGTTGATTTGGAAGATGCCGGGCGTGTAATCCATCGGCCCGCCCATCAGACGCGTGAACGGCAGAATGGTCTCGTGGTCAGGGGCGTTGCCCTGGCTCCACGCGTTGAACTCATTGCCACGGGCGGCTTCCGAGGCCATCCAGTTCGGCCACGTCCGCGAGAGGCCGGTGGGGCGCACGGCTTCGTGCATATCCACCATGAGCTTGCGCTGCGCCATCGCGTCGGCCACGCGGGCGAAGTGATTGCTCATCCATTGGCCATCGTGGTGCTCACCGCGCGGGATGATGCGCCCGACGTAGCCGGTCTTCACGGCGTCGTAGCCGTGGGTTTGCATGAAGTCCATCGCGGCGGGCAGGCGGCGCTCGTAATTCGTCACGGAGCCGCTGGTTTCATGGTGCATCATCAGCTTCACACCCTTCGAGGCGGCGTACTGCTGAAGCTCCTTCACGTTGAAATCGGGGTATGGCGTGACGAAATCGAACACTTCTTCTTTCCAGTTGCCATACCAGTCTTCCCAGCCCACGTTCCAGCCTTCCACCAACACGCTCGGGAAGCCGTGCTTGGCGGCGAAATCGATGTAGCGCTTCACGTTCGTCGTGTTGGCGCCGTGCCGACCGTGCGGCCGGAGCTTCGTCCAGTCGGTGGTGGCGAGCTTGAGGTTGCTGCTATCCGAAAAGCTCCATTTCGAGCGATTGACGTGCATTTCCCACCACACCCCGATGAATTTCTGCGGCTTAATCCAGCTCACGTCGCCGCTGAGCTTGCTCGGCTCGTTGAGGTTCAGAATCAGTTTCGACGCCAGTAGATCCGCCGCCTTCTCGCTCACCACCACGGTGCGCCACGGCGTCACGGCAGGGGTTTGCAGGAATGCCGCCACCGGCACGCTGCCGCTCAGCGTGGGCTGCTGCACGGCGCTCGGCGTCAGGTGCGCCGTGAGGTCCATCCCCGACCGACCGACATTGAGCTGCATCGCCGGAAAATCAATCTGCGCGGCCTCGTGCAGGCTCACGTAAAGCGGTTTCGCGCCGCCCGTTCCGGCGGGGAGCTTGAGCATCAGCGGCGTTTGCACCACGGTGCCCGTTCCGGCTCCGGCGTACGGCGGCGGCGCTTTCAGCCCGATTTCCGGCGCGTTGCTTTGCTTCCCGGCCGCCTCGCTGAGCAGCGAGTGCGTGTAGGAATATTCGTTCGTGTCGTAATCACCGGGCAGCCACCACGCGGTGGGGTCGGCGGGCAGATTGAACCCCGTCGCATCGCGCAGCACCCGCACGTACGGCGGCATTCCCGCCTGTCTCGGCAGCTCGTACCGGAACCCCAGCCCGTCGTTGAACACGCGGAACCGCACCAGCATCTGCGGCCCTGCCTTCTGCGACGCGCCGTTGGCAGCATCCAAGTCGAGCGTCAGCAGCAGCTCGCGGTATATTGTTGCGGATGGTGCGCGTTTCGCCCCACACGGGCGTCCAGGTATCGTCGTGCAACGTCGGCTCGGCGACGGGCTGCCCGACGTGTACCTTCTGACTGAAATCCGGCGCGCCTCCACTCAAAACCAGCCCCAGCGCGCTGCTATTGACCACAGGGCGGTCATTGAGCTTCAGGCTGTACCGCACCTGCTGCTGCGCGTTCTCCTCGACTTCCAGCCGCAGCCGCCCGTCCGGCGACGTCACCGTTTTCGTCCAGACCGCTCGTCCCGGCTGCGCCATAATGGCCTGAGGATAGAGCGGCAGTAAAAGCGTGAGGAAGGAGAGGAAGCGTTTCATAGGGGTAAAGGTCGGGCGGGGGACGCGTTACACAGTGCGGTTTTACGTGTCAGGGGAAATCGATCCTTTATTAAGGATACGTGGCCAACAGCCCCGTGGCGCGGGCGGGCACAAAGCCCGCCCCTACAACAGTGGACGCAAGCTGGGAGCTAACGATTCCCTCATGATGAATTCCGCAATCCCCCAACCCCCACCACATATACCCCTTCCGCCCTACATTCGCCCCCGATGATACCTGCCGTCCGGGCCGCGTACAACGCCGCCTTCTCCGAAGAAAAATACGAGGCCTTTCTGGCCGATTTGAACGCCTCTTTCGGGCAAGGCCGCAAGATTGCCTTCCGCGTGGCCGAAACGCCGATTTTCGTCCCGGCGGCCTTGGCGGCGCGCCTCCAGCAGGCCGTGGCCGATATCGTGGCCGTCTTGGCGGGGCCGGATTTGGCGCGCCTCACGGCGGGCGCCGTGCCGCCCGGCCTGGAAGTGCCGCACGAAGACGCGCACACGCAGTGGCTCGCCATCGACTTCGCGATCTGCGCCGACGAGCACGGCGAGCTGACGCCGCAGCTCATTGAGCTGCAAGGCTTTCCGTCGTTGTTCGCGTATGAGGTGATGCTGAGCGAGGCCTTCCGTCGCCACTTCCCGGTGCCGGCCGAGATGTCGTCGTTCTTCAACGGCTTCGACCGCGAGAGCTACCTGCCGCTCCTGCGCCGCACCATCCTCGCCGATGAGGCGCCGGAGCATGTGGTGTTACTCGAAGTAGACCCTTGGTCGCAGGGGACGGCGGTTGATTTTGCGATCACCGAGCAGCTCGTTGGTATTCGTACCGTGGATATAACGCACGTCGAGAAGGCCGGTAATCAGCTTTTTTACGACCGCGACGGCGTCCGGACGCAAATCAAGCGCATCTACAACCGCGTCATTTTCGATGAGCTGACCCAGCGCCCCGATGTGCTCGCGCAGATGCAGTTCTCCTTCCAGGACCCCGACCTTGAGGTGCGGTGGGCGGGGCATCCGAACTGGTTTTTCCGTATCTCGAAAAGCCTGATGCCGCACCTGCGCAGCCCGTTCGTGCCGCAAAGCACCCTCCTCAGCGACCTTCCCGAAGTGCCCGACGATCTGGAGAATTACGTCTTGAAACCGCTGTACTCATTCTCCGGCTCCGGCGTCAAATTCCATGTAACGCCCGCCGACGTAGCCGCCGTCCCGCCCGCCGACCATAATCAGTGGATGCTCCAGCGGAAAGTCCGCTACGAGCCTGCGCTCCTCACGCCGGACGGTGAGCGCGTCAAAGCCGAAATCCGGATGCTCCTCCTCTGGCCCGAAGTCGACGCCGCCCCGACGCTCGCCATCAACCTCGTCCGCCTCAGCAAAGGCGAGATGATCGGCGTCAAATTCAATAAAGACAAAACGTGGGTGGGGGGGACTATTGGGTTTTTTGAGGGCGTGTAAATACGGCCGATTTGCGGCATAATTAAGAGAGTGAATTTCCTGCCCCTTGAAGGCTGGAAATTCACTCTCTTTATTTTAATTGACCGCCGCCAAGGATATGAGATCCCCGCCCCGGCGGGGTGGCCAGAAGGGCCAGGGTGGGGCGACACTCCAATTGGCCGCGCCCTGCCATGCGAACCCAACCACCCGCCGTGAAGCGCGGCTTTCCCCCCTACTTCCCCTGCGCCGCCAAAAGCTGGTTTTGGGCGCGTAACCGGCGGGTGAGCATCCTTAAAACGCCCTGCGCTACTTCGCGGCGCTCGGCCATCAGCTCGTAGAAGGCTTCTTGGTCGAGGCGGAGGAGGAGGGAATCGGTGGTGACGGTGGCGGTGGCGGAGCGCGGCTCGGGGTCGAGCAGGGCCAGCTCGCCGAATATGTCGCGGTTGCGGAAGGTGGCGAACGTGGTGGCGCCGGCGTGGATGCGCACTTCGCCTTGGTAAATCACGTACATCGCGTCACCGAAATCACCTTGGTGGAAAATGACGTCCCCGGCCGTCGCGCGCTGCTCGCGGACGATGGCGGCGACATCGACCAGAATATGCTCCGGCGTATCGGCGAAGATACTGGTGCTTTTCAGAACGACCACTTTCTCGATTTCGAGGAGGGTAGTGGCGGCGGAATCGGCAGCGTGAGATTTCATAAACGAGCCGGGGACGGCGGGTAAGGTTTCCGGAGAAAACGTGAAAGCGGGCGCGCCGGCCGTCCGGCTTTCCGCGCCGGACGCCGCACCGGATGCGTGCGTTTGCGAGTGAGCATGCGAGTGCGCCGCCCGCGCCAAAACGTGCCGCTGCGCCACGGCGGCGGTTTGGCGCAGCAGGGTATCGGGATGCGTGAGGAAGGCGGGCAAAAGGTCGCGGAGGTTGTCGAAATCGGCGGGCGGCTGGGTGGGGAGAGCGTGCAGGGCCACGGCCACCGTCCAGCGGTGGAACCGGGCTGGGCCGGCCGTCAGCAGGCGCCGCAGCACGGTGGCGGGCGTGAGGTCGGGGGCGGGCAGCGGCACGTGCGGCGCGAGCAGTTGCAGTTTTTCGGTAGCGGGCAAGCGTTCGAGGAGCAGCGAGAGGGGCGCGGCTTGGCGCTTCGGGAGCAGATGGTCGAGGATTTCGAGCGCGTTGGCGGCTTGCTCGCGGTTGAGGGAATCGAGGCCGGCGCGGACTTTCAGCACCGTGCGCGGCTCGTAAAGCAGGGCGAGGAGACGGAACAGGCGCTCGCGGGAGGTGGCGCCTTCATCGTCTAAAGCCCGCCGAAGGGCCGCCAGCGGGGCGGCGGGGCGGGTTTCTTCCTCTTCGGCCACGGCTTCGGCGGCGCGGAGGCACCACGTGCTGTGGCTGATTTGTTCGTCGAGGAGCGCGAGGAGGGCGTCTTGCACGGGGCCGCGCGGGGCTTGGTAACCGGCCGTCCGCAGCGCCCGCAGGGCCGATTCGCGCGCCCGACGGTCGGCGGTGAGGGCGAGTAAATCGGTGAGGAGAACCGTGGCGTCGGGGCCGCCGATGCGCCCGACAATCTCGATGCACGCCAGCCGGAGGGCGACGGGCTGGGCGGGGTCAGCGAGGCGCTCGCGGAGGGCGGGCAGCGCGACGGCCCCGAAGCCGGTGAGGGCGCGGGCGGTTTCATCGGAGAGCGCTGGGTCGGTGAGGAAGGTCAGGACCGTCGGCAAGAGGCGCTCGTTCGCGAGGCGCCCGGCGGCTTCCACGGCGCGGCGCCGGACGGTGGCGTCGGGGTCGCGCAGGAAAACCTGCAACGGCTGGTAAAAGCTGCGCACTTGCAGCTCGCCGATGATTTGCGCCGCGAGGGCGCGGGCGGGCGCTTCCGGCGCGTCCACGAGGTGCAGGAGCTGCTGACCGGCCATCACCACGGCTTCCAAACCGCCGGAGCGGAGCAGGCCGGTAATGGCGGCGCGGCGCACGGTGGGGTCGGGGTCGTCGAGGAACGGAAGGGTGAGGGCGGTGGCGTCGTCGTCGGGCACCTGTGCGAGGGCCGCGACGGCCGCCGCCCGCACGAGGGGCGCGCTGCCGGGCGCGGCGAGGGCCATCACATCGGCGCGGGCGACGAGGAGCGTCGGGGCGTCCATCTTCTCAAGGGCGCGGCGGCGCACGGCATCGTCCGGGTGGTGCAGGAGCTGGGTGAGGGTGGCGGTCAGCTCGGCCGGGGCGAGGGCTTTGCTGAGCAGCTCGATGGCGTAGATAACCTCTTCCGGGTGCGTGGAATCGAGCTTTTCGCGCAGGACGGCCGTCGTGGCACGGTCGCCGAACGTGACTTGCCCGCCTTCGAGGAAGCGCCGCCGAATGGCGCTGCTAAGCGTGTGCAGATAGTGGCGCCCGACGATGAGCACCATCCCAATCCAGACAATTAAGAGCGCGATAATCGCCTGATTGACGCGTGCCGGGTCAATCTGCCCGCCGTTCAGCCAAATCAGCCCGCTCAGCAGCGCGCCCGCCCCGCCGAGCGCCAGCGGGTCGACGATGCCCTTGACGGTGGTGTGGCCGTGGAGCCGCAAATGGCGGTTCAGGGGCTGAAACAGGGCCAGAAAAAGCGGGTCGTGGAGAGTATACCGAAACGTTTCGGCCACGAGCAGCAGCAGCCCGAACATCGCGAAGAGCATACTATTCCCCGCGCCGAGCGAATGCCAGATCGCCGCCCCAATAGCTACCAGCAGCAGCAGCGCGGGCGGCAGCAAGAGCGCCCGCTTCACACCAAGGCGCTCCACGATTCGACCCGAAAAAAACAGCTTCGTGACAATCGTGAGGGCTTTGCCGAACCCCAAAAACAGCCCCAGAAAATGCGCCAGCTCGGTGGCGTCGCCGTGCCCGTAACGCGCCTGTGCGCCTTCGAGAAAAGCAAAATCGACACACGTAAAAACGATTACCGCCACGAACGACAGCCCCGCCAACGCCGCAATCAGCGGGGAGCCAAACAGGCTGAAACCGTGACCGTGGGCGGCGGCGGGCGCCTCGTGATTGTGCCCGTGTTGGTGCCCGTGATTGTGCCCGTGATCTTCGGCCTGCGCCGCTGCCAGCGCGGGGCTATTCAGGAGCCGCCGCAGCACGGGAAGGGCGGCGAAAAATGCCGCCGCCGCCAGAATCAGCAGGTTCGGTAGCCCGACTACCGGCCCCAGCGCCGCCACCACCAAATAGCCGAGCAGCTTGGCGGGCACGTCACCGGCGGAAATCAGCCCGAACAGGCGCTTGCCTTGCCGCACATCGAGCATCAGAGCCGAAACGCTCCAAAACTCCAGATTCGTGAGCAGGTAAATCACCCGGTGGATGACCACGAGCGCAAACGCCATCGCGGCCACGCCCGCCACCGCCAACCCGAGGCGCGCAAGCAGAATCGACACGCCGAGCGCCACCACAATCCCTGGCAGGAGCCGCTGCATCGGGACGTGGTGCTCCAGCCACGCGTAAAGCCGCCCGACAATCAGCAGCACAACCGCCGAGGTCAGAAAAACGACCGGCAGCTCCGTGACGGCGAATTGCGCCAGAAACAGCGCGTTCGCGACGGTGAAGAACAGCGCCAGTCCGAACCCCTGAAAGAAGTGGTGCAGGAAAAGCCGCCGCACCGCACGGCTCTCTTCCTGCCGGACATTCAGGGCCGTGAGGAGTCGATGTCGAAAAGTGGCAGAGGAAGGAAGCAAAGCAAGGAAACGGACGAAGGCGAGGACGATAGGGCAGTCGAAACCGACCAGATTAGGCCCTAAAAGTACGTTCCCGCCCGGCGCACCCCGGTTTACCAAACCGCGCCGCGCCCGCCGCCCTTTTCAGTGAGCGGCGAACGTCAGTCGCCCCGCTGATTCCCCGTCGCTCAGGTCAAACTTGATTACAATCATCCACCTCAAACGAACGAAGCATCTCTCTGATAGTGTACTTTGCGCATCTATCCCACGTCCATCGCTCATCCTTCCCGTGAAGACCTTATTCACTCCTCCCGAATGCCAGAATTGCCCGACGCGGAAAGATTCGCTGTTGGGGTGCTGCCAGACTGAAGAGCTGGAGCTGATTTCGGTCGGCAAGATGTGCCAGACGTACCAGAAGGGGCAGCTCATTTTCCGCGAAGGCGCCCGGCCAAACGGCCTGCACTGCGTGCACGAAGGCAAAATCAAGGTGACGAAAGTCGGCGGCGACGGCAAGGAGCAGATTATGCGCCTCGCACGGCCCGGCGACGTCCTCGGTTACCGCGCCCTGATGGCAGAGGGCACGTACTCGGCCTCTGCCGTGGCGCTCGATGATTGCATCGTGTGTTTCGTGCCGAAAACCGATTTCCTGCGCGTCATCGAAAACAACGCGCAGTTCGCCAACGGCCTGATGAAGCTGCTCTCCAAAGCCCTCGGCGAAGCCGAAGAGCGGCTGTTGCACCTAGCGTACAAGCCCGTCCGCGAGCGCCTCGCCGAAGCGCTGCTACTGTTACAGCGCACGTATCAGAAGGAAGACGCCCCGGCGCCGTTCGATATCGCCATCTCGCGGGAAGACCTCGCCGCGCTCGTCGGCACGGCGAAGGAAACGACCATCCGTCTCCTCTCCGATTTCAAGGAAGAGGGTATTGTCACGACGAAAGGGAGCCACATCACGCTCCTCAAGCCGGAAAAGCTCGTCGAGATTGCCAGTTTGTACGATTAGCGGGGGCGTTGCCGCGTTGCCGTAACCGCCGTTCCGTAACCGCGTTCCCCACCCCGCCCCTTCGGGGCACCCCTCCCCCGAGGGGGCGGGGAGTTCGGGCTTACAGGTGCTGAGCGCATTTAGGGAGTAAAACTCCCCGCCCCGGAGGGGAGGGGTGGCCCGGAGGGCCGGGGTGGGGGGACACGTAGATACAGCCCGCCATAGCGAACCCAACCCGCCCTACAACTCCCCCAAAACCGGAATCACCCCCGATTCCAGCCCCAGCCGGTGCTGAAACATCGTGGCAATACTCAGCGCCCGCGCCTTCGCCATATCCGCCGTCGGGCCGGCAAACTGTGCGTCTACGTTCTCGAAAAACAGGTTCAGCCAGCGGCTGAAATGGGCTTTATCGATGGGGAGCATCGCGTGCTTTGGGAACGGACGGCCTTTGTAATCGGTGGTGCCGAGGAGCAGGCCGCTCCAAAATTCCACCATCGCGGGCAGGTGGGTGGGCCAGTTGACTTGCGCCACTTCGTTGAAGATCGGGCCGAGCATCGTGTCGGCCTGCACGCGGTCGTAGAACGAGTAGACGAGCTGCTGAACGTCGTCGTGGTGCTGAATATCGGTCATCGGAGGGGGGGGTAAGGGGTGGAAAACCCTGACCGAGCAAGGCCCGGCCACGGTTTCCTATCAAAATGGAGCTAGCCTTTACGGCTGAGCAAAGCTCAGTAGGGCAGGGGCTTCTTGCGTGTGAGGACAATCAGTTCCGAAACTGATATTGGTCATCTTTTAGGTCGGGCGGGGGGCGGAATTTCGCTTCGCGAAACCAACGCCTCCACTCGTGGCCTCCTCCCCATCTCTTTCTGCCCCTACGGCCGCTCCGGCGCCCTCCACCTGCGCGCACTGCGGCGATGCGTGTCCGCCGCAGCCCATCACGTTCGCCGATAAGGCGTTTTGCTGCCAGGGCTGCCGGTCGGTTTACGAGCTGCTCGCGGCGCGCAACCTCTGCCAGTATTACGCCATCGGCGACGCCACCGACGACGCCCGGCCCGGCCAGAAAGTGCCGGAAGTGGAGCTGCCCGGCCGGTTCGCGTACCTCGACGAAAAGAGCGTGCAGATGCAGGTCCTCACGTTTTGCAGCGATACGCTGGCGCGCGTCACGCTCCACCTGCCGCGGATGCACTGCGCATCGTGCATCTGGCTCTTGGAGCATCTGTATCAGCTGAACCCGGCGGTGGTGGAATCGCGCGTCAACTTCCCCCGGAAAGAAATCAGTCTGGCGTACCGGCCGCAGGAAACCTCCCTCCGCGATGTGGTGACGCTCCTGACCGCCATCGGCTACGAGCCGGAGATTACGCTGGCTGAGCTGGGGCCGAAGGCGCCGCGCGCCAACCGCGCCATCATTTACCAGCTCGGGGTGGCGGGTTTTGCCTTCGGGAACGTGATGCTGTTGGCGTTTCCGGATTATCTGGCCGCCGTCGGGCAATTGGCGGGCGAGTTTGGGCGGTTCTTCGGATACGTGAGTCTCGCGCTCGCGCTGCCGGTGCTGCTGGTGAGCGCGCGGCCGTTCTTCCGGTCGGCGTGGCAGGGGGTGAAGCAGCGGTACATCAACCTCGATTTCCCGATTTCGCTCGGGCTGGCGGCGCTGTTCACCGTGAGCACCGTGGAAGTGCTGCGTGGGCACGGCGTGGGGTATTTCGACTCGTTCACGGGCCTCGTCTTCTTCCTGTTGATTGGGAAGTGGGCGCAGCAACGCACCACCGACGCCCTCCGGTTCGACCGCGATTTCACGTCGTATTTCCCCGTCGCCGTCACCAAGCTCCTCCCCGACGGCGAGGAGCGCACGGCATCCGTCAAAGAGCTGAAAATCGGCGACCGTATCCGCGTGCGGCATCAGGAAGTGATTCCCGCCGATGCCATTCTGCTGCGCGGCGCGGGGCAGATTGATTACTCGTTCGTGACCGGCGAGAGCGCGCCCGTCACGAAAGTGCCCGGCGAAATCATCTACGCCGGGGGCCGCCAAATCGCCGATGCCGTGGAGCTGGAAGTCGTGCGCGAGGTCTCGCAAGGCTACCTCACGCAGCTCTGGAACAACCCCGCCTTCCAGAAAGCCGAGCGCACCACCGACCCCGCCGTCCGCCTCGAAACCTACGCCGATCACGTCGGGCGCTGGTTCGTCGGCGCCACGCTCGTGCTCGCCCTCGGGGCCGTGGCGTATTGGGGCGGCTGGCGCCACGACACCGATATGGCCGTGCGGGCGTTCACGTCGGTGCTCGTCATTGCGTGTCCGTGCGCGTTGTCGCTGGCGTCGCCGTTTGCGTTCGGCACGGCGCTGGGGATTTTCGGGCGACACAAGCTCTACTTGAAGAACACGGGCGTCGTCGAGACCATCGGCCGCACCAACACCATCGTCTTCGACAAAACCGGCACCCTCACCGACGTGCGCCGCTCGCGGGTGCGCTACGACGGCCCGCCCCTCACGCCCCGGCAGCAGCAGCGCGTCGCGGCGCTCGTGGGGTGCAGCACGCACCCGCTCAGCCAACGCCTGCGGCAGGAGCTGGGCGAGAGTGATTTCGACGATTTCGTGGGCCAGTTCACCGAAAAACCCGGTCAGGGGTTGAAGGCGAATGTGGCGGGGATGGAAGTGCGCGTCGGGCGCCCCGATTTCGTGAGCGCGACGGGCACCGGCAAAACGGCCGTCCGCCCAGCAGCGCCAGTCGGCGAGTTCGACGGCGGGCAGGCGCGGGTAAGCGTGGCTTTCGGGGGCGAAGTGGCGGGCGAGTTCATCTTCGAGAACGTGTACCGCGACGGTCTCCCGGCCGTCCTCGACGCCCTGCGCGACCGTTACCACCTCGTCGTCCTCTCCGGCGACCACGACGGTGAGCAGGGCCGCCTCCGCCAGCTTTTCGGCCTTCGCGCCGAGCTGCGGTTCCGCCAATCGCCCCTCGACAAGCTCCACTACATCGCTGAGCTACAACGCCAAGGCCGCACCGTCATGATGATCGGCGACGGCCTCAACGACGCCGGTGCCCTCCGCGCCGCCGACGTCGGGGTCGCCCTCACCGACACGCTCACCAACTTCTCCCCCGCCTGCGACGCCATCCTCGACGCCGAAAGCCTGCGCGCGCTGCCCGCGTTCCTGCGGTTCACGCGCGGCAGTCTGCAAGCCGTCCTGCTCACGTTTGGCCTCTCGCTCTGCTACAACGCCGTTGGCCTGACGCTGGCCGTGCAAGGCCGGTTCACACCGATTACGTCCGCTATCCTGATGCCGATTTCTTCCCTGAGCGTGATGCTGCTTGCCACGATGCTCGTCCGCCGCGCGGCACGGCGGGAGCGGTTGTGAGGCGGGCTGCAATGCCAGAAGAATCGCGCGGGGCTCTGCCCCGTGCGGGCTATTCGCGGGACTCTGGCCCGCCACCCCAATCGGCGCATTTAACCGCCCATCTTGGTAGGGGCGTGGCCTTGTGCCCGCCCGCATGTGGCTGGGTGCGGCACCGGCGGCGACTAGCATTCACAACCGCATGCGGGAGGGCACAAGGCCACGCCCCTACGTTGGCTGATCACGCGCACTTACGAATAACCCACACGGGGCCAGAGCCCCGCGTGATTTTTCCTGACTTTTACTAACAGCACCCCGACGGTGCCGGATACACATAACCATCCCATGAGCATCATCTTCCTCCTTATCGGCATCAGCCTAACCGTCGCCCTCTGCTTCCTCGGCGCCTTCCTGTGGGCGAACAACTCCGGGCAATACGACGACACCTACACCCCCAGCATTCGGATGCTCTTCGATGATGATGACGCCGCCGCCGTCGCCGTCGTCCCCGAAGGGAAGCCTGTAACGCCCCGGTCACACGCCGACTGACCGCCCTCCCGACAACTTTGTGCGCTTATCGGGGGTTATTAGACATTCGCTGTATCTGTTACGCCGGTTGCGGCACCTTCATTTCTTCCATTCCGAATGCTAGCTCATTCCATCCTCGACACCATCGGCCGTACGCCGTTGGTGCGTATGAACCGCCTTTTCGCCGCCGAACGCCCCGACGTAGAAGTCTGGGTGAAACTAGAGCGCCAGAATCCCGGCGGCTCCATCAAAGACCGCATCGCCCTCGCGATGATTGAAGACGCCGAAGCGCGCGGCATCATCACGCCGGGCAAATCGCACCTTATCGAGCCGACGTCCGGCAACACCGGCATCGGGCTGGCGATGGTCGCGGCCGTCAAAGGCTACCGCCTGACGCTGGTGATGCCCGAATCGATGAGCATCGAGCGCCGCCGCCTGATGGCAGCCTACGGCGCGCAGTTCGAGCTGACCCCGCGCGAGCTGGGGATGAAAGGCGCCATCGCCAAAGCCCACGAGCTGGTAGCCGCCGAGCCGGACACGGCGTGGCTGCCGAGCCAGTTCGACAACCCCGCGAACGTCCGCGTTCATCAGCAAACCACAGCGCAGGAAATCCTCGCCGATATGCCGCACCCGGATGGGTTCGATGCCTACATCACGGGCGTCGGGACGGGTGGCCACCTTTCGGGCGTGGCCGAAGTGCTCAAGCCGTTATTTCCGAAGATGCGCGTGCTGGCCGTCGAGCCGACGCTCTCGCCCGTCATCAGCGGCGGGGCGCCGGGGCCGCACCCGATTCAGGGCATCGGCGCCGGGTTCGTCCCCGATAACCTTCACCGCGCCATCCTCGACGGTGTGGTGCAAGTGGCGCCCGCCGATGCGCAGGAAATGGCCCGCCGCGCCGCCCGCGAAGAGGGTTTATTGGTCGGAGTGAGCAGCGGCGCGAGCCTCGCCGCCGTCCGCCAGACGCTGCCCGAATTGCCGCAGGGCGCCCGCGTCCTCACCTTCTGCTACGACACCGGCGAACGCTACTTCTCGGTAGAGGGATTGTTCGTTTAAGCCTCATAATCAGATGCTGAGCTTCTTTTCTGAAAAAAAAATTTGCGCCCCGGCTTTTCGCTGGGGCGCTTTTTTGTGCCCCCTTAACAATGACGTAACGTAGCGCGAAGTGAAAGGCGGTACCTTTACTCTCGGATTTTTCACCCACCAATTCCACCCCCCCTTCATACTTATATGCTCACATTGCGACGCCTTTTTGGGTCGGCGCTAACGGTAGCAGCCCTCGCGGGGCTTACTCCGGCAGCTCAAGCCCAGACGCCCTATTCGTTTCAGACGGATGGGAACACCTACACGGAGGATTTCTCCACGATCAGCACCTGGACTGGCCCCGGCACGGCTCCTGCTGCTGTAACCGGTACGGGCGCCGGCGCTACGCCAGCCTCGCGGTTTGGCCGGGTGGCCAACGGCGCACTCACTAACCTCGCGGCCGCTGACGTCAACGCGGTGAACGTGACGACGAACGCGCTGTTCCTAGCTTTCCCCGGCGGCGGATCGGGCGTGTCTAAGATTACGACGGTCACGACGGGCATTACGCAGCCAGCTATCGGGCTGTTGGCCACAGGTACGGCTCCAAGCGGCCGTTCTACGGCGTTCGATGTATTCTTCGATTTCACGAACCGTAACGCTGGTACGCTAGCTTATAACTGGGCACAGCTTACCAACTCAACGGGTACTCGTACGGGCACCCTTCGCGTTTACGGCACCACGGTAACAAACCCCGTTGCTGCTGATTTCTCGCAGATCGGCACCGACATTACGGTGACGAACGGCGTGGCGAGCAACGGCAACTTCTCGGCTGCTCTGCCGGGAGCTTTCAATGGCAGCGCTACGGCGCGGGTTCGTTTCTACTTCACTTCGGCTCTTGATAACGCCGGCGGGGGCACCCGTCCCGGCATCGCTGTCGATGACATCGTGGTGACGGCTACCGCCCTTGGCGGTTCGCCAACGTTCAGCGCAGCAGCCTCGGTATCGGGCCTGAACAGCGTGCAGAGCGTAGCGGGCACGCCGGTATCGGTCACTCTCAACGGCAGCAACCTGACGGCTACGCCGCTGATTGCCAGCGTGACGGGTCCGTTCCAGGTGTCGGCTACCAGCGGCGGTACTTACGGTTCGTCGGCTACTATCGGCGTAAGCTCCGGTTCGCCGCAGACGCTGTTCGTGCGCGTTAACTCGGCTACCACGGGTGCTGTAACGGGTTCTATCTCGTACAGCGGCGGCGGCTTGGCTTCGGCTCCGACCAACACCTCGCTTTCGGGCACGGTGCTCGACAACGAGCCGACCACGCAGCCAACCCTGACGGTTTCGGCCACCACGGCCACCACGCTCACGCTGAATCTGGCGGGCGGCAACGGTGCCAAGTTCATCATTATCGGTCGCGCCGGTAGCGCCTTCCAAGACCAATCCGGTTTCCAGGGCAGCAACCAGCCAGCCGACGGTACGGCCTACTCTCCTAACGCCGCTTTCGGCTTGGGTGCCACGGTCGGTACGGCGGGTGTGTTCGCGGTCAGCAGCGGTTCGGGCACGAGCGTGACCGTTACGGGCCTCACGGGCGGTACGGCTTACGCGTTTGCCGCGTTCTCTTACAACGACGACGGCGGCACGACCGGCGCGCAGAACTACCTGGTAGCAGGCATTCCGGTAGTATCGCCGGGTCCGCTTGCCGCTAACGTCGTCAGCGCTACCACCGACCAGCCACCGGGCGTCTCTTACACCTGGAGCGGCCCAGCTAACGGCCTCTACACGACCGCCGCCAACTGGACGCCGGCGCGTACGACCCCAGCAGCAAACGACCTCATCGAAATCCCAGCTGGCTCGTCGATCAACGTTGATCTGGCGGCTAACGAAACGGTTGGTAACTTCTCCATCACCGGCTCCGGTATTGTGACGATGACGATGACGGGTGCCGCTTCGCGCACCATCATCATCAACTCGCCATCGGCTGGTACCGACTTCTCGATCCCCGCCGGTGCTACCCTGCGCCTGCGCACCACCACCACGGCTACCGGCCTGAACTTCACGGTGAACTCGGGCAGCACGGGCACCATCGGTGGTACGCTCGATATCAACGGTAACTCGGGTACGGTTCTCACGAACGCTCTCTTCACGGGCACGGGCACGGTGAACATCCTGAGCGGCGCGGCCGTAACGGTGGGCGCTTTCGTTACCGGTGGTTCGGTGGCCGGCACGGGCACCACCTTCCAGAACGGTTCGACGCTGACGAAGAACGGCGGCACCACCCCAACGGCTACCTTCCAGCCGAGCTCGACGCTCATCTGGAACATCGCAAGCTCGCTGGGCTTGTCGGGCCGCACGTACGGCAACCTCGTCCTCGACAACTTCTCTAACGGCGGCGTAACGGGCGGTTCGCTCCTGACCATCAACAACCTCACGTTCAACGCCACCGGCAAAACGGTTGGCCTGAACCTGACGGGCGGCATCGTCATCAACGGTAACCTGAACGTTACGGCTGGTACGCTCAACTTCACGCCAGCTTCGGCTAGTGCGTTGACCTTCAGCAGCCCAACGGCTACGGTAACGTCGGTTTCGCCGATCACGCTATCGAACGTGACCCTCAACAAGCCAAACGGCGCTACGCTGGAGCTGACCGATTTGATCATCGGCACTTCGGCCGTTACGCTCGGTACCAACACCAGCCTGAACATCGCCAACAGCCTGACCTTCACGACGGCTGCCGGCATCACCGCAGGTGCTAACATCCTCACGCTCCTCAGCACCCCAAGCCAGACGGCCTACGTGGTGAGCACCGGCACGGGTACGGCTAACGCCACTGTGCAGCGCGCCGTGAGCAGCACGAGCAGCTACACCGGCGTTGGCTACCGCCATTACGCGGCGCCAGTAACGGGTTCTACCGTGGCCGACCTCGCGACCGGCACGTTCTCGCCAATCGTCGACCCGGCCTTCAACACGCCGACCCCGCCGACCTACACCAACGCCACGTACCCGAACGTGTTCGTGTTCAACCCGGCCCTCGTGACTGTGAACACGCCGCTGAGCTTCTCGAAAGCCTACCAGTCGGCTGATGCGACGTCGGATGTGCTCGTGAACGGTAAAGGCTACTCGGTGCGCAAAGACGCTTCGACGGTGGATTTCGTCGGTGCCCTCTCGACCGGCAACAAAGCCCTCACCCTTACCAGCGATGGCTCGGGCGGTGGCCTGCGCGGCTGGAACCTGCTCGGCAACCCGTACCCATCGCCGCTCGACTGGCAATTGGTGCGTGACGCCAGCGCAATCCCTGCAGCAACGGTTCAGGCGACGATCTACTTCTACAAGCCAACCAGCACGACCGGCGGTTTCTACGACTTCACGTCCGGCCTCGCCGGCGACGACTTCAACGACATCGCACTCGGTCAGGGCTTCTTCGCCCGCAAGACGACCGCCGCTGCTTCGGCCACGATCAACGTGACGAACGCGATGCGCACGATTGGCAACGGCAACAACTTCGAGCGTGCCGCTCCCGTGAGCGCCCAGCCGTACGTACGCCTCGCCATCACCAACACGGCCGCCCCAACGGTGCAGCCGAAAACGGTGATCTACTTCGATGCTACCGCCACCAACGGCCTCGATAACTTCCACGACGGCCTAGCCGTGGGTCGCTCGAACGGTGATGTGCCTTCGATCCTGACGCTCATCAACGGCGAAGAAGCCGGTGTGAACGCCCTGAACGCCCTGCCAACCGCTGGTATGGCCGATGTAGTGGTGCCCGTGCTCGTGGCAACGCCCGTAGCCGGTACCTACACCATCAGCGCCGACAAATTCTTGGAGCTGCCAACCGGCACGGCCGTGATTCTGGAAGACGCCGTAAATGGCCGCACCCAGGACCTGACCCAGAACGGCACCTACACCTTCCAGTCGGGTGCTAGCTACGCTGGTCAGCGCTTCACGATCCGCTTCAGCACCGCTGGCCGCGTAACCGGCCTCAGCGCCGACCTGACCGCCAACGCCCTGAACCTCTACCCGAACCCGGCGACCAGCTCGGTGCGCATCAGCGCTCCAGCCAACACCACGGTTCGCGTGTTCGACGCCGTTGGTCGTGAAGTGAAAACGCTGCGCATCGACGCTGCCGGTACCGAAACCACCATCGCCCTGACCGGCCTGAAAGCAGGTCTGTACACGGTGCGTGCCGGTGCTGCTTCGCAGAAGCTCGTCATCCAGTAAGGCCAGCGGGTAGCGGCGCCCCGCGCTGCTACCCCAACCGTCTGCTCGATACCTAAAATCGCCCCCGGTAGCCTTGGCTGCCGGGGGCGATTTGCGTTTGCGGTTAACCCAAGTTGCGGGTTATGGGGCATTGGGGCTCAAGCGGCTGACCGGAAATTTGCCCGGTTGTGTCATTGTGAGGAACGAAGCAATCCTCGTTTGCTGAGCGTGTTTGCTCAGCCACGTTGCCGAGCCGACGAGGATGGCCACGTCGTCGCAAAGCCTCCTCCTCGCCACGACAAAATTCTCGATAACCAGATCAGGATCGGTTTCGGAGTTGATGTACGCTCGTGTAGGGACGCCTATTGGCGTCCACGGGTTGAGTAGGACGCCAATAGGCGTCCCTACGCACGTAAACGGACCCCAAAAATTGATCTACCTGACTTGACCGACCGCTTAAGCCCTAAATATCGCCGTCCTCAGCGGTGGGGGCCTCGGTGGGGATGAGCTGGGTGGAATCGTTGGAGATGCCGTTTTTGTACTTGTAACAGTCAATCTCGATGGTGAGCGGGGCTTCCGGTTTCGGGAACGGCTCGTGCGAGATGGTGATGTTCTTATCGGCCATCGCCTTTTTCATGAACAGGCCGTAAATCGGGAGGGCTTGGCGGGCGCCCTGACCGAGGTCGCCGTTGCGGAAGTGGATGGAGCGGTCTTCGCCGCCGACCCACGTCCCGCAGACGAGGTCCGGGGTGAGGCCCATGAACCACGCGTCGGAGTAGTTGGAGGTGGTACCGGTCTTCGCGCCGATTTCGCCTTTCAGGCCATACTTGCTGCCGCGCAGCGCCACGGCCGTGCCGCCGGGACCGGTGGTGGCTTGCAGCATGTGGATCATCACATAGGCGGTCTGCTCGCTGAGGACTTCGCGGGTCGTCGGGACGTACTCGTAGAGGATGTTGCCGGATTTGTCTTCGATGCGGGTGATGTAGACGGGCGCCATCCGCACGCCGTGGTTCACGAAGGTGCCGTAAGCACCGGCCATTTCGTAAATGCTCACGTCGTAGATGCCGAAGCCGATGGGCGGCAGCGGCTCCAGCTCGCCGGTGATGCCGAGGCGTTGGGCGTAATCGACGACGCGCTGCGGCGTCAGGCTCTTCACCAGAAACGCCGTGACCGAGTTGACGGACCGCGCCAGCGCCTCGCGTAGGGTGTAGCGCCGCCCGGTGTAACGGCCCTCGAAATTCTTGGGCGTGTAGGGCGGGCGCCCGGCTTCGGCGGGGAACGTGACGGCCACATCCGCGACTTCATAGCACGGCGAAAAGCCGTTGTCGATGGCCGCCGTGTACACAATCGGCTTGAAGGTGGAGCCGGGCTGACGACGGCCCTGCTTCACGTGGTCGTACTTGAAGAACTTGAAATTCGGCCCGCCGACCCACGCCCGGATGCGCCCGTTGAGCGGGTCCATCGCCAGAAAACCGGCGTGCAGGAAGCGCTTGTAATACGCGAGGGAATCGTAGGGCGAGAACCGCACTTTCTTCTCCTGATTCGGGGAGCGCCAGTCGAATACGGTCATCGGGCGCTTGCGGTGGAGGTAGATGCGGACGGAATCGGCGTCGCCGTCGTAGCGCGCCATCGCGCGGCGGTAATGGTCGGTTTGCCGGATGGCGTTGTCGAGGAAGTTTTTGATCGGCTTGCCGTCCTTGTCAATCCACGGGTCTTGCCCGGCCCAGTGCGCGTCGAAGAGGCGCTGGTAGTTTTTCAGATGCTCGGCGAGGGCTTCTTCGGCGTACCGCTGGAGGCGCGCGTCGATGGTGGTGTGGATGCGGAGACCGTCGGCGTAGAGGTCGAGGTTATGCTCGCGGCACCACGACTGGAGCCATTTGCTCGCTTCGGCGCGGAAGTACGGCGCGATGCCTTTGGAGGCGTTCTCGACGTTGTATTTCAGCTTGATAGGCGCGGCGGCGAGGCGGGTTTCGGTAGCGGCGTCGAGGTAGCCGTACTTCTGCATCTGGTCGAGGACGGTGTTGCGGCGGCGCAGCGCGTTGGCCGGATTCAGCACCGGGCTGTAGTACGACGGCGCTTTCAGTACCCCCACGAGCATCGCCGATTCTTCGGGCGCCAGCTCCTGCGGATTCTTCCCGTAGAAGGTTTTAGCGGCGGTTTTAATGCCGAACGCGTTCGATCCGAAATCAACGGTGTTGAGGTACATCGTCATGATTTCAGGCTTCGAATACGCCCGTTCGAGCTTCACGGCCATAATCCACTCCTTCGTCTTCACGATGAGCATCCGCAGCTTCCCCCGGCTCAGGGAGCCGTTGTCGAGGTCGGAGCGGGTACGGAAGAGGTTCTTCGCGAGCTGCTGCGAGATGGTGCTGCTGCCGCGCTTCTGGCCGGTGAGCTTGTAATACAGAATCGCGAACGTCCCCTTGAAATCAATGCCGGAATGGTCGGCAAAGCGCACGTCTTCCGTCGCGAGGAGGGCGTTGACGAGGTTCGCCGGAAGCTCATTGTACGTCACTGGGGAGCGGTTCTCGCGGAAATATTTCCCCATTGGCTGCCCATCAGCGGAGAACATCTCAGAAGCCAGCTCAGAGCGCGGGTTTTCGAGGGTGCGCAGGTCGGGGAGGTCGCCGAAGAGGCCGCCGGCGTTTTCGCTCACGGCCCAGATGTAGAGCACGAGGCCGAGCAGCCCACCGGCCAGCCCCAGCCACGCACCGGTAATCAAGCGGGTAAACAACGGCCGGTAACGGCGCGACGGCGGCGATGACATAGGTGACGGAACAACGGGGGCAGACTTCATAGCGGGCGCAAAGTTCGGCAGGGATTCGCTGCCGCGAATCGTGCCGAATCGCGCCGAATCGCGCGGGGCTCCGCCCCGTGTGTACTATTCGTGGGCCTCTGGCCCGCACACGCGGAGGGCGCATTCCTACGTACCCGGCACCGTCTCGGTGCCGGAGCTGTGGAGGCCAATTAGTGCTCAACCACCGGCACCGTCTCGGTGCCGGGTACGTAGGATGTGTACCCCAACGGGGTTCTTTTCCACAGCCCGGGGTTGATTTTGAAAAAATCTACCCCGGGTGCGCGTGGAGTACGCGTGACGTGCGCTTTTGGTGCGCCCAACCGCCGTGGCGGGCCAGAGTCCCGCAAATAGCCCGCACGGGGCAGAGCCCCGCGCGATTCAGCGCGGGTCAGACGCCCCTCTCGACAAAAAAATCTCCCCCAATCTCTCCACCTTCTCATCGTCAATCGCCGATTAATCGCTTACCTTCGTATCGTTAATCGCCGATTAGCGGAAATCTCTTTCCCACCACTCCCCTTATGGCCCTGCACAAGCACGACCAGTTTACCGCCGAAGACCAAGAAGTGGCGGCCCTCGCCAAAGCGTTGGGGCACCCGGCGCGCATCGCGATTCTGCGGCTGTTGGCGGCGCGGCAGAGCTGCATCTGCGGCGATATCGTGCAGGAATTGCCGCTCTCGCAGAGCACCGTTTCGCAGCATCTCAAGGAGCTGAAAGCGGTGGGGCTGGTGCGCGGCGATATCGACGGCCCACGCGTCTGCTACTGCCTCGATGCGGTGGGTTGGGCGAAAACCCGCGCCCTCTTCGCCGACCTGTTCGACCAGACCCAGACCTCAGTAGAGTTTCAGAATCAGGCAGGCGCACCGGGTTGCGCTTGCTGATTTCCCCCCGTCTCCTTTCCCTCATCATTCCCCCTTCAACGCCCATGTCAACGCCCGTTTTCCCTCGGATGCACGTCTCGCTGTACGTGTCGGACATAGCCGCTACGACGGCTTTCTACACCACGTTCTTCGGGCAGGAGCCGACGAAAGTGCGGCCCGGTTACGCCAAGTACACGCTCGATAGCCCGGCGCTCATCATCTCGTTCGTCGAGAATGCGGGGCGGGTGAACAGCCACTTTGGGCACCTCGGGTTTCAGGTCGAAACGCTCGCCGAGATGGAGCAGCGCCTTGAAACGGCCCGCGCCGCCGGGCTGGTGCCGCGTGAGGAAATGGGCACCGCCTGCTGCTACGCGAAACAGGATAAGTTCTGGGTCACCGACCCGGACGGCGCCGAGTGGGAAGTCTACTATTTCCACGAAGACGCCGAATTCAACGACCCCCGCTATCAGGCGGAATACGACGAGGCCGCTTCCGCCAACAGCAACAGCCAATGCTGTATCGCCCCGGCCACCACGCAAGCCGCCGTCGGCGAGCTGGAGCTGCTGACGATGGCGCCAATGGCGTTCACGCTCGTGGATACGTCGCGCCCGGCGGTTCCGGCGGCTAAAGCGGCGGTTTGCGCCCCCGGTGGCGGCTGCTGCTAACGTCCTTCGGGGCCGGTGGCCGTGCTGCCGCTTCCACCTCAACCCGCGCCGAAGCGGCCTCGTGAGCCTGATATGAAGATTACGGCCCAAACTCTATTTGCCGAAACGCTGGGCACGCTCGGGCTGGTGCTGTTCGCGAGCGGCGCCACCGCCATCAACGAGCAGACCGGCGCGCTGGGCTTGGGGGGCGTGGCGGCAGTCTGCGGACTGACCGTCTTCGTGCTGATTCAGGCGTTCGGCGACATCAGCGGCGCGCACCTCAACCCGGTCGTGACGGTCGGGTTTTGGGCGGCCGGGCGCCTGCCGGGCCGCACCGTGGCGCCGTACCTCGGCGCGCAGGTGCTCGGGGGCTTGGCGGGCAGTGGGCTGGTGCGCTTGCTCGTACCGGCCAGCCCGACGCTGGGGGGCAATCAACCGGGCTTCGGCCCCGGTCCGGCCCTCGCCGCCGAGGTCGTCCTGACGTTCTGGCTCCTGCTCATCGTGCTGCGCGTGGCGCACGGCTCGCGGGAGCGGGGCCTGTTGGCGGGCCTGACCATCGGCGCCGTCGTGACGCTCGAAGTCCTGACCGGTGGGCCGGTCAGCGGCGGCTCGATGAACCCCATCCGCTCGCTTGCCCCGGCCATCGTGAGCGGCCACCTGACCCACGCGTGGGTCTACGTGGTAGGCCCCTTCACGGGGGCGCTACTGGCGGTCGGGGCGGAGCGTTTCTTACGGCCTTCTTCCCCTTCCATCCCCACCCCTAAACCGTGAAACCGTGAAGAACCTGTTATTCGTGTGCGTCGAGAACGCGAACCGGAGCCAGATGGCCCAAGCCTTTGCCCGCCTGCACGGCCACAACGCGGTGGAGGCGTACAGTGCGGGGTCGCGCCCCTCAGGAATCGTGAACCCCAAAGCCGTGGCGGCGATGGCGGAGCTCGGCTACGACCTGACCGCCCACACCAGCAAATCGCTCGACGACGTGCGCCACCTGCCGTTCGATTACGTGGTCACGATGGGCTGCGGCGACGCCTGCCCGTTCATCGTCGCCCGCCACCGCCGCGATTGGCAAATCCCCGACCCCCGCGCAATGGACCCCGCCGCCTTCCGGCAAGTGCGCGACCTGATCGAGCGGCAGGTGAAGGAATTGCTGGCAGAGGTGGTGGGGGAGGGGGATGGGCGTGGGTGAAGGCGGGGAAGTAGCCGCCCCCTGTCTTTTTACCGCCGCCGCTTCGCCGGAGCGACTAGCACGGGCAGCGGCACGGGCGTCTGTTGCGCACCCCTCAAAAGTTGTAACCGTTTGTAAATTTTTCTGTGTTTTGGTTTACAAGCTTGTAAACCAAAATGAAAAATTTTGTCGAGAGGGTTACAGATTTTTGCCGACCCCAGTAGGGGCGCCTTGACGCGGGGCTCCGGCCCTATGTCGGCTATTCGCAGGTCTCTTGACCTGCCAGTTAGCGCGCGTGATTAGTCAACGTAGGGGCGTGGCCTTGTGCCCGCCCGCATGCGGTTGTGAACGCGTATCGCTGCCGAAACCAGCCACATGCGGGCGGGCAC
>JANNMJ010000030.1:0-11834 GCA_031397815.1 Hymenobacteraceae bacterium
CAACGCCCACCTCACCGTCACCGACGCGGTAGGGCGCTTGGTGTGGCAAGGCCCCGCCACCGGCCCCGAAACGCGGCTCGACCTAAGCCATCAACCCGCCGGGCTATACGGCCTGCGCCTGACGTGGCCCGACGGGCGGACAGTGACGAAAAAGCTGGTGCGGTAAAAGCACGTCACTCCAATTTTCCTCACCAGAGGAAAGGGGCTAGGGGTGAGTTTTTTTCGCTGAACGACCATAAAAAAATCGGCCGCTTCCTGTACACAGGAAGCGGCCGATTTGCTTTACTGAACCTCGCAGAAGCTCAGGCGCTAAGCCTTACGCCACGCTGATCTTGATCATATTCGTCGGGCCTTTCTCCATCACTGGCATCGAGCCGGTGTTGATGAATACATCGCCGGGGGTGAGGTTGCCGGTGGTCGTGAGGATGTACTTGATGTCGGAGATGATCGAGTCGGTGGAGTTGAACCGGTCGTAGTAGAAGCCCTGGATGCCCCACACGAGGTTGAGCAGGTTGAGGAGCTGCCGGTTATCGGTGAAGATGAAGATGCGCGCTTTGGGGCGGTTCTTGGCGAGCTGGAAGGCCGTGTAGCCCGAGCGCGTCATGCCGATGATGGCGCGGGCGCCGGTATCGCGGGCCAAGCCGCAGGCGTTCGCCACGAGCGACGCCGACAGGAACAGGTCGTCCTTCGGGTCGAGGGGCTGCCGCTTATGGAAAATATCGGCTTCGGCTTCCACGGCGGCAATCGTGCGGTGCATCGCCCGAATCGTCTCCACCGGGTAAGCACCGGCGGCGGTTTCGGCGGAGAGCATCAGCGCGTCGGCGCCGTCCATGACGGCGTTCGCGACGTCGTTCGTCTCGGCGCGCGTTGGGCGGGGCGCGGTAATCATCGACTCCATCATCTGCGTCGCCACGATGACGGGCTTTGCCGCCGCGTTACAGGCCGCCACAAGGCGCTTCTGCACCATCGGGACGGTCTCCATCCCGACTTCGACGCCCAAGTCGCCGCGCGCCACCATAACGGCGTCCGACACGGCCACGATCTCGTCCATATTCTTGACGGCTTCCGGCTTTTCGACCTTCGCAATCACGCGCGCCGTCTTCCCGGATTCGGCAATCAGGCGCTTGATGAAGTGAATGTCTTCCGCGGAGCGCACGAACGACAGCGCGACCCACTCGACATCGTGCTCCAGCCCGAACTTGAGGTCTTCGATGTCTTTTTCGGTGAGCGACGGGGCCGAAACGTTCGAATCCGGCAGGTTGATGCCTTTACGCGGCTTCACGACGCCGCCGTAAATCACTTCCACATCCACTTCGCGCTTGCCGTCGGTGGCGAGGACTTTCAGCTCCAGCTTGCCGTCGTCGAGCAGAATGGCGTCGCCGGGCTTCACGTCCTGCGCCAAGCCGAGGTAAATGGTGCTGAGCCGGGTGGCGGTCGAAATTTCTTTCTCGCCGCACACGAGCTTGATGTGGTCACCGGCTTTAATCTCGACCTGACCGCCTTCCACTTCGCCGAGGCGAATCTTCGGGCCTTGCAGATCCTGCAAGAGGCAGACGTTGGTGCGTAAATCTTTATTCAGCCGCCGCACCAGATTGATGACGGCGAGGTGATCGGCGTAGGAGCCGTGTGAGAAATTCAGCCGAAAAACATCTACGCCTTCCTCGATGAGGCGGCGGAGCATTTCGTAGGAATTAGAGGCGGGGCCAACCGTGGCCACGATTTTGGTTCGGGTCTGACGAGCAGTTTCGAGCATCGGTGGGAATTACAAACAGCGGACGACAGGGTCGATCTAAGGACTCAATAAAGCTTCCCAACCACGCAACTGACTGGGGTCGAACGGGCAAACGTACTGCACGAGCGGCACCCCGCGCAACCGGGCCACCCACGCGGCGGGGTCAAAAAATTCCGCCAACGCCCCTTCGAGTACGAGTAAGAAGTCGAAAGAAGCTAATTCGGGCATTAAAAAAGGCCGCGCCCGCCCCGCAATTCCACCCGCCCGATTTGCCAGCAGCCGCACGGCCCCGTGGGGCGTCGGGTACCGAAACTGGACGACGCTCAGCGCCGTGCTCAGCGCCGTACTCGGGGCCGCGCTCGGGCGGTCAGAAGTGGGCGTATGCTCGGCTTGGCGCACTAATCGCCAGCCGAGGGCCTGATTCAGCGCCCACGCCAGCCGGTATTCCCGCTCGCTGCTCACCAGGCCAAGGAGCGCAAAGTCACAAACGGGCGGACAGTCGAGCA
The DNA here is from genome assembly GCA_031397815.1 of Hymenobacteraceae bacterium. Taxonomy (GTDB): domain Bacteria; phylum Bacteroidota; class Bacteroidia; order Cytophagales; family Hymenobacteraceae; genus JANNMJ01. The sequence continues at coordinate 2,239 of JANNMJ010000030.1, forward strand.
GGAGCGTTTTCATAGACGGGGCGCGAAGGTATAGCCGCCGCGCCGAGGGCGCCGGTTTGGTAAAGTTTGCGTTTACGTGTTTCCTTTGCGCGGCATTCGCCAACCCCCACATAGACTTCAAGCCCCCCAAGGAAATGTCAGAAATCGCAGACAAAGTCAAGAGCATCATCATCGAGAAGCTCGGCGTCGATGAATCGGAGGTAACTCCAGAGGCCAGCTTCACCAACGATCTCGGTGCCGACTCGCTCGACACGGTAGAGCTGATCATGGAGTTCGAGAAAGAATTCAACGTTTCGATCCCAGACGATCAGGCCGAGAATATCCAAACCGTCGGGCAAGCTGTCAGCTACCTCGAGGAGCACGCCAAATAAGTGCTTACCGGCCCGGCCGGTACGCTAAGTTGCCAACGCCGCCGCGCGTGTAAGGTCACCGGTAGGCTCCGAAACCTTCGTTCGGGGCCTACCGGTCCTTGCCGTTCGGCGGCGTTGTAGCTTGCGCCGAAAACCGATTCGGTCGGTTTCCGGCGGCGGCTTACTACTTTCGTCCGCGATTTGACCCTGCTTTGGCACGATTGTGCCGGTCGCAGTGTCATTTCCCGCCTCTTCAACACGTTTTTATCGTTCGTTTTGCCTTCTTCTATGGGACTTAAGCGCGTCGTCGTTACGGGCCTGGGCGCTATTACGCCGCTGGGTAATACCGTAGCCGCGTACTGGGAAGGGCTGGTCGCTGGTCGGAGCGGAGCCGGGATGATTACCCGCTTCGATGCCACCAAGTTCAAGACCCGCTTCGCCTGTGAGGTGAAGGGGTACAACGCCGATGACTACTTCGACCGTAAAGAGGTCAAGAAGATGGACCTGTTCACGCAGTTTGCGATGGTGGCCGCCGCAGAAGCGGTAACCGACGCCAACCTGCTCGAAAACAATGTGGATAAAGACCGCATTGGCGTCATCTGGGGTTCGGGTATCGGCGGGCTGAAATCGTTGCAGGATGAGTGCGTGCAGTTCGGGCGCGGCGATGGCACGCCCCGGTTCTCGCCGTTCTTCATTCCGCGCATGATTGCCGATTTGGCGGCCGGTCATATTTCCATCAAATACGGTTTCCGGGGACCGAACTTCGTCACGGTTTCGGCGTGCGCTTCGGCGTCCAATGCCGTCATCGACGCGTTCAACTACCTGCGCCTCGGAATGGCCGACGTCATCGTGACGGGCGGCTCGGAAGCGGCGATTACTGAATCCGGTATCGGCGGCTTCAACGCTCTGAAAGCGATGAGCGAGCGGAACGACGATTTCCAAGCGGCTTCGCGGCCGTACGATAAAGACCGTGATGGCTTCGTGCTCGGTGAAGGCGGCGGCGCTTTGATTCTCGAAGAGCTGGAGCACGCCAAAGCGCGCGGCGCGAAGATTTACTGTGAGCTGATCGGCGCGGGTATGACCGCCGACGCCTACCACATGACGGCGCCCGACCCGGAAGGAAAAGGCGTGACGATGGTCATGACGAACGCCCTGCGCGACGCCGGCATCCGGCCCGAAGAAGTCGATTACATCAACACCCACGGCACCAGCACGCCCCTCGGCGACGGCGCCGAAGTGAAAGCCATCGAGAAGGTTTTCGGGGAAGCCGCCTACGCGCTCAATATCAGCAGCACCAAATCTATGACCGGGCACTTGCTCGGCGGGGCTGGCGGAATCGAGGCGCTTGCCTGCGTCCTCGCGATTCAGCACGGCATCGTTCCCCCGACGATTAATCATTTCACCGACGATCCGGAGCTGAATCCACGGCTCAACTTCACCTTCAACGAAGCCCAGACCCGCCCCGTGCGCGTGGCGCTGAGTAACACGTTTGGTTTTGGCGGGCACAACACGTCGGTCATCTTCCGCGCTTTCAGCGAGTAGTCGCGCGTGCCCGGAGGCGTCGTTTTACGGTCCTTACTGCGCTCATCGGATGACCGCAGATTCGCTTCAGATATCCGAGCCATTACGGGCGCTTCGCCGCGAGTACTATCGCTGTACCACCTGGCGTTGACCCACACGTCGTACGTGCGCCCCAACGCGAACGGTGCGCCCGGCAAGCCCGGCCCACCGCTGCGCACCCACGAAACGAACGAGCGTCTGGAATTCTTGGGCGATGCCGTGCTGGGGTCAGTGGTGGCGGAATATTTATTTAAGAAATTTCCTTACGAAGCCGAAGGTTTCCTGACGGAGCTGCGCGCGCGCATCGTCAACCGCGAAAGCCTGAATATGCTGGCGGTGCGCCTCGGGGTCGATAAGCTCGTGAAGGCCGACCGCTCGCAGACCGGGCGGCACCGCTCCCTCAACGGCAACGCGCTGGAGGCGCTTGTGGGGGCGGTTTATCTGGATAGAGGCTACCGCCCGACACGCCTCTTCATCCTCGATAAAATCATCAAGCCGTTCGTCGATGTGACGGCGCTTTCCACCACCACCGCCAACTTCAAGAGCAAGCTCATCGAGTGGGGGCAGGCGCAGGGGCGCGTCATCCGCTTCGATTTGGTGAGTCAGCAGCGGCAAGGCGGCACCACCGAGTTCCGCTCTGATGTGTACTTGGACGATCAGCTCATCGCGAGCGGGTCGGGGTTATCGCGGAAGGCCTCGGAGCAGGCGGCGGCGGAGAAAAGCTTGCAGGCGCTGGGGGTGGGGTAGGGGACAAAACATCCTTCAGCCACAACAGATTCGCAGAAAATGAACCCAAAATTTCGCCGTTTTCTGTATCCGATTGGCTTGGGCGTACTGGCCGGGTTATTTTATGAGTTTGGGTTCGAGCGGCTGGGGAGCGAGTGGGGCGGCGTGATGATGCTCGGGTTTCTGATAGGAGTTCCGATTGCGTTAGGCGCTATTTCGGCGCATTTTACTCCTGCCGACGCCAGCGTAATGAATCGGTATGTCGTGCGGCCACTGCTGATGAGCTTTGCGTTCGTGCTCGCGGCCCTCTTATTCAAGGTTGAGGGGGTGATTTGCCTGATAATCGTCCTGCCCCTGTTCATCTCTTTAGGGATTATAGGAGTTGCGCTGCACGACCTGCTTTCCAGAAGGAATCCTAACCGCGACAGGATGCCGGTATTGACGGGCTTGGTCATTTTTCCGCTGTTTATCGGGGTGAGCGAAACCTACTTTGCGTTGCCGGAAAGCATTCAGCGGGTGGAAAACAGCGTAACTATTGCCGCTTCACCGGCGGTTGTGTGGGAGCAGATTGTGCGGGTGCCGCCGATTCGGGCGGAGGAGCTGACGGACAGCCCAGTCGATTGGCTTGGGTTTCCGCGTCCTGTGGAAGCTACCGTCACGAAGGAAGGCTTGGGGGGTGTTCGGCACGCGTCGTTTGAAGGCGGGGTGTTGTTCGTGGAAACGGTAGACCGCTGGGAAGCGCAACGGTGCCTGTCGTTCAGCATCAAAGCGCAGACGGAAACTATTCCACCCACCACTTTCGACGAGCACATCGTGGTCGGCGGTAAATACTTCGATGTGTTGCGCGGCACCTACGAGCTTCAGCCTACCGCCGATGGCCAAACCAGCCTGCTACTTTGGAGCGACCACCGCCTGAATACCCGCCTGAACCCGTATGCCGGCATCTGGACGCGCTACGTAATGAGTGAGATTCAGCGCCGGATATTGACCGTGGTCAGTCATCGAGCCGAAGCCGCGAAGGATATTCTTTGAGCGGCTCCGCGATTTCATACCCCTGCGCCGTAAATCGTCGTACCGATAACGAGGCAGTTCAGAGAACCTCTGCCTGTCTGCCTGTTTAGCCTGAAAACTATGCGCCTTGCCGGAGCTGCCCTCAATCAAACGCCCCTCGACTGGGCCGGAAACCTTGCCAACATCCGCACGGCGCTCGATCAGGCGCGGGCCACTCAGGTCGAGCTGCTGTGCTTGCCCGAGCTGTGCCTGACGGGTTACGGCTGCGAAGATTTGTTCCTGCATCCGTGGGTGGCCGACGCCGCCGAAGCGCACCTGCTGGAGCTGCTGCCTCACACGCACGGGCTGTGCTGCGTGGTGGGCCTGCCCGTGCGCCACGGCGAAGGCCGGGCGTACAACTGCGCGGCGGTGCTGCGCGACGGGCAGATTTTGGGCCTCGCGGCGAAGCAGTTCCTCGCCAACGACGGCATTCATTATGAGCCGCGCTGGTTCCGGAGCTGGGTGGCGGGGGAAGTAGCGGAAATCACGTTCGCCGGGCAAACCACCTCGCTCGGCGACCTCACGTTTGAGCACGGCGGCGTCCGGTTCGGTTTTGAGATTTGTGAGGACGCATGGCGCCCCGATACCGAGCGGCCCGCGTGCCGCCTGATGGGCCGCGTGGATTTGATTGTGAACCCGTCGGCGTCGCATTTCGCGCTCAGCAAAACCGATGTGCGGCACGATTTGGTGGTCAATGCGTCGCGCAATTTCCGGTGCGCTTACCTGTACGCCAACCTGCTCGGCAACGAGGCCGGACGGGTGATTTACGACGGCGAGATTCTGATTGCGCGCCACGGCCATCTGCTCAAGCGGAACGCGCTGCTGAGCTTCAAAGACGTCGATTTGGAGTGGTGCGACGTGGATTTTACCGAGCAGCTTCCGCCCGTAGAAGCTATCGCGAAGCTGCCGACGCCCGACGAATACCGCGAGCTGAACGCCGCCCTGTCGCTCGCGCTGTTCGATTATATGCGCAAATCGCGCACAAAGGGGTTCGTGCTGAGCCTGTCGGGCGGCGCTGATTCGGCGATGTGTGCCATCTCGGTGGCCGAAACCGTCCGGTTGGGAGTGGCGGAGCTGGGAGTGGAAGGCTTTATGCGGAAATCGAGAATGTTCTCGGAAGAAAGCATCACGGCGTTCCTCGCAGAAGCCGATAATCAGCAGCAGCGCCTCACGGGGCAGCTATTAAGCTGCGCGTATCAGTCAACGGTCAATTCATCAGAAGACACCTACGAAGCCGCCCGCGCCATCGCAACGAGCATCGGCGCGGAGTTTCACGCGTGGCGCATCGACGACGCCGTGCAGCGGTACCAGCTCACCGTGGAGCAGGCGCTCGGCCGGAGCCTGACGTGGGAAACCGACGATCTCGCGCTGCAAAACATCCAAGCCCGCGTGCGCGCCCCCGCCATTTGGCTGCTCGCAAACGCCAAAAACGCGCTCCTGCTCACTACGTCGAACCGCTCGGAAGCGGCCGTCGGCTACTGCACGATGGACGGCGATACGGCCGGCTCCATCGCCCCACTGTGCGGAATCGATAAGGATTTCCTGCGGCGTTGGCTGGTTTGGGCCGAGCGCGAGCTGGGTTACGCGGGTCTCCAACGCGTCAACACCCTGCAACCCACCGCCGAGCTACGGCCGCTCGAAGAGAACGTCGAAGACCGCCAAACCGACGAGCGCGACCTGATGCCGTACCCCGTGCTCAACGCCATCGAGCGGCTCGCGTTCTACGACCGCCTCTCACCCGCCGCCGTCGAGCAGCGCCTCGGCACCCAATTCCCCGACCTCACTCCCGAGCAGCGTACCACCTTCGTGCGCCGCTTCTACACGCTCTGGAGCCGCAACCAGTGGAAGCGCGAGCGCTACGCCCCCTCGTTCCACCTCGACGATTACAACCTCGATCCGCGCTCGTGGCTCCGCTTCCCGATTCTGAGCGGTGGTTATGGGGAAGAGCTGGCGGAACTTTGACGTGGTAGCCGATCTTACTCTGCTTGCTACTACCTATTTTGCATGGTGAACGATCCTAATCCTGCACTGGCAGCATTTGCTCGCAAAGCGCCAAGTGCCTGCCGCTACTCGCTTAGTGAATTAGCCCATCTTACAGGTCTGACACGTCCTGCGGCGCGCCAGTTGCTGCAAGGTTATGTGCCAGCTTGTAGTGATAGAAAGTATTCTTTCGAGGATCTGATAGAGCTGCACGTATTAGCTGGCCTTCATCGAGCGTATCGGCCATCTAAAGATGCGCTTGCTGTCGTGCTGGCTCGCTTACCTCACCCTCGCCCTCTACTACATATTGGGGCAGTTCGGGATGTGGTAGGGCCGTTGACGACTACTTCTTCGGCTGAGGCGATTAAATTGTTTGATGCTTGGCTTAGCCGAGTAGAATGGCAGACGCCAGATGCGCCAAGTCGTTTGTACCCACTGTACCGCGCAGCCGTGGAAACTGCCGCCGATGTGCAACGCGTACCACGTCTGATTGCCGTAGATCCTCAGGTCAGGTTCGGTGGCCCATTTCTCGTCAATTCCGGCATTCCGGTCGAGGCGCTGGTTGGGTGTTACCGCGGCGGCGATTCGGTTAGTGAGATTGCGGTCGATTATAACGTCGAGGTACGAGAGGTGGAAGAGGCAATTCGTTACGAGCTGGAGACGGTCGGATAATTTATTCATTTGCTCCCTCGGAATAGACCGGTCTCGGGACCTGCTGGGTATATGAACACAACTCCAGCCTCCGAACCCGTCTTTTTCCTCGATTGGAGCATCTGCAACCGCCTCGTCATTGCTGCCCTCCGCGATCACGTAGCCATCGAGTTGCACGGCGACCATTTCGCGCAGAACGAGTTCGATACGAACTGGCTGGCCGAGGTAGGCCGACGTGGCTGGGTCGTTATCACCAAAGACGCGATGATTCGGCGGCGGTCTGAAGAAATAGCGGCGGCGTACGCAGCTAACGTAGGCCTGTTTATCTTCAATAGCGGCAATCTGCCAAGCCAAGAAACCGCGCAGGCGATCCTGACGGCCTTGTCCGAAATGCAACGCTTTGCCCGTGAGCAGCCACGCCCGTTCGTAGCTATAGTGGACCGGTACGGTGGCGTTCGTCTTGACAGCAAATAAGCTAACATAAAACGGCCCGCCCCGGAGCAATTCCGAGGCGGGCCGTTTCTAGTATCAGACAGTCTATGCGGGGCGCCCTACTGCGCCAGTGCCATCGACTTATCCTTCTTCTCTTTCTTCTTCTTTTCCTTCTTCATCTTGCCGCCGGGGGCGCTGCCGGGCTCGGGGTTCGGGCCGTTGCTCACCAAGGACATCTCATCGACCAAATGCTTGCCGCCGATGACTTTGTCAATCACAAAGAGGACGTAGCGAATGTCGTTGTTGATGCAGCGCTTGAGGTTTGGGTCGAAGACGATGTTGCCGTTCATTGACTCCCAGTTACCGTCGAAGGCGAGGCCGATTAGCTCGCCGCGACCGTTGATGACGGGGGAGCCGGAGTTGCCGCCGGTGATGTCGTTATCGGTCAGGAACGCGACGTGGACTTTGCCGTCCTTGGCATCGGCGTAGCGACCGAAATCGCGGTTGTGGTACAGCTCCATCAGCTTGGCGGGCACCACGAATTCTTCGTTCGTCGGGTCTTCTTTTTGGGCGATGCCGTCGAGGGTGGTGTAGTAGTGGTATTGCACGCCGTCGCGCGGCTTGTACTCGCGGACGGTGCCGTAGGAGAGACGAATCGTGGAGTTCGCGTCGGGGTAGAACGATTTCGTCGGGTTCATCAGGCGCTGGCCCTGGATGAAGCGGCGGTTCCCCCGCGAGAGCTGCGTCGCGATGGGCGCGAGCTTCGGCGAGATGTTCAGATTGAAGTTCGTGACCGCCGAAGAGGCCGTTTTGAACGCCAAATCATTGTCGAGGGCCGCGAGGGTCGGGGCCTTCAGGAAGGCTTCCACTTTCGCTTTAGAAACGAACATCGACGTGTTGAACACTTCCTTGGCGAACCGGTCGTAATCGCCGCCGAAATCCTTTTGGATGGTGGCGAAGATGTCGGGCTGCTGGTCCTTTGGCACGTCCTGCGCGAAATAGCGGAGCATCGCGGCGGCGATTTTCTGGTCCGTAGCGGGCACGAAATCCTTGTACAGCTCTTCGAGGTTGGCCGTCAGCTCGGTGGTGGCTTTCTTGATGGCTTCGGCGTCGTTGGCTTTCAGGGCTTTTTGCAGCGCATTGGCTTGCAGGGCTTTCGAGAAGATATCGACCCCCAAAATGCCTTCCTGCAAGTACTGCTGGCTCAGCACGTACTTGCTCTGCTCGGCGTAAGCGGCGTTGATATCGGCGAGGGCGGAACCGTAGATGGCTTTGCGTTCCGGGTCACCATCGGCCCACTGCTGAAACTGATTTTCGAGCGCCTTCTTCTGCGCCACCGTGCCGAGCTTACGCACGCCTTCGGTTTCGCCCTGCCAGAATTTCCAGTAGTTCGCCACGGAAGCGTAGGTCGAGGCGTACTTGATGCGCACGTCGGCCGACTGGTCCATATCCTCTTTCATCAGCTTCAGACGCTTGTCGCGCAGCTTCACGCGGGCGGGGTTCGTGACTTCCGTCGTGAGCTTCACGCCTTCCGACGCCATATACCGCGTCGTGCGACCGGGGAAGCCGAAGACCATCGCGAAGTCGTTCTCATCGACGCCGCTCAGGCTCACCGGCAGGTGCTTTTTCGGCGCGTACGGCTTGTTGGTAGCGGCGTAGGGCGCGGCTTCGTTCTGGGCGTTAGCGTACACGCGGAAAACCGAAAAGTCGCCGGTGTGGCGCGGCCACATCCAGTTATCGGTATCGCCGCCGAACTTGCCGATACTCTGCGGCGGCGCGGCCACGAGGCGCACGTCCAAAAACCGCTGGTACACGAAGAGGTAATACTCGTTGCCGCCGAGGAAGTCGCGCACGTAAGCCACGTACTTGCCGTTGGCTTTGGCTTCGTCGGAAATCGCTTTCAGGCGCTCACTCACTTTGGTCGCGCGGTCGGCGTCGGCGGTCTGCTCGCTCAGGCCTTCCAGCACCTTGCCGGTCACGTCTTCCATCCGCACCAGCACATCCACGAACAGGCCGGGGTTGGTCAGCTCGTCGGCCTTGGTTTTTGCCACGAAACCGTTCGTCAGCAAATCGTTTTGCGGCGACGAGTGGTTCTGAATCGCATCGTAACCACAGTGGTGGTTCGTCAGCAGCAGACCGTCTTTGCTCACGAACTCCGCCGTGCAGAAGCCGCCGAGCTGGCCGATTGCATCTTTGAGCGAAGCGTTATTGACGTCGTAGATTTCCTCAGCAGTCAGGCGCAGGCCTTCCTTTTGCATATCCACGTAATTGAGGCGCTTGACGAGCAGCGGGAGCCACATGCCTTCATCGGCGCGGGCGACGGGCGCGGCCAGCAACAACGCCAAAGCGGCGGCGGCTAAGCCCGAAACGGTTTTTCGGAACATTCCTTCGGTTGAAAGAGGATAAAAAAACGGGTGATGGAAGACAACGACGGCCCCGAGACGCAAGCGCCGGGTGCGCAATCGGCAAAGGCCAAATTTACGCCCGTCGGGTTGCAGCCGGGCGCGCAGGCGCTGCGGGCGGTGCTGCTCGGCGGCGTCTGGGTATATCAACGCCTGATTTCGCCGCTGACACCTGCGTCGTGCCGGTTTGTGCCCACTTGCTCGGCGTATGCGGCGGAAGCCATTCAGCGGCACGGCCCGTTCAAAGGCGGCCGAATGGCGCTGGCGCGGATTGGGCGGTGCCACCCGTGGGGCGGGAGCGGGTACGACCCGGTGCCGGAATGAGGGAGATTTGTGGGGGGAAGACGGGCGTGGCACCGCGCGTGGCACCGCGCGTGGCCCGGGGTAGATTTCTGCGAAATCAACCCCGGGCTGTGGAAAAGAACCCCGTTGGGGTTCGCATCAC
>JANNMJ010000040.1:0-25019 GCA_031397815.1 Hymenobacteraceae bacterium
CAGCAATCGCCACGACCACCAGCAGCACTAAGCCGCCGACGATGCGGAATACTTTTTTCATTTCGATGAGATGTTGGTAAGGGAGTGAAGGGAGTAAGCTGACCTACATCAGCCCCGCCAAGATAGCACTTCTCCGTAAAGGGTTGGCTGTTATTCTCTTGAGAACCCACCTCCGCCGCCTCCAAGCCACGACAAGCCCTCCCCCCAAATCATCAAAAAGCAGCGCCCCGCCGGAAACCAGTTCCAACGGGGCGCTCCCAAAAATCAAATCAGCGAAATCAAAAAATCCGCTAAATCTGCGATCACGTCTTTTGCTTTTTCTTCTTCGCTGCCGGGAACAGCACGTTATTCAGAATCAGCCGATACCCCGGCGAGTTAGGATGGAGCGCCAAATCGGTCGGCTCTTCCTCCACCATATGCTGATAATCTTCCGGGTCGTGGCCGCCGTAGAACGTCCAGGTGCCTTTCAGGAAGGTGCCGTGGATGTAGCGTGCCTCGCCGATTGACTTGTTTTCGCCCATTACGAGCACATCTTTCTTGAGCGTGCGGTTGCGGAAGGCGGTGGTTTGGCCCATAAACCCTTTGATGGTCTGGGTGTGGTCCTGACAGAGCATCGTCGGGACGGGGTCGTACTTCGCTGAGAAGGTGAAGAGCTGGAAATAATCGTTCTGCTCCGTGACGCCGCGCTCGGGCTGCTGCATATCGATGTCGCCGAACTCGTAGACGTAAGGGTTCATTTCGAGGCGGAAGTTCTCGAAGGCGAACGTCTGGGCGAAGTCGAGCTTTTGGGGTGCGTTGCGGTCGGCGGGGTCGCCGTCGAACATCGCTTCGCAGATGTCGGTGTTTTGGGCCGCGAGGGCGATATCGTATGAGTCGGTCGCGGAGCACATCGCGAACAGGAAGCCGCCGCCGGCCACGAAATCGCGCATCTTGCTCACCACCGACAGCTTCATCTTCGAGACCTTCTGGAACCCGCGCCGGGCGGCGGTATTCTCCGCCTCGCGCTGCTGCTCGATGTACCACGGCCGCGTCCGGAAAGACGCGTAGAATTTGCCGTATTGGCCGGTAAAGTCTTCGTGGTGAAGATGGAGCCAGTCGTACGTAGGGAGCTTGCCGTCGAGGACTTCATCATCGAACACCACGTCGTACGGAATCTCGGCGTAGGTGAGGACGAGGGTTACGGCGTCGTCCCACGGCTGTTTCGACTTCGGCGAGTACACCGCAATCTTCGGCGCCTTTTCGAGCTTCATCACCTCCATATTGGCGTCGGGGGCGGCAATCTCGGCGAGCACTTCGTTGTACTGCGCGTCGGAGATAAGCTGGTAGCTCACGCCGCGCACGGTCAGCTCGTTCTGCACCTGCGGGCTCGACTTAAACGCGAAAGACCCGCCCCGGTAATTGAGCAGCCAGTCGACGGTTTCGTCGTGCTTCAGGAGCCAGAAAGCGATTCCATACGCCTTCAGGTGGTCTTTTTGGGCCTCGTCCATTGGCACCAGCAGCGTCGAGGCGCGGGCCAGAACCGGGGCAAGCAGCAGCGCCAAGCTGCACAAAAACGAACGGAAACGCATAAGCGAAAGACAAGCGCCCCTCTGTTGCGGATGGCAGGGCGGCTCCCACAAACTTAGCGTAGCGCGGCGAGGTTCGCCGCGGCGCCGGGTCAGGCCGAAAAGATTTGCCGCGCGGCATTTACCTTTCAGCAGCTTTCGCCGTCTGGTGAGTGCTTCGGGTTTTTTATTCGGTCTTCTTTTTCTTTATTTCGGATGAAACACATGGTCAGAAAAAGCGCCCTGCTCGCACTGAGCGCGCTACTCGGCGGATTGGCATTGCCGGTCGTCGCCCAAACCACGGGGGGCGATTGGCGGCCGTTTCGGGTGGGGCATACGTATTATTATGCGGCTGGGGCGGGGCAGGATTCCATCGTAACGGTGCGAATCAAGGCGGGGGAGATGGCTGGCGCCGATTCGGCGTGGTCGTTTCAGCAGGTAGCGCGCGGGCGTGGTCAGAACCGGCCGCCTGTGCTGCTGCCGGATACGGAGCTTGGGGCCACCCAAACGGCCCTGCTTGGCGGCGATTTTGAGCTGAGAACCAGTGCGGCGCGTATGTTCCGCCTACGTACTCATCTGCCGATTGGTGCTACTTGGCCCTTCGGCTCCGGCCTGACGGCCACCCTGAGTGCACGTACGTGGGAGCCGGTAGCCTTAGCAGACTCTAGTGTACGGGATTCCATGCTCGTCATCGGGCTGAGCAACGGCCAAACCATTCGGCTGAGTAAGCGCTATGGCTTGGTGAGCGCGCCCTCGCTGCTGGCCCTCTCTGCCGGACAATCGGCGCCTATGCTGACGCTGTATGCGCTGCCCGAGCGCAACGCCGGTCTGCCGCCGAATCACCCATGGCGATTATTTAATTTTTCGCCCGGCGATGAGCTGGGATATCACTACACGGTTGGGGGGATCAATTTTACTTGGGGAGTGGTCTGCAAGGAAAGCTGGTTGCGGGTGCGGGTACTTGACCGGCGTTTCGACGCCACCGGCGATACCTTGCTCTACACGCTGTTATCGCAGCGCCACGATGCCAGCGCGGCCGGGCCTAACAACCCATTCTGCCCTAATGGTAGCAATTACGCCATTACGCTTCCTGCTGAAACGTCTATTCTGCGAATCCCCCGGCACGGTTTCGAGTGGCGGAGTGGCATTGTGGGGATGTTTGCGTCGGGTAGTGCCACAGTTGGCTCGCACCAGTTCTTCGATGCCGGCGGATTCCCGGCACACGTGAACGAAGGTACCCGCCGAATGGAGCCAGTAGCCGGGTGCGGCGGACGATTCGCCTCCCATATCAGCCAATGGCACTACGACTCAGCGCAGCAGGTATTTACTCCCATGGTAGACTATGCGGGGCACTTATTGGTGGCGGAAGGTCTGGGAGTGGTGGAAGACAATTATTCCAACTTCGCTGAATACGCGACGAAGCTCGTGTGGTACCAGAAAAATGGTGACCAGTGTGGTTCTCTGACCGGATTTCCTGTGCTCCTTGCTACGCCCGCCCCTTTGTCGGCTGAGCACGTCCAGCTCTACCCAAACCCCGCCACCACCACCGCCCGCCTCAACCTGACGGGCACGAGAGGCGGCGCGCTCACCCTCACCGCCACCGATGCCCTCGGGCGCCGGGTGTGGCAGCACACGCAGGTAGTGGGAGCGGAGGCGGATATTGCGCTGCCCGTGGGCGGGTGGGCGCCAGGGGTTTATTACGTGCGGGTGGCGTTGCCGGAAGGCGCGCGGGTGCTGCGGGTGGTGAAGGAGTAGGCACGCAGGTTCCATAAATGATTTCCCCTAAAATCTCCCCCGTGTGGCTTGCCGACACGGGGGAGATTTTGCATTTGTGGGGCGGGGAAGTTGAGCGCGCTTCACTTCGCTGAAAAGATTTGCCGCGCCGCATTTACCTTTCAGCAGCACTCGCCGTCTGGTGATTGCTTCGGGTTTTTATTCGGTCTTCTTTTTCTTTATTTCGGATGAAACACATAGTCAGAAAAAGCGTCTTGCTCGCGCTGAGCGCGCTAATCGGCGGATTGGCATTGCCTGCTGCCGCTCAAACCACGGGTGCCGATTGGCGGCCGTTTCGGGTGTGGCATACGTATTACTATGAACGCACCACCACGCCCGTGCACCTCGAAACGGTGCGTTTGGCGGCTGGTCGGTTGGAAGGCGCCGATTCGGTGTATGCCTTTAACGATTTTTACCGCGCCACCTCCTCGAACGATGTGTACTCGCCGAATTGCCCGCGAACCGGGAATGAGCTGTTTCGGCGAGAGGAGAACACGCTGGTCGGGGCGGAGCTGCAGCTGGTGGCGGGCGTGGGCGATTATTTCCTCCGTTTCGCCGGTGGCGCCGCGCTCCGACTGCCCCGCCGCCCTCCGGCCGTAGGCGCTAGCTGGATTTTAAAGCCCGGCGTCTCGGCCACGGTCACCCGGCTGGAAGTGCGCGCGGTAGGCGCGGGCGCTGCGGCCGTCGCCGATTCGGTGTGGGTCGCGATGCTCAGCACCGGCGACGAGATGATCGGGAGTAAGTCGTTCGGCCTCGTGCAAACGCCGCCTTTACTGGGGATTGGCTCCGCCCAAATCCCGATTTTCATTCTCCGGCTGCTCACCATTCCGGAACGCCGGGTCGGGCAGCTCGCCACGGCGAACCTACCGGCTTGGCAGGTCGGCGATTCGCTGGTGCGGACTGAGTCGACGTTCAATTTCTGGAACCCGGCGTTCGGCTGTTCCTCGGTTACCTCCCTGGCGCACTACACGCGGCAAACGCTATCGGCCAACGCCGACACGGTTTACCTGCACGGCTTCCGGAAGCGCGTGGTGAATTACTCGGGCGCGCCGGGCTGCCCGGCGGCTGCCACCGTCGTAGATCCGCCGATTTCCTTCCGATCCGCCCGCTACGTTGGGCCGCCCGCCCCGCCCGCGCCAACGCGCGGGCAGCTGCTGCAACAGCCCTCGCGGCCGACGGGCAATGGCGTGGTAAACGTGCAACGCTGGTTCGTGGCGCCCGCAGCGGGCGAATGCTTCCCGGGCTGGCGCACGCGCTACGAAACGTATTTCGGCGTCGATTCCTGCCGTCAAACGCTCAACGCCCTAGTCGACCAAGGCGGTTGGTACGAAGCAGTAGACGGCTTCGGGACGGTCAGCGACGCTACCACCGGGAGCGTGGGCCAGATGGTGTGGTACCGTCGTGGGGGCCAAACGTGCGGCCAACGGCCCAACCTGAGTGCGCTCCTCGCCGCTCCCAAGCTGCTGCCCGCTTCCGCCGTCCAGCTCTACCCAAACCCCGCCACCACCACCGCCCGCCTCAACCTGACGGGCACGAAAGGCGGCGCACTCACCCTCACCGCCACCGATGCCCTCGGGCGCCGCGTGTGGCAGCACACGCAGGTGGTGGGAGCAGAGGCGGATATTGCGCTGCCGGTGGATGGGTGGGCGCCGGGGGTTTATTATGTGCGGGTGGCGCTGGGGGAAGGGGTTAGGGTGGTGAGGGAGTAAAGGGGGGAGAATCTGGTAGCATCTGCCGCTGCTTTGTCGCAAGACTTTTATAAAAGGCCTTACGCACGGGCGGCAAAAACCCGTTCAGCACGGCAGAACAATGATCCCAGAGGGACAATCATCGGGTTGAAATCGCCGATGTTAGGCGGTTTCGTGATCCCGTCCCGGAGGGACTACTCGATTCTCCCGTGCGTAAGTCGTGCTCAAAACTGTTGGTCGGCCGCTCAGCGATAACGTTCGGCCACTTGGTGTAAGAGTGCCAACAGGCGTTCTTAGAGCAGTTTAATGGTCAGTGTACGATGTCCTTTCGTAGGGACGCCAACTGGTGTCCTCGTGGTCCTTTCACTGGCCCGATGCGTCTAGGGGCCGGATGTAGGCTCCGCGAATCCAGCCAGTTTTGCCCTCATACGTAGCTCGATACCAGTTGCCGGACAAGCCGTCGGCATCCTCTTCGGCGGCCGGACCGTCAACGCTTACCACGTCTATGGTGACGTAGTACGGTACTTTGGCTACAACCTCGGCGCTGGACGAAGGCTCAGCGCGCATATTGAGTCCTGAGCGCGACACGACCCGGCCCGTAAAAAGTACATCAACCGTATCAGGAGCGGTGCTGACCTCATCGGCAAAAACCGGATTGCCGAAGTAGGTCAGCGCTATCAGCACCACCGCCAGGCCGCCCGCGCCCGCTGCTACGTTCCCGTGCAGCCGGTAGCGGCGGCGGGCGGCCAGCATCCCCGCCGCCGCGCCCAGGCCCGCGCCCAGCAGCGCGTAGCCCGCCCAACCCAAGCGGCCGAAAAGCGACAGGTCAAGCGTCAGAAAAAAAGAAGGCGCAAGGAAGAAAATGATGATCGAACTGGCAATGACCAGCACTGTGATCGCGGGGTTTCTGGCATTGTTCATATGAAGTTTTTTTATTATTTTATTGAAGAATCAAGCGTTGTTTTTGCCCTATTCCTTTTAGTAGTCGTGGTCTGGTGGTCGTGGCGTAAGCGGGTTTGCCACAACCGGCCGCTCGTTCATTGCCCATTACTCAGCGAAATGATGCGATACTGCGGATCAAGCAAAGTCGTAACATTCAGCGATTTTACGAATTTTCCGTTCGCAATCCAGACTTCTGTGAAGGATACGAGCGTGGTGCCCGCCGACGGGCCGGGCGCAATGCCGACCGGCCCGTTCGCCGCGCGCCGCCGCGCCAAGCCGGGGTAATCAGCTTGGGAAGTCTGAATGTCTTCTTCTATCAGGCGCCAAGCGTCGCTCTGGCTAAGCTTTTCACCGTTGTACTCGACCGTTGTCCCAAAGCGTTCGCTCAATGAAAACGGGTTTTCGTGTGCATCAGCGTAGAAGGCGTCGATGGCCGCTTTACAGAGAATAAGGGCGTTGCTGGGTAATCCCTGACGCTGATCGGCTGACTGGTAGCCCACTTGGCCGCCTTGCATCGAAACGCCATCAATGAGTTGTTGCGTAGGATCAGCAGCGGCATCCGCATCGGCGTCCGGAGAAACGACCGCTGAGTCGGCGGCGCCATTCAGAGCTAAATCATCTGCTTTGCCTGCCGCTTCACTTACCGAATCAGCCGCGAATCCGACGCCTTCTGTGGTTGTCTCTATCTGTTCAGTCGACGCTTCGTCGAGGGTATCATACGTGCTTTGCGAAATCGAATCGGCGCTTTCGTAAGCGGTAGAATCAGCAGGCGTCGCTAATGATTCACTGCTTTCGGGAATTCGCCAATCGGCAGCCGTTACTGGGTTGCCTAGGTAAATCAAGGCGCCCATCACAATAGTCACCCCGCCCGCGCCCGCTGCTACATTTCCGTGCAGGCGGTAGCGGCGCCGAGCGGCCAGCATTCCCACTGCTGCGCCTAGGCCAGCACCCAGCAGCGCGTAGCCCGGCCAGCCCAGCCGCCCCAAAGGCGACAAATCAAGCGTGATAAAAACAGCCGGCGCGACTAAATAAATAACCACAATACTGACCACGGCCAGTACCGTGCTCACCAGACCTTTGGCACTACTCATTGCAGATTAGTTAGCTGATTTGGGATTCGAAAGGCGCCGCAAAACGACCGCAAACGCCACCAATAGTCCCACGAGCAGCAGCAGGTGCCAGAAAAACGGCGCCCGCGTGCCGTTCGCCACGGCGGCTTGCACAGGGCCGGTGCTCGCAAACTGACTGTCCCCGCCCAACGTGCCCCCCAGCCAGTAGCGCACTACCCCAAAAATCAGCGCCATCGCCGCCGCCGCGCCGCCCACAAACAGCGCGAACAGCTTCTGCGGAAACACCGCCTCTGCCCGCACCGGCACTAGCGTCTGCCCATAGGCCGTCTGGATGACCACTTGCCCCGCGTGCTGCCCATCGCGCGGCATCCGCGTGGGGTCGCCCGTGATAGTGACAGTGAGCTGCTGACCGGGCGCCCGCTGATCAAAAAACAGCTCTGTGGGGGCAACGGTGACGCCATCAAGCGCCGGGTCGAGGCCGAGATTGACGAATTGGTAGCCGCCGGTCGGGTTTGTCAGCGTGAGGGTTAGGGTGCGGGTTTCTTCGCCGCTCAGGCCAGTGAGGTCGAGGTCGTCGAGGTCAGTTTCGAGGGTGGGCGTGGCGGCTTTCGGGTCGAGGGCTTCCAACAGCGCCTGCACCTGCAACCGGATTTCCATTTCCGACGAGGCCTTATCGCTCACGCCGTTGTCGAGGAGCGCTTCGAAGCGGTGGGCGGTGGCTTCTACCACGTCGGCGCGGCCCAGCGCGTGCAGCCAGGTAGCCACGTAGTTGGTTGTGAACGAGCCATACACTAGCTTCCACGTGTTTTCATCGCGGCGGATGAAGGCCGCTAGGTCGGCGGGTTTGGCGAAGGTGTCGCCGTCGATGCGCAACGGAAACGTGGGCACGGCCCGGTGCAGAAACTGCCGAAACGCGAGCGCCGTAGTTTGTTCGGGCAGCGCGTCCTTGATGGCGCGCGGTGCCCCGGCCCGCACCCACAAATGCAGATGCCCGGCGCGGAAGGCGGTTTCGGCCGCCGCGAAATCGCGCGCCGAACGGGCGGCGCGGCTCAACAATTCGGCTGGAGTAGCAAAATCAACCGTGCTGCCGCCCGCGTGAAACGGCAGCTCAGGCCCGAGCAGATACAGCGATTTCAGCCGCTTCTGCGTCTTGTCGAGCTTGCGCTCGTCGCCGATTTCTTTGAGGTCTTCGGCCGTGTCGTGCTCGCGCAACTCGCGGGCTACGTTGGTGGTGTAATCGAGGCTGTCGAGATTGCGGACGGCCTTTTCGTCGCCACTCACCAGTGCGTCGTAGAGCACCCGCGCCGCGTCGGCGAGCGTGTACACATCCTGCCCCATCACCTTCGTGAACGGCTGATTGGCGAGCGCCTTGCCGCCAGGCGTCCAGGTAGCGAGCAGCAGGTTGGGGCTTTGGTTGACGGTCCTGACGGGCGCAAACCCCGCCGCACGCATCGCCTTCGTCACGTACTCCTCCGCTTCGGGCAGCGTAAAACCCCGGTTTTCGCCCTCGGCTACGGCCAGCCCGATCACGCGCGCTGACAGTACTTCATTGGCGAGTAGGGGGCGCATATAGACGTCCATCTCCGAGGCCGCGCGTTGCTGCCGCTGCTTTTCGAGCGTAGCGAAACAAGCCGCGCGCCCGGCGGCATCAGCCAGGGCGGCGGCGGCTTCGGCGAGGCGCGTTTTGGCCGTTTCGATGGTGCCGGGGCCGTAATAGTCCACCAGACTTTTGTCGCCGGTGATGAGGCGCCGGTTGCGCGCTTCCCAAAATACCTCCAGCGCGTGCGCGTTGGCCGCCACGTGCGCGTCAGTGATTTGCGGGTGCAGGTTGGCCGCCAGATACAGCCGCGCAAACACATCAGTATCGCGGATGGTCTGCCAGTCGTCGCCGTCGGTGTAGGCGGGCGGCACGGCGGTCAGAGGGCCGCATTGCGTGGCGGCCACCAGCCGCAGCGGCAGGGTAGGAGCACCGGGCGCGGGGGGCGCCGCAGCGGGCGCGGCGGCCGGCTCGGGTGCGCCGGAATCGGCGCCGATGCGCCGCCCGCCGAGTTTGCTGCCGGTAGGCGTAGCGGGGGTGGCGGGTAAGGAAGAGCCGATTTTAGCCATCGCGAAGCTTGTTTTTTGTAGATGATTTGGGAGTCAATTTGCTGAACGGCGGCGATTTCTAACGTAGGGACGCCTATTGGCGTCCTCGCATTCAGCCTCGCATCGTGCCCAGACGCCAATAGGCGTCCCTACGGCAGTTCCAGCGTCACTCGCTGCACGCGCGCCGTCAGCTCGTCCAGATTCAGCGTGGTGCCGTGCGGCTCGATGTTTTTGCTCTGGGTTTTGCCTTCGTACGTCACGCTCGCCACGATGAGGCCGCCCGCATCCTGACTCAGCCGCACCGCCACGGGACCGGCCGGGTTGCCGAGCTGCAAGGTGCCCAGCGGGCCGCGCGGGTAGTCGGCCACCCGCTCCGATTCTCCCTCGTACACTTTCAGCGTGGCGTTGGCGTCGGCGTCGAAACTATCTTCAAACACGGCCTGGGGTAGGGGCGTGTTCTTTTTAAGGAGCGGCTCCACGTACGGTCGCCCGGAATCGTTGAGCAATTCGATGCCAATACTGTGTGCCACCACGTCGGTCACGATGCTCTGCCGCGTGGCGTAAAGCGCCGCCCCAATGCTGATAGCTGTATCGTAGTCGAACCCCTCGCGGGCGAGCGTCAGCGGCCGGCCGGCTTCTTTGGCGAGCATCTTCCGAATCATCGGCATCCGACTCGACCCACCTGCCAGCACGATTTCCTCGATGTCGTTCCAGCCCAGCCCGGCTTCTTCCAGCACCATTTGCAGGATGGTGCGGCAGCGGGCTAGCAAATCCTGCGCGCGGTTCTCGAAAGCGAAGGTGGGCGCGGCCGCCGCTGACCGACCAAAGGCGAACCCGGCCGCCCCCTCACGGTCGAGCGTGAGTTCGAGCGGCTCGGGCTGCACGTCGAGGCGCAAGTGGGCCTTCGGGTCGCTTGAAAGCGCAATTTTGGCGTCAAGTGCCTGTTGCTGCACCTGCCAGAGCAACTCGTCGGGCACCAGCCGGCCGAAGCGCTGGCGGTACTCTTGCTTCACGTATTGCTCGATTAGCTCGTCCCAATCCTTGCCGCCCAGCTCGGCCGCGCCGTTCGAGGCGATCACGTCGGCGCGGCCCCCGGCCGGTGCGCATAATGGTCACGTCGAAGGTGCCGCCGCCAAGGTCGAACACCAGTACCCGTTTTTCTTGGTCGAGGTTGGCGCCGAATGTGAGGGCGGCGGCCGTCGGCTCGTTGATGATGCCCGCCACCCGCAGGCCCGCCGCCAAAGCTGCCAGCCGCGTTTCGCGCCGCTGACCTTCGCGGAAGTACGCTGGCACCGTCACCACGGCTTCCACCACGGCCTGCGTGGCCTGAGTGGCATCCAGTAAACCTGTTTTCACAAAGTGCGCCACTGCGCCGGCCCGCAGGTAGCGCAGCAGCAGCGCCTGCAAGCCGGCCGCCTGATAATCGAAACCACCCACCGTGTACTTGCTGCCCAGGTTGGCGGCGTTGCCGATGTCGCGCTTGAAAAACTGATAAACTGGGTTGGCTATGTCGTGGCGCCGCTTGGCCGCCTTACGCCCGAAGCTGGCGGTAGTGCCCGTGAAATAGACAATCGACGGCGTGGTCAGTAGCCCTTCCAGGTCGCGCACCACCACGGGCTGCCCGTCCGGGTCGATGTAGCTCACGCAGCAGAACGTGGTGCCCAGGTCGATGCCGAGCGTGGGTAGTTTGGCGGGCTGGCTCATAGCATTTTTTCGAGCATCAGGTTCAGCAGGTAGCGCACTTCCATAATGAATGCCGGCTCGACGATACGTTGGCTGGGTTCCTGGCTTGCTAGACGAGCGAAATCATTGCGCAGGTTGTTACGAATGGCCATTCGCTCCTGAGGCGAAAGCGTTATTTGCTCACCAGCCGGCAAAAACCCATTCGATTCGCCAATAGCGTTCAGCGCTTCCAAGAAATAGTCCAGTTGCGATTGCGTACTACCCTCAAAAAGGCTGGTATATCCCTGAAAAAGCTCCTCATTCGTGACTGGTTGATACGGCGTAGTATTCTGGGAGCCAAGCGTGATGCTTTCACCCATTACGGTGCCTTCCAAGACGTTTTTAACTTCCCGCTTACCAGGAATTATAAAGCCAGCCTTTTTTGGTTCCGCGCCACCGCCCGTGATACCGATGCGGTCGATATTTTTAATAACGACGACGCCACCTGCCGCTTCATTTTTCTGGCCCTTTTCCTGCTTTTTCTGGTGTAGGTGTACCGGGTCTAAAATAATACGTTCGTTTTCAGGTGCGATCTCGCCCATTACCACGCTGGCGAATAGGTTGTTGAGAAATGCAGCAGCCAAACCGTCGCGTTTGAATTTACCGTGGTCAATCCAGTCGAGCATTTTGCTGGCGTTGCCACCCCAGTACAGCGACAGTCCACCTTCCGACAATGAGCGGCCTAGATCGCCTTTCAAAAACTGGTCAAGTGCTAGTGTTAAATGACCGGCGTAGAATGCCAGCGCTCCAAACTCCACTACCAGCACCCGTCGCAGATTTGCCACATCGCGCAAGTTCGAGACTTTAGCCAGATTCGCCGAGATCTCCTTGTGTTCGCGCCGAAGGATGTAGTTCATCCGCGAAGCAAAGCGCCCCCCGGCTTTGGCCTCTCGCAGTGCGGCGTTAGCGTCGGCGCTAAGTAGATGGTCGCCGATGCGACTGTTGCGGGCCATTACTTCGGCAATCTGCCGTCCGGCGAGCAGTACCGACGCATCGTACTTTATTTCGCTTTTAAACCAAATGCTGTAATCCGTCGTGCCGCCGCCTACGTCAATGCAGATCGAGCCACCATACTTGTTTGCAAGATCGTCATCTTTTATGCCAGACGCCTGTTTGGACGAGAAAAATTCGCCCGCCGCGATGCCTTCCGTTACAAATTTTGGCACTTTGCCAATCGTGAACTTACCAGCGCGCGTCACCAGCGAAGTGGTTTCGGTGCTATCGTCCCAGTTCTCAATCGGCCCGAACAGGATTTTCTGCCCGGTGCGTAATTCGTCGGGCTTGCCTTCTTTTTCAAACAGGCCTTCCAGTGTCGAATTCCATTTGCTACGGTAGTCCTGTTCGCGGGTCTTGTTGAACGACTTGGGGTAAGTGCAGCGAAATTCGATGGTGCCCACGCGCTGGCGTACCAATTCAACCAGAATCAGAAAAACAAGCCCTTCGAGGTAATTATTGAGATTGCTGGTGGTTTCTTCTTCCCATTTCAGATCGACCAGCACGTTTTCCGGGTAGCGCGGGCGGTCGGGGAAATACAGGAAATAATCGAGCAGCAATTCCTTGCGAACGCCGGGGTTGTACTCGCGCAGGGCCGTGGGTGTAGGCAGGCGGATATCTTCGACGGGTACGAAAAACGCCTGCGCGAATACTTTGCGCGCTTCCGGCTCGGCGGCCAGCAGCGAACGCAGGTAATCGGTGCGGAAGCGGAGTTCGAGCGGCTCGGCCACGTCGTCGTCGTCGTCGCGCAGGGTGAAGACGTTGGTATTGGACGTGCCGAAATCGACCCCCACGATGGCCTTGCCCTGGAACGAGCGTTTCTCTACCTCGTGGTCCTTCTCTACCAGCACCAGCCCGATGGGCGCCTGGCTGCCGCGCTCGGTAAGCGCAATGCCTTCGGGGAAGCAGTTGGGGCCGCTGATGCGCGTGAGTTCCGCGCGCAGCCGCTCGGCGGCCGAATCCAGCCGCTGCTCGCGCTGGGTCAGGTAAAAATGCTCAGTACCGTAATGCACCGGCTCGGCGGCGAGTTTTTCGGTGTCGGAAAACAGCATATAATACCGACCCCAGAACTCGCCCATATAATTGGGGAAGAGTTCGAGCACCGGCACGGGCCGCTCGATCAAGGCGCCCTCGCCGGCCGCCTGCACGGCGCCCCGGTTGAGGTAGCTTTTCTTCACCAGCAGGCTCTGACCGCGCGCCATCGGCAGGCGCAGCGTGAACACCACGCGGTCGCTTTCCTCGGTGAACGTGGGTTGGAGCTTGTCGGTGATGTCTTCGACGGTGAAAAACCGCAGAATCTCCTTCCGCAGCGGCAGCAGGTAACGGGCGGTGTTGCCATTAGCCCGCGCTTCGGCGCCGGGCAGAAAATTGCCCGGCCCTGCGGCGCGCGTGAGCGTGGGCGTCAGAAAATAGAGTTCCGGTCGAATCCACAGGCCCCGATCTTTGCCGATGTCTACGTTGTTGATGCGCGTACCGGATGCTTCGCGGAACACTGAGCGGATCGGGTCCGGGCCTAGCTCCGACGACCGTAAGCCCTTCCACAGTATCCGGTCTTGTCCAAGTAAGCTTGCGTCGATGAGTACGACGTGATCGAGATCGACGGGGCGCCGGCTGGGGTCAATTTCGAGCGCATACTGCGACATCGGGCCGGTGGCGGCGTTCTTATCGTCTTTCAGCGGCCGTAGCAGCAACTGATAGATCGGACGGCGTTCCAGAAAGTCCTGCTTCGATACCCGCTCCGGCTCGGCGGCCGGCTCGTACACCGGCGAGTCGAGGGCTTCGTAATTGGGCAACCCCAGGGCGCGGCGAATTTCCAGTAGCCACGTGCGCAACTCGCGGTTGAGCATCCCTACGATAGGATAAGAACTGCTGGATTCAGACAGCCCCTGAGTCATTTTTGCGAACTCACCGGCCAGCCATTGCACCCACTCACCTACGGCAAGTAGATCCTCCGTATTGGACGCTGGTGGTGGACACAGGTATCCTTCGGCGTCTTTGAGCGCAAAACTGTCTTTTTTGCGCAGTTTCAGGTGGTAATCAGCCGATGTATAAACCAGTGTAGATGGCGAAAACGCCCCCAGTGTCACGCCTTCGAACTGCACGAGCAGAAACTCCGTCCAGACGTACTCTATGCCTGGTTGCAACTCCACTGGGCGGGGCCTCAACTTGAAGAGAGAGGTAGGTAGGCGTCTTTCGTCACCACCCCGTACTTGCACCGGCGTGAAAGTAATCTTGTTCAAGTCAGGCTTGACGCGGTACAGCGCCAGCAAACTCAGCAAACCCCGCCATTCCTGCACCACGCGCGGGCGCACAGGATGGGGCTTTTCAGGCTCCGAGCTGAGGGCTGATTGAAACGTAAGTGGCCGGCCGTAGGCGTCCGGAACCGACGAAACGCCGCGCGTGTGGGCGTCGCGCTCGACCTCGATACCGTCGGAAATTGACCGGATAATGCTTTTTTCCTGGTGTTCCCAGTGGCCGTTCTGTTTCGGCTCGGCCACGTTGGCGTCCGACAGCTTAGGGAGGAATAGATGTTTTTTAGCCATAGCGGGCGCGCAGCGAAAGCTGGAAAGTCAGAAAAAGAACCCTAGCGAAGCGCGGCGTTGGCCTGATTGAACGCCCGCGCGGCCCGGTAGAAAATATTGAGGTACTTGTGTGCCGCGTGCTGCGTCCCGTCCGCAATAAAGCTTGCGTTGAGGTTGGCAAAGTAATGGTCGTAGTTTTTGCCCGTTACCTGCCCGCGCCGCAGCCGGCCCAGGTTTTCGCGGTGCTGCTCCGGGTCTTTCAGACGCAGTTCCGGCTTGGTGCCGGCGGCTGGTGCGTTGGCGGCAGCGGCTTCGAGCAGCATTTCGCGGTCGATGAGCTGCACGTGTTCGCGGTCGTCGAGGTCAGTCACCCATTTCAGGAAGAGTTGCCCGTAGGAGGCGGCCAGCTCGTGCAATACGGCGTTGTCGCCGTGGGCGGGGTTGTCCTTAGGGTTGCTTTCCTGGTAGGTGGCGAAACTGTCCTTATACCACGGATAGTCGCGGGCATCTTTATGGCGCATTTTCAGGTACTTGCGTCCCACCGTCAAGTAGGTGTAGCTGAAAAGCGCGAACTCAGTAAGTGCGTCGCGGAACTCAGCACGGCGCTCGGCCAGGCGGTCGGAGTAGCGGGTCAGCGGCAGCTCATCCCAGTTCACCTGCGGGGTTTCGCGGCTGGCGATGAAGTAATTTTTCTCGGCGCCTTCCTTCGGTATATCCTGCCCGAAAAAATCGAAGGCCGCCAGTGCCGATGCCAGCTCGACGTAATGCGGGCGGTTTTCCTGGGAAGCGTTGCCGGTCGAGAAATTTCCGACTTCCTGTCCCAGCGAATCACCGATAAAATAATACTGGTCGAAGGCGAGCTGCTTGTCGTTGTAGTAGTGCAGCGCCGCTTTGGTGGCCACCGGAAAATCGAGCGGCGTGACGAACATCTTTTCGTCCTTCGTATTGTCCACCTTGAAGTGGAAATAGGGCAGCACCAGCGCCCCACCCAGCAGCACTTTGCTGCGGTTTTCGCCGAGCATTGTTTGCAGTTCCGGGTTGAATTTGAGGACTTCCTCTGCCCCGAGCGTCGGGAAGCCAGCCGCCCCCGTGCCGCCGAAAATGGAGCCGACCACAAACACCCGCGCCTCATTAGCGCCCTGCGGCATATTGTCTTTCAGCATCTTGAATGGATACTCGTCAATCGGTAAATTGGCCATCACGACCGCCCCGATAGACGGGTGCCCCCGGAAGCCCTCGTTGAGCGCCGTACCCAGTTCAAGCTGCGTAAAGAGCAGGTCGGCTACGTCGGCCAGCGGCCGACTCTCATCCGAGCCTTTTAGGTTATCGTAGCCGATGTACTTGGCCAGCGTTTGATCGGTCTCCTTGAAAATTGACCAGATAAACTGCCCTTCGCCTTCGGGAATCACCAGATCGGTTTGGAAGGCGCGGTTGGCGTCTTCGCGCTTGAACGACTTGCGGAGCGTCCGGTACTGTTGCAGCAGCGTCTTGGTGCGCGTCAGATTGCCGTTGCCCCGGTCAGGGTCGATCAGCAGGATGTGTACTTTGCCGGTCGGCCCGTAACCGGCCGCGCAGCAGTGAATAAAGGCTTCGAGGACGCGCGAACCGGTGCCCCCGATTCCGATCAGGAAATTCTCTTGCATCACAAAAAATATTAAAGAGCCTTATTTACCGTAGGGTACATTCTCGACGGCGCGCGGTGAGAAAACAAACGTAGCCACCCAAAACAGCACCGCCGTCAGCACCAGATTGACGCCGAAGTATATGCCGAACCACTTCGATTCCATCCCTTCAGCGCGGTTGAGATACCACAGTACCGCTGTGAGAGTGATTGCCGTAGTGGCCAGCCCCAGAAAGAGTTGCGTGTACTTGCTTTTAGCCGCCCCTAGGTTGGTGGCGGTGGCGGGCTGGTCACCGTAGTAATACCAATAGCAGGCATTGACGATGCCCAGCAGGGCTGCTATTCCAAAAACGGCGCGTAGCACATCGGCCAACTCTTCTGGCGATTTGACGGCCAAGCTTGGCCCTTCAGTGAAGGTGGCAGCCATAAAAATGGCAAAAACGGCCCATAGTACGCCGCCCATAACGACGGTAGCCAGATAATTTATCGGAGAACTTCTCATCGCGGTAGTAAGCGGGGGAGACAGGGAAAAAAGAAAAAAACACGTATGTAGCCTGCTGGCCACGCCAGGGAAGGCCTATTTGCGCACGAAAACTAGGTACAGCTTCCCGTATTGCGGCTCAAATTGCGTGGCGGCGCTCACGGCGAGACTGCGGACAAAGTTGTCAAGGCCAAGCGTTTTGTTTTCGTCGTTACCCTGGCGGAAATCCTGCGTCGAGTTGGCCGTTACCCAGCCCGGCAGCGTTACGCGACCAAGGTTGTCGTATTGCCACGTGAGCTGGTAGGCGACGTGGCTTTTTTCTGGGAGTTTCAAATTGACCTGCGCCTGCCCGGCAATTTTATCGGGCGCGACGCTGACATTGCGGAGTTGAATGCTTTGCTCATCTGCCACCGAATCAACCTTGCCGCCGTCTTTGCGGAAAATCTGCGCCTTCAGGTTTTCGGCGCTAATGGGCAGCGCGTATGGTTCCGGCTCGTTGGTGATGGTATAATTGACGTTCGCAGTATTGCCTTTGTCAGGGTTCCATCCGAAAGCGAAGACGTTGCTGGCGTCGGTAAACTGCTTTCGTGCCGACGAAATATTGATTGCCTTGCTATCCTTGTCTTTTGTAGCCGTCACGGTGAAGTTTTTCACTGGGTAGCGCGTGAGCAGCAACATTTGATTGGCCTGGGCGTAGGTCTGATTTCGGAACGCTGAGAAGATGAGATTAATGTTGGTTTTCGAACCGAACACCACCAGATATAGGGGGCGATCACCTGTCACTTTCACGCATGGCTGCACATCACAGACGTAGCCATCGAACGCGCTTTTCAAGCCCATCAGGCCCATTTCCACGCCGCTGCGGAAGCATTTCTCGCTGATGGCGGCTACCACCTTGTTGGCGTCGGCGTTGGAGTAAAAGAGGTCGGTTATGAAAATGGAGACCCGGCCGGGGTCGGTGCTATCCACCGCCTGCGCGAAATCGGTTTCCGAAGCGAACCCCTTATTTTCCCACAGTGCCTGATTGTGGCGGGCGGCTACGAAGTCAGCACGTTTCAGAGGAGCTACGGATTTGCCGTATTTGAAAAATCGCGTATCAGCGCGCTTGGTTACGTTCTGTACTGCGCTTTCCAAGTCTTCGAGCAACTGCGAGAAATTGGTGTTCTGCGGCTGCGCGAATCCTTTCATCGACAGCGTGGCGTCGAGGTAGATATCGGCAGGTAGGTTGGTGGAAGCCGGTGTGGGAGGCGAGATGATATCGGCCGAGGAATAATGAAAATCTGGCACTTCACCCCCTTTTCTACCGGCTTTGGTACCTGTGTCAGTGTCTGGCCCACAGGCCACCAGATTGACGGTCAGGCAAAGGCCAAGAAAACAAGTCGTTTGTCGCCACCAAAGGCGCAGTGTAGTATGTAGCATTAGCACAAAGAAGGTGCGCAAATGTATCAAGTAAAGATTTTCCAACCGTCGTTGGCCGCGAACGTTAAGTTTCGACGATTCAATTGTACCAAGGTAGGGAGTAGCGGCTATTCAGTCATCTGATTCAGGCCCGCGCTTGCTGGAGAAGGGCAACCATTGGCACGCGAACAGCCTCTTTACTCCGCCTCCTTCCTCGCGCCCGCCGTCGCACCTTTGCCCCCCATATGAACCTCCTAGAAAACGTCCGCGAGAGTCTCGACTCCATCCGCGTGAACCTGCTCCGCACGGTGCTGACGGCGCTCATCGTGAGCATCGGCATTATGGCGCTGGTGGGGATTCTGACGGCGATTGACGCCATGCAGGCCTCGCTCACGAGTACGTTCAGCACGCTGGGGGCGGGCGCGTTCGATATCCGCGCGAAGGGCTACGGCAACTGGCGCCGGTTTGGCGGGAAAGTGGCGCGGGTGTATCCGCCGGTGTCGTGGGTGCAGGCGCGGGAGTACCAGAAGCAGATGGCGCGGCAGAAGCTCAAGGTGAGCGTGTCGGCGCGGGTGGCGGGGGCGCTGCGGGTAGCGGCGAACGGCAAGAAGACGAACCCGAACATGCGGATTGTCGGGGTCGATGAAAATTATATCGCTGCGCAAAGCCTCGATTTGGGCGCCGGACGCGGTTTCTCGGCCCGTGAGCAGGCCGACGGCTCGAACGTGTGCGTGGTGGGGTCGGAAATCGCGGCGAACCTCTTCCAAGGCCGACCGCCGATTGGCGATTATATCAACGTCGTGGGGCAGCGGTTTCAAGTGGTGGGGATGCTCGCGCGGTCGGGCACGAGTATGAGCGGCAGCGGCGGCGACCGTCAGATTCTCGTCCCAATCCTCTGCGGCAACCGCCTCCCGCGTCAGCAAGCCCTCACCTACGACCTCAAAACCCTCATCCCCGACCCCACGCTCCTCAACTACGCGATGCAGCAGGCCACCGCCACGATGCGCGCCGTCCGGCAGGATGCGCCGGGACAGGAAGATTCCTTCGAAATCGAGCGCTCAGACTCGATGCTCGAAAACCTCAACGACCTCTCCGGCAACCTCCGCACCGGCGGGTTTATTATCGGCTTTATCACGCTCCTCGGCGCCAGCATCGCCCTGATGAATATTATGCTGGTTTCGGTCACGGAGCGCACCCGCGAAATCGGGATTCGGAAAGCGCTCGGCGCCACCAGCCTTCAGATTCGGCAACAATTCCTGATTGAGGCCATCGTCATCTGCCTCCTCGGCGGGCTGCTCGGTGTGGTGCTCGGCGTGCTCGGCGGAAACCTGATCACGGTGTTCGTCGGCGCCGGGGCGTTCATCGTGCCGTGGCTGTGGATGGGCCTCGGCTTGGGTATTTGCGTGACGGTGGGCCTGATGAGCGGGTATTACCCGGCCGCGAAGGCTTCGCGGCTCGACCCTATTGAGAGCCTGCGGTACGAGTAAGAAAAGATGTGAGGGAGATGTGAAAAAGATGTGGGGGATGTGAACGATGTCAACACATCGAATCACATCCCCCACATCATTCACATCGAATCACATCATCAAATCCCCACATCTCCCACATCCCCACATCTCCCCCCTCCCTACGCGGCGTTGTGATAAACGGCCTGCACGTCGTCGTCTTCTTCAATCTTCTCGACCAGCGTTTCGATATCCTCGAACTGCTCGTCGCTTAGCTCGACGGTGGTGAGGGGAATGCGTTGCAGCTCCGAGTTGGTGACGGGGATGCTGCGCGCGTCGAGGGCTTTTTGCATCGCCCCGAAATCGGTGAAGGCGGTGTGGATGATAATTTCCCCTTCGTCTTCGAAGATTTCTTCGGCCCCGAAATCAATCAGCTCCAGCTCCAAATCTTCGAGGTTCAAGCCTTCGGCGGGCAGACGGAAAACGCCTTTCCGCTCGAAGATGTGATTGAGGGAGCCGGTTTTGCCCAGCTCGCCTTCGGCGCGGGAGAGGTGCATCCGAACGGCCGCCACGGTGCGCGTGGGGTTGTCAGTGGCGGTCTCGATGAGGATGGCGATGCCGTGCGGGCCGTAGCCCTCGTACACCACCTCGGCGTAATCCTTGGCGCCTTTTTCGGTGGCGCGCTTGATGGCGCCCTCCACCTTATCCTTGGGCATATTGACGCCCTTCGCGTTCTGCATCGCCGTTTTCAGGCGGAAGTTCGAGTCCGGGTTCGGTCCGCCTTCTTTGGCGGCAATCGTCAGCTCTTTGGAGATGCGCGTGAAGGCCTTCGACATCGCGGCCCAGCGTTTCATTTTCCGGCCTTTCCGGAATTCAAAAGCACGTCCCATGGGGGGGAGGGGAGGGTAAGAGGGTAAAAAAAGGTAGAAGAGAACAAAGGAAAAGGAACGACGTGGTCAGGCGAGAATCCCGCAGCTTTTCTGAAAAAAGCCGCCATTCTCCGGGGCCTGTCCGCCGCGTTTATCCTTTCAGCTCTTCTTTGTAGAGGGCGAAGTTGGTAGCGTCGCGAAGCACAAAGATAACCCCATCGAGAGCGTCGGTTTCGGCCAGAAACGCCCGCACAGTTTGCACAGCAATGGGCGCGGCCCGCTCGACGGGGAAGTTGAACACCCCCGTGCTGATGGCCGGAAACGCCACCGACCGCAGCCCTTCCGTCACCGCCAGCGCGAGGGAATTGCGGTAACAGTCAGCAAGAAACTCGTCTTCGCCGAACCGCCCGCTCGTCCAGCGCGGCCCCACCGTGTGGATGACGTGCCGCGCCGGCAACGCCCCACCCGTGGTAATAACGGCCTGCCCCGCATCGAGCAGCCCATCGGGCAGCCGCTTCTTCAAGCGCCGACATTCCTCCAGAATCTTCGGCCCACCAGCCCGGTGAATCGCGCCGTCTACCCCGCCGCCGCCTAGCAGCATCTCATTCGCCGCATTCACGATGGCGTCGGTATCGAGGAGCGTGAGGTCGCCGAGGTGCAGGCCGATGCGTTGGCCGGGAAGCAGGTATTGCGGCCAAGTAGCAGCAGATGGATGGTTGGTTTCAGCAGGAGCCATAAGGTTTGTAACGTGTAGCGTGGTTAAGGCTTCGTGGGGGGCGCCACCGGCGCGGGGCGCATCACCCGGCGTTTAGGCCGGATATCGATGCCGGTCGCCGCGTCCGGATTGGCGCCCGGTGCGGGTGCGACCTGACCACCTTCAATCTCGGGGCTCGGTGTGCCCAAGGGGCTGCCGGCGTTGAGGTCGGCGGCGACAAGGGGCGTGCCGTCGGCGTCGGTAATCAGGGGCAGGTAGTTGAAGCGCGCCAGCGGCTTACTCAGGCCCACCGACGGCCCCACCACTACCACTACGAGGCGCGTGGGGTCGAAAACGTCCGCCGCCACTTTGTTCAGCTCGGCGCGGGTGATGCTCTGGACGATGGCTTGCTGCTGCGCCGGGAAATCGACGGGCAGATTGTAGCGCGCAATGAGGTTGAGCAGGTGCAGCTTCGCGGAAGCGGAAGCATAACGCAACGCCTCGGTCTGGCCGACGAATCGCCGCATAAACGTCACTTCATCATCCGTCAACCCCTTTTGCTTGACACTGTCGAGCTGTTGCAGCACCTCGTTCACCGCCGCAATCGCCGACGCCGCCTTGATGCTCGCGTGAAGCCGGAAAGTGCCGTTCCCGCGCGATTCCGTGAAACCGCCGCCGATGCCGTACGTCCAGCCGTGGTCTTCGCGGAGCGAATGATTCAGGCGCGACGAAAACGCCCCCACCACCGGCACATTCACGAGCGTCGACCGAAAATGCCGCCCCGTCGCATCGAACGCCGTCGCCACATTCCCTAGCCGGATTTCCGTCTGCGGAGCCGCCGCCCGCTCGGCCACGTACACCGTCGGCTGGGTGCGCGGCGGAACGGGCGCGGGGAGTTTCGGAAGCGTCAGGGCATTCCCTTTCCACGTTTTCAGCTCGCCGAGAGCCGCCAGAAACTGCGCCTGCGTCACGTCGCCAACCACCGTCAGGGTGGCGCCGCGCGGCGTTATCTGCCGCTGATGAAACGCCCGCACATCGGCGAGCTTGAGGTTCGATAAGGTCGTGGGCAGTCCGTCGATAGGCTGCCCGAAGGGGTGGTCGGCACCATAAATGGCCCGCCGAAATACTTGGTCGGCCACTGCCGACGGGTCGGCGTAACGGTCGGCCAGACCGGCGAGGGCGCGCCGATGCGCCTTGCGGAACTCCGTGGTGTCGAAGCGCGGATGCAGGAGGCGCTCCGCAAGCAGGGCCACCGTGGGGGCGAGGTTGCGGCTAAGCGTCGTGGCTTCGGCGGTGAAGGTTTCGCGGTGCGCTTGCACTTCCACCGTCGCGCCGAGCAGGTCGAGCTGGTTGTCGAAGGCTTCGGCGGAGTATTTCTTGGAGCTTTCGTTGAGCATGGCGGCTGTCAGCGACGCCAGTCCGGCCTGCTGCACGGGCACGAGCTGTTGGCCGCCGTCCTGCGTCAGCGACATCGTTACGACGGGCGCGGTGCGGTCGGTGGTGCCCAACACGCGCAACCCGTTCGGCAGCGTGGTGGTCCAGAGCGCCGGAACCCGCGCCGCCGGTGCCACACCCACCAACGGCCGGATTTGCCGGTCGAACGTGTCGGTAGGCTTCTGATACATAAGGCCGATGGCGGCGTCGGGCGCGGGCGCCGGGGCTGCGGGCGGCGTGAACGTGTCGGGACGAGCGGGCTGCACGGTCGGCTGCTGTTTCGGAACGACACTCAGAACCACCGCCCCGTGACCGGGCGCCAGATAATCGCCGAACGTGCGGGAGAGGTCGGCAGCGGTCACGCGCTGATACCGCGCTTCCGACTCCGTAAGCGCGCTCGGCGCCCCCGCCACGGTCTGCCAGAACGCCATGGTAATGCCGCGCTGGTTGATGTCGGTCAGGCTCTGCGCCAAATTGCTTTCGCGCTGCGCCCGGAGCCGGGTGAGGTCGTCGGGGGTGGTTGGGCGGGTGCCGAGGGCGGTCAGCGTGGCGCGGACGGCGGTTTCCATCTCAGCCAGCGTGTGCCCCGGCGCGGGACGTACATCGATGTAAAAAGCCCCCGCTAGCTCGTCATTGCTTTGCCACGCCGACACATCCACCGCGAGCTGGGTTTTCACGAGGCGCTCATACAGCAGCCCATTCTTCCCCGAACCCAGCAGCATCGCGAGCGCATCGAGCGGCGGCTCATCGGCGTGGCCGCGCGGCACCGTCGGGAAGGCGAAACGCAGCATCGGCAACTCCGCCGCCGGGTCGACGTAGCTGATGTAACGGTCTTCGGTGAGGCGAACCGGCGCTGCGGTGGGTAATGCGGCCACCGGCGGCGACGACGGCACCGACCCGAAATATTTCATCGCGAGCGCCGCCACGCGCGTCGGCTCCACGTCGCCAGCCACCGTCAGGGTGGCGTTGTTAGGGCCATACCAGCGCAGTAGAAAAGCCCGCAAATCGGCGGCCGTCGCGGCGTTGAGGTCGGCTTCGTACCCGATAGTCGGCCACGAATAGGGGTGCCCCGCCGGATAGAGCGCGCGGGCGGTCACTTCCCCCGCACGGCCGTAGGGCCGGGAATCGTAATTCTGCCCGCGCTCGTTCTTGACGGTAGCGCGCTGATTCTCGAACCGCTCGGGCGTCACGGCATCGTGCAGGAACCCCATCCGGTCGGCTTCGAGCCAGAGCGCCGTTTCGAGGTAATTGGCGGGCAGCAGCTCGTGGTAAACGGTTAAATCTTTCTGCGTGAAGCCGTTGGCATCGCCCCCGGCGCCCTCGATAATCTTGAAATGCTCCCCCGCCGCTACGTGGTCTGACCCTTCGAACATCATATGCTCGAAGAAATGCGCGAACCCCGACCGTCCTGCCGCCTCCCGCGCCGACCCCGTATGGTACGCCACGCTCACGTGCACCACCGGGTCGGTTGGCGAGTCGTGCACGAGGACCGTCAGGCCGTTCGGCAGCTGATACTTCGAGTAAGCAATGCCGAGCGCTCCGGCCGCAGGGCGCCACGTTTCAATCAGCTTCACGCCTTCCGGCAGCGGCACCGGCGCGGGGCGCACCGCGTTGGGTTTGCCGACCGGCGCAGCCACCGCTTTCGGGGCCGCAGCTTTCTTAGGGCTAGTCTGCTGACCGTGCGCTGTGGGCGCCGTCAGCAGCGTGAGGGCCAGTAGCAATCCGCCAGCCCCCGAAGCAGCGGTAGGAACGGGAAAGAGCGAAGAAACCATTCAGAGGAAGCGAAAAACGGGTATCAGAAGCCGAAAAACGGATATGGGCAAAGATAGCCGCCCGTCGGGGTCAGCCGTACCTTCGCTAAGCGAGTAGGGCAGGGGAGGGGCGCTGCCGAAGCACTTGCCCACCCGACTGCCCGCTCAACTGCGCGCCCGGCCGTATTTTCGGCACGCTCACCGCTCTCTTTCGCCACCCGTTTCATCAACCGCCGCTCTGTGCCAGCCGTTGCCTCTGACCCTGCCGCCCCGCAAATGGGGGTGTTGCTGACTTCCCTTGCTCCCCCGAGCGGATTCGCCGCCGCCGCCGCCAGTCTGGGCCTCATCGAAATCGTGCGCCTCGCCGATTTCAACATCCAGCGTCTGCGCCATCTGCGGGCGCTGGTGGTGCCGTTTCGCACGCACCACAGCCGCCTCTGGGACCATCGCGCCACGCTCTTCGAGTTTATGCACCTCGGCGGACGCGTGTTTCTGCAAGCCGATGCGCCGGTGCCGTGGCTGTCGGGCGCCATCTGGGAAGACCGCCCCGGTCGGAACTACTGGTGGGTGACGCAGCCCGAGCGCGTGCCCGCCAAGCACATCGATTCGGGTCACCCCGCTTACTTGGGGATGCGCTCCCCCCACGAGTGCTGGCACGCGCGCGGCGCCTACACCCAAACCCCGACCGGCGCGCACATCATTCAGCAAAACCCCAGCGGCGATACCCTGACGTGGCAAACCGCGCAGTTCGGCGGCCTACTCCTCGTCACCACCCTCGATCCGCTCCCCGACGCCGAGCCCGGTATCCAGCGCCTCTCCCCCTTCGACCGCTACTGCGAGCAGCTCACCGATTGGCTCCTCGACCGCCGCCCCACCCTGCGCCCCAAACCCATCGGCACCGCCGTCAATCTCTTCTCCTTCGCCACCGTGGACGAAGCGCTGAGCAAAGGGATTTAGGGGGAGTTTTTAATTAATAATTAGTAATTA
>JANNMJ010000093.1:0-41546 GCA_031397815.1 Hymenobacteraceae bacterium
GTGACTGTCAAACACAGGCTGGGTTTGAATTCGATGGACGACTTTTCTTTTGTGGAAAAATTCGTGCTACGTTTTACTGGCTTCGCGAAGCACCTGACCAGCGTAACGGATTTCGTCTTCGGAAATCGTGAGCGGCGGCGCGGCGCGGAGCGAGTTATCGCAGAACAGGAACCAGTCGGTGAGGACGCCGGCGGCGAGCGCCCGGTCAATAACGGCTTTCAGAATCGGATAGGAATCCATCTCGGCGGCCAGCAGCAGGCCGCGGCCCCGCACCGCCCGAACCCCCGGCACCGACGCCAGCTCCGCCTTCAGCAGCGCCGATTTCCGCGCCACGTCGGCCAGCAGCTTTTCTTCCTGAATGACTTGCAGCGTCGCCAGTGACGCCGCGCAGCTCACTGGATGTCCGCCGAAGGTGGTGATGTGCCCCAAAACCGGCCCTTCGGTGAAAGCGGCGAGGTTTTCGGCGCTCGAAATCAGGGCGCCGATGGGCATTCCGCCGCCCATTCCTTTGGCGCACACGAGCGCGTCGGGCCAGACGCCTTCCTGCTCGCAGCCCCAGAAGGTGCCGGTGCGGCCGAAGCCGGTCTGAATCTCATCGAAGATGAGAAGGGCGCCCACTTCATCGCACCGCGCCCGGACGGCCGCTAAGTAGCCGGGGAGCGGCTCACGCACGCCCGCCTCGCCCTGCACCACTTCGAGCAGTACGGCAGCAGTGGCGCGGGTAATGTGCGCTAAATCGTCAAAAGCGTTGTACCGAATCTTCCGGACGCCGGGCAGCAGCGGCCGGAAAGCGCGCTTGAAATACTCGTTCCCCATCACCGAAAGCGCCCCGTGCGAGGAACCGTGATAGGCGTTCTCGGCAGAAACCAGCTCCGTGCGACCGGTCAGGCGCTTGGCGAGCTTGAGGGCCGCTTCGATGGCTTCCGAACCGGAATTGACGAAATAGGAGCACCCCAGATGCGGCGGCAAAGTGGCCGCGAGCGCCGTGGCGAGCTGCACCTGCGGCGCCTGCACCAGCTCGCCGTACACCATCAGGTGTAGGTATTTGTCGAGCTGCCCCTGAATAGCCGCGAGCACGCGCGGGTGGCGATGGCCGACGTTGGAGACGCTGATGCCGGAAATCAGGTCGAGGATTTTCTCGCCGTCGGCGCCGTACATCCAGCACCCTTCGGCCCGCTCAATTTCGAGGAGCAGCGGCGTGGGCGACGTTTGGGCCTGATGGCGGAGGAAGAGCTGGCGGTTCGTGAGCACGAGGGCAAAAGTACCGCTGAGGGTAACGTGGAGCGATTAGTTGCGGCATTGCGAACCCCAGCGGGGTTCTTTTCCACAGCCCGGGGTTGCCAAAGCGCAGCGCAGGCTACCCCGGGCTGACGGCGGCCTGACAAACCCAACGCCAGCATTTTGCGCCGCTCCGCGTGAGCCCGGGGTAGATTTCTTCGAAATCAACCCCGGGCTTTGGAAAAGAACCCCGTTGGGGTTCGTGAGGGGTGATGGTATCGTCCCAAATCCACCTTAATCCTCGTCCTCACCCCCAGCTTCAGCCGGAGGAGGGGCAGGACGACCACCGCGCCGCTCTTCGAGCTTGCGGAGGAGGAACTTGGTGAAATCGCGCTCCGAGCGGTACAGGACCATTACTTGGCGGAGGGAAACGACTTTCTGGAACTTCGCGACGTACTCTTTGTCAAGGTTCAGCTCGTCTTGGCGGGCGGCGAAGACGTCGTTGATGGCGGCGGGGAGTTGCGCGTCGGAAAGCGTGGCCATCTCTTTGCCTTTTCCGGCCATCCGTTTCCGGATCGTGCGGCGCTTGGCGTCGTACTCGTTGTAAATCGGCCAGAACTGCTGCGCCTGTTCGGGCGTGAGGTTGAGGCGGTTGGTGAGGAACGCCACGCGGGCGCTCTCAATCTTCTCCAAGCGTCGGCCGCCGCCACCCCCACCGCCGCCGCCTTGAGCACGGGCCGTGTTCAGGGTCAGGAAGAGGAGGGCGAGGAGGCTCAGCCGCCGCACGAGGCGTACAGAAAAGGAGCGCAGGGGCGAATTAGAGGTAGGTTTCATCGAGGGGGAGTTCTTCAAGGGCGGCTTCGAGGTCGGCGCTCGGTAGGGAGAGCATCGTGGCATCGGCGGCCTGATCGGTGGAGGAAAGGTGCGTTAGGTCGGCGGCCGACAGGGAACCGGTGACGGGGTCGGCGAGGTACTCGACCAGCTCCGTGCCGCTGATTTGGGTGAGCGAGGTGTCGGCTACCGTGGTTGAGATGCCCGCTACGGGTGCCAACCGCCCCAGCCAGAACGCCCCCATGAAGGCGGCGCTCAGCGTGGCGGAAGCCAGCGCGAGCCGGAGGCGCGGCCAGCGCAGCCGCGACAAATCAAACGCCGGTACGGCCGCCTTCCGCCGCGCCAGCTCTTCGGTGCGGATGCGCGTCAGGAGCCGGACGGGTAGCTCGTCGAAGTAATCGGCGGGCGGCTCGCTCAGGCCGGAGCGCCGGGGACGGTCGCGCAGGAACGCCGGTAGGGCGGCGCGGTCGGCGGCCTCGTCGGCGGGGTCAGGAGGAAGATTGAACGGTTGCATGACGGTGGGTAAGAGGTGAGTAATAGGCAGACGTTTAATCCTGACGGGTCATAAAATCCTCAATCTTTTTGGCGGCGTGGTGGTAGCTGGCTTTCAGGGCGCCCACGCTCGTGCCGGTCACTTCGGCCATCTGCTCATACGGCATCTCATCGTAATACCGAAGGTTGAACACGAGCCGCTGCTTGTCGGGAAGCGTGAGAATGGCGCGTTGCAGCTTCAACTCTACGGCATCGCCGGAGAGGGACTCGTCGGCTTCGAGCAGCGCGGCCAGCTCTTCGCCGGAATCGGTCATCGGAAGGAGAAACTTGCGCTTCTTACTCGTCAGAAAACCGAGGCACTCGTTCGTCGCGATGCGGTAGAGCCACGTGTAAAGCTGCGCATCCTGCCGAAAATTCGGCAACGCCCGCCACACTTTCAGGAAGATGTCTTGCAGTAGGTCGTCGGCGTCGTCGTGGCCCACCACCATCTTCCGCACGTGCCAATAGAGCTTCGACTGGTACTTCCGCACCAGATGCGCGAACGCGGCCTCGCGGCGCGTCGGGTCAGCAAAAAGGGCCAGAATCTCGGAGTCTTCCACCAGGGGCGGGTAGGGGAGGCGGGTGCGGCCCGTTGGAGGGGTAGGGCGGGCGAGGGTTTAAGCGGGGACGGAAAAATGCGGAAGTTCCTGCTGCCGGGGGGCGCAAGCAACGTTTCGTAGGGGCGGGGCTTGCCCCCGCCCGCTGCCGTATTTACATAACCGCCTAGCGGGCGGGCACAAGGCCCGCCCCTACTTCGCCGCCGTCGGCTCCCGAACCTTAATAGAGGCGAAAAACTGCTCTTTATCGGCCTCGGCGCGGGTGTTGTCGGGCTGAAGGGGGCGACAGTCGAACTGATAGAGGCGGTGGTTGAGCACGAGCAGCGTCTTGTAGCGCGGTAGGAGCGGGCCGCCGGGCGTGTCGGCGGCGCGGTAGCTGATGTGGCGGGCCGTGGCGGCGCCGAGGGTGAGGTCGCGGGTGGTGAGTAGCTCGCCTTCGGCGGATTTGAGCGCCCCTTTTACCATCCCGTTGAACATGGCGCTGATGTCGCGGGCATTGTCGGTGTGGAAGCTGGCGGGGATGGGCCGACTGAGCACTAGATAGGCCGCCCGCTCGGTCTCGCTGCGCAATTGCTGCTGCCCTTCGGCGGAAATTCGACGTGGTTCGGTGGGGAAGGAGACGCTCACGAACGCGTCAATCTCCGTGATAAGCCACGGCTTCCCCCAGCCGAAGCTGCTGAGGACCAACAAGGCCAGCAGGGCGGCACTGCCGACGGCAAGGCCGGGCCGCACACGCGGGCGGCGGAGTAGGGAAATCGACACGGATGAGAGGGATAAGGACGAGAGACAGGAGCGCGGCCGAATATAGCAGCCGACCGGCGCCCGACGCGCCCCCGCTCAGCTTTGGCCGAGCAATTGCGCCGTGTGCGCCTTCGTATCGGGACGCTTGATGACGCGCTCGACATTTCCTTCGCCATCGATGACGAACGTGGTCCGGACGGTGCCCCAGTAGGTGCGGCCGTAGTTCTTCTTCTCCTACCAGACGCCGTACGCCTCGACGAGCTGGCGGTCGGGGTCGGCGAGGAGGGGGAAGGGGAGGTCGAACTTCTGCGCGAACTTGGCGTGGCTAGCCGCATCGTCGGTGCTGACGCCGAGCACGACGTACCCGGCCGCGAGAAACTGCTGATAATGGTCGCGGAGGTCGCACGCTTGGGCGGTGCAGCCGGGGGTGTCGTCCTTGGGGTAGAAGTAGAGGACGACGTACTTGCCGCGGTAATCGGCGAGGCGGTGGCGGGTGCCGTTTTGGTCGAGGGCGTCGAAATCGGGGGCGGGGTCGCCGGAGTGGGGCAGAGCAGCCATAAGAGCGGGGAAATGGGGGACGAGCGTTTCAAGACGGCGACGAATCACCGGGCAGCGAAGGTAGCCGCCGGGGGAAGCAAGTCCGGTTGTCCTTCAACCCTAAACCGCCGCCTTTCACCCCGCTTTTCCCGCCTTTGACTTCCGCCCGCCCGCTTTACCGGAACTCCATCCCGCCAGATGCGTAACGGAACCCGCGAGACCACTTGCGCGGTCGTCGCGCTTTTCCCCTGCTGAATGCGTCGTTTCCTCTACCCGCTCCTTGTTGCTGGCTTTCTGAGCTTGGTCGGCTACGTTGTTTTCTTCCACAAGACCGACCCGATTCCGAAGCTGCAACCGCGCCGCTCCGACCTCGCGCTCGGCGGGGAGTGGACTAACACGCAGAAGGCCGTTGAAGGCCTGCTCGCGGAGTTGCGCGCCAACCCCGACAACACGAAGGCCCGCCTCCAGCTCGCCGAGGCGTACATCCAAGAGGGCCGCGTAACCGGCAACCACGCCTACTACGACAAAGCCGCCCTCGATCTCCTCGCCGAGGTGATGCGCCGCGAGCCGGAAAACTTCGAGGCGCTTTGCTGTCAGGCTACCGTGCTCCTCTCGCAGCACCATTTTGCTGAGGGTTTGGTGGTCGCGGAGAAGGCGCAGCGCATCAATCCGTACAACTCGTACATCTACGGCCTGCTCACGGATGCCCACGTCGAGCTGGGGAACTACCCCAAAGCCGTCGAGTGCGCCGATAAGATGGTCAGTGTGCGCCCCGACCTGCGCTCGTACGCCCGGGTCTCTTACCTGCGCGAAATCCACGGCGATATCCCCGGCGCTATAGACGCGATGAAGCTCGCCGTGAGCGCCGGTTACCCCGGACTCGAGCAAACCGCCTGGACGCAAGTGCAGCTTGGGCGCCTCTACGAAAGCTCGGGTGACCTTAAGCGCGCCTCGGCCGTGTATCAGCGTGCCCTTGAAGAGCGGCCGCGCTACCCGTTCGCCCTAGCAGGCCTCGGCCGGATTGCGACCGCCGAAAAGAAGTACCCGCAAGCCATCGAATACCTCACGTCGGCTCGCCGGGCGCAGCCCGACTTCACCTTTGCCGATGAGCTGAGCGATGCCTACCGCCTCGCCGGTCAGCCGAAAGAGGCGCGCCGCTGCGCCGAAGACGTAGTAGAGGCCCTCGCGGGCAAGACCGGCGACGAGAGCGAAGCGAACCACGGCCACTACGCCGACCGCGAGCTGGCGTACGCCTACCTGAAAGTCGGCGACCCGAAGAAAGCCCTTGAGCACGCCCTCATCGAGTACGAGCGCCGTCCGCAGAACATCGATGTGCAGGAAGTAACCGCGTGGGCGTACCACCAAAACGGTCAGGCGCAGAAAGCGCACACCCTCATCAAGCAGGCGCTCCGCACCAACTCGCAAAGCCCGACCCTGCGTGCCCGCGCTGGCCTTATCGCCCTCAAAGCGGGCGACGCAACCGGCGGCCGGGCGCTCCTGCGCCAAGCCCTCGACCATAACCCTTACCTATCCGACGAGCTGGCTGGCCCGGCCCGCCGCTACCTCGCCGCCAATTCCGTGGCGGCTGCCCGTTGATCTGCCCCGAGCGGCAGCGCCGGACCGTGGGGTTGGCGTTGCTGCTGGTGCTGCTGGCCGGAAGTCTGGTGCCCGCGCAAGCCCACCCCACGGGGTTGGACCTGAGCAAGCTCTCGCACTCGGCGGTGGTATGGGAATATGTTAAGCTGGGGTTCGAGCACATCATCCCAAAAGGCTTCGACCACATTCTGTTCGTCCTGAGCCTCTACCTGCTGGAGCCGCGCCTGAAACCCGTCCTCTGGCAAGCCACGGCGTTTACGCTGGCGCATTCTATCACGCTCGGGCTGGCGTCGCAGGGCATCATCTACGCCCCACCGGCCATCGTGGAGCCGTTAATCTCGCTCTCCATCGTCTTCGTGGCGGTGGAGAATATGCTGGTCCGGAAGCTGAATCCGTGGCGGCTGCTCATCGTGTTCGGCTTCGGGCTGGTACACGGGCTGGGCTTCGCCGGGGTTCTCGGCGAGCTGGGCTTACCGGCGAACAAGTTCTTTACCTCCCTGCTGGCGTTCAACGCGGGGGTGGAGCTGGGCCAGATAGCGGTCATCCTCCTCGCTTGGGCTGCCGTCGGGCGCTGGACGGCGGATAAGCCGTGGTACCACGCCCGCGTGGTGATTCCGGCGTGCTCCCTCATCGCCGTAGTGGCGGGGTGGTGGACGGTGGAGCGGTTGTTTTTGGGCTGAAGAATCAATGAGCAACCGCCCGATTTTGTCATTGCGAGGAGGAGGCTTTGCGACGACGCGGCAATCCTCGTTGCACCGCCCATGTGGCTGAGCAAGCGCCCTAAACAAACGAGGATTGCTTCGTCGCAAAGCCTCCTCGCAATGACAAAAACCTTGATTTCCCTGAAATAAAGCCCCCACCACCCACCCACTCTCCCAATGCTTAATTCTTAATTATTAATTACCAATTCCCCCCATGCGCTCCCTCATCGCCCTTGCGCTCGCCTTGCATTACCTCCTCACGGGGGTGCTGGGCAGCGCGTGGGTGACGCTCGCGCGTGACCCTGCCCCGTCGGCGCAGCATCCGTATGTGCACTCGGTGCTGTGCCAGACGCACAATTACCTCCGCCTCGACTGCTTCGA
This sequence comes from Hymenobacteraceae bacterium, assembly GCA_031397815.1. Taxonomy (GTDB): domain Bacteria; phylum Bacteroidota; class Bacteroidia; order Cytophagales; family Hymenobacteraceae; genus JANNMJ01. The sequence goes on from JANNMJ010000093.1 coordinate 7,094, forward strand.
CGAGTGTAACGGCAGACAGCCCGGCCATCTCCTCAAGCAGCTCGCCTCCGGCGATAACCATCCCGATGGCGCTCCCCAAACCCTCGCCAAGACCATTTGCGATGTGCACGTGCTCGCGGAACCCGTTCGGGTGCCTTTGGCGCCGCGTGCGTTCCGACGGGCACTCTTGGTAAGTACTCACCCCGTCCCGGCGCTGCTGACGGCGGACAAATCGGTGGAAGGCCCACCCCCGCAAGTCGTGTTTGCCTCCCTCGGCTAACCTGACTTTTTTCGGGGCTTCGGCCCGGCTCGCTGCGGCGACCGGACGGGCACCGGCCCGCCTTCCTCCTTCCTTCATATGAACACGTTTATTCTCCGTCCGGCCCCGGTGGCCGCGATGGGGCCGCGTCGGCTATGCCTGACGCTTGTCGGCGCCTTGTGGCTGCTGGCGCAAATGGCTTTTGCCCAAACCTCGGCCGTCGGCACCCTACGCGGGGCCGTCCGCGATTCTATCACCCAAAAACCTATCGTCGGCGCGAGCGTGCGGCTCGATGGGATGGCTCGTGGCGCCACTACGGATGCCCTCGGTAGCTTCCGCTTGGATGCCCCTGCCGGGGATTATGCCCTCGTCATCTCGTACCTCGGGTTCCGCACTACGCGGCAGGCCGTGCAGGTGCGCGCCGGGGAAACCACCACCGTGGCGGCGCCGCTCAGCACTACCGGCCTCAACTTGGGGGAAGTGACGGTGACGCAGAATACCGACCTCAACCAGACGCTCTCCATCATTGGGCGGGTCGATAAGCAGCTGCGGCCGACTAACTCGGCGCAGGATTTATTGCGGCTCGTGCCGGGGCTGTTCATCGCGCAGCACGCGGGCGGCGGGAAGGCGGAGCAGATTTACCTGCGCGGGTTCGATGTCGACCACGGGACCGACTTTGCCGTCAGTATCGACGGAATGCCTGTCAATATGGTCAGCCACGCGCACGGGCAGGGGTATGCGGATTTCCACTTCGTGATTCCGGAAGTTGTCGAGGCGGTCAATGTGTATAAGGGGCCGTACTCGGCGCGCTTCGGTGATTTCGCGACGGCTGGGGCCGGGGAGTTCACCACCAAGAACGAGGTGAAGCAGAGCGTGGCGCGGGTAGAAGTCGGTCAGTTCGACACCTTTCGAGGGTTGCTCGTGGCCGATGTGCTCGGCGGGCGCCATCTGTTCTCTAAGCAGAAGGAGAGCGCGTATATCGCCGCCGAGTACAACTTCACGAACGCCTATTTCAACTCCCCGCAGCACTTCAAGCGGTTCAACGGGATGGCGAAGTACAACGGGCTGCTGAGCGAGCGAACTTCGCTGACGCTGATTGGGTCGCATTTTACTTCTAATTGGGATGCGTCGGGTCAGGTGCCCGACCGCGCCGTGCGCGACGGCGCCATCTCGCGCTTCGGGGCGATTGATGATACCGAAGGCGGGCGCACCTCGCGCACCAATGCCACCGCCAAGCTCACCACGGTGCTGCCGAGCGATGCCATCGTCACGAATCAGGTGTACTACTCGAACTACCACTTCGACCTGTACTCCAATTTCACCTTCCTGCTCAACGATTCCATCAACGGCGACCAGATTCGGCAGCGCGACCAGGGCCGCGACATCTACGGCTACACCGGCACCTACGAGCAGACCGCTATGCTCGGCGCCCGCTCGCTCAAGACGACCATCGGTCTTGGCACGCGCCTCGATGATACGCAGGTTGGCTTGTTCCGCAGCATCCGCCGGACGATGCTCGATACCACGTCGCTGGCGCACGTTTACGAGCAGAACGTGAATGCCTACCTCGATGAAGTCCTGACCCTCACCGACCGCCTCACGCTGAACGCGGCCGTTCGGTACGACCATTTCTTCTTCCGCGTGAAGAACCGCCAAGCCGAAACCACCGACTCTATCTCCGGTCAAGCCGACAAAGGCATCGTCAGCCCAAAGCTGAACCTGTACTATACGGTCAGCCCACGGCTGCAATTCTTTGTGCGCTCCGGCCTCGGCTTCCATTCCAACGACGCGCGCGGCGTGGTGCGCGCCACTACTCAGCGCATCCTCCCGCGTGCCACCGGCGCCGAGATTGGCTCGACGTTTAAAGTCGGCTCGCGGGTGCTGCTGAACGTGGTGCTGTGGGGCTTGGACTTGCAGAACGAGCTGGTGTATGTCGGGGACGAGGGCGTAGTAGAAATCACCGGCCGCAGCCGCCGCGTGGGCACCGATTTCGCCGTCCGCGCCCAGCTCACCGACCGCCTCTACGTCGACGCCGACCTCAACGCCAACCACGGCCGCTACCGCGACGAGCCAACCGGCGCCAACCGCATCCCCCTCGCGCCCACGCTCACCAGCACCGGCGGCATCACCTACCGCACCACCTCCGGCCTGAGCGGCGCCCTCCGCTACCGCGCCGTCGATACCCGCGCCGCCACCGAGGACAACTCCATTCGCGCCCTCGGCTACGGCATCTTCGACGTAGTGGCGTCCTACACGCAGAAGCGCTACCAAGTGGGGTTCACCATCGAGAACCTCCTCAACCGCCGCTGGAACGAGGCGCAGTTCGCCACCCAAAGTCGCCTCCCCTCCGAGGGTGTGGATGGCGTGGAAGAGCTGCACTACACCCCCGGGTCGCCGTTTTACCTGAAGGGGAATGTGAGCGTGTTTTTTTAGACTCTTGGCGTACCCCGCATCGCCCGGGGTAGATTTTTTCAAAATCAACCCCGGGCTGCGGATAGGAAACCCCTTCGGGGTACCCGACGGGGAGCGTGGCCAGCTCTGTCTCAGAGATGGCGTTGATTCGCCGATTGACACCATCTCTGGGACAGAGCTGGCCACGCGTATTTCGGGGTGCGCCGATTGGGGTGGCGGGCCAGAGTCCCGCAAATAATCCACACGGGGCAGAGCCCCCGCGCGATTCCCCCGGCCGAATCGGCGCCCCCCAATACCCCGAAGGGGTTTCCTGTCCGCAGCCCGGGGTTGCTGCAGGCTACCCCGGGCACACGCCGGGCAAACCCATAGCGCCCGTGACCAGCTCTGTCTCAGAGAGGGCGTTGATTCGCCTCTTGGCGCCTGCTCTGTCGCAGATCCGGCCACGGGGCTTCGTGTTCCGTTCACCACCCCCACGCGCCGTTCATCCTCAAAAACCCGCCGTTCCCGACCCCTCATAAGGCGTCGGGCTGAAATGCATACCCCTACCCCCAACCCTGCCTTTTCACGGCCGTTCGCAATGGGTCGGTTGGCCGTGATGGGTATGCTCTTGAATGGTAAGCCTGTGTATGCCCAACGTTGGCCGGCCGACGCCTCGCTCGTTTCCTTCCCTTTCACCATTTCTCACCATTTTATGAGAAACAATACCCGTCGTCTGACCCTTGTGGCAGGCGTGGCGGTGGCCGCAGTCGGCGCTTCTATCTGGAGCCAGACGCGGTATACCCCGCTAGAGGCTTCGTCGCACCGGGAGGCTCCGCTGATCTCCAACGATCCGCTCGCCGACAATACCGACGTCTATGCCTTCCGCGCTCCGAACGACCCGTCGCGGGTTGTGCTGATTGCGAACTACATCCCGTTCCAGCTGCCGCAAGGCGGGCCGAACTATTACACGTTCGGGGAAAACGTACGGTACGAGATTCACGTCAAGAACAACAGCGCAACCGCTGGCGACAACGTGACCTACCGCTTCACGTTCACGCGTGCTAACGGCGACCCGACTACGTTCTTCAACATTCGGCTGAATCAGCAGAACCTGAAGACCACGTACGTCTGCGAGAAGAGCATCAACGGCGGCGCGTTTACGCCCATCGTGACCGGCGGAATGGTGGCGCCCCCGAACATCGGGCCGCGCTCCATCAACTCCAGCGTGGGCCTCGGCAATCCGAACTACACAAACCTGCGCCAGAGCACTGTGGCGAATGCCACCGGCAGCGGCGGCGAGCAAGTGTTCTGCGGACCTGCTGACGATCCGTTCTTCGTTGACCTCGGCGGCGTGTTCGATATCGCCAACCTGCGGCCGAACAACGGCCCGCGCGATGGCGTCGGCCATTACAACGTGCACTCCATTGCGCTCAGCGTTCCGATTCAGACGCTCCAGAAGAATAACCAGCCGGTTACGGCCGCTGCCAATATTCTCGACCCGAACTACGTGATCGGCGTGTGGGCTTCGGCTTCGCGCCCGACCACGCGTACGCTCAGCACCGGGGGCGCCAACCCCGCTGATGCCGGTACTTATGTACAGGTCTCGCGCTTGGGGATGCCGCTCACCAACGAAGTCATCAACCCAATCGGGGCGAAGGACCGCTGGAACTCGCGCACTCCGTACAACGAGGACGCCATCACCGACGACTACCTCTCGAACCCCGAGCTGGGCCTGTACGTCGATGCCCGCCAGTTCGGCAATGCGGTGCCTGCGCTTAGCGCGCTCCGCATCCAGACCAGCTCATTGGACGGCGCTCCGGGTATTCCGGCCGGTGGCTTCGACTTCGGTAACACCCGTCCCGGCCTGTTCCCGATCAAGGGTTCGGCGCTCGTGGCCGGTACCGCCCTCGATAACGCCGCGTTCGGCAATTACCTGCTCGTGAGCGGTAAGCCGCGCTCCGTCGACCTCAAGCCGATCTTCCATACCGGCGTGCCGAACCTCGTGCCGTATCAGCTTGCTACGGGTAAAACCCCCGGCAACCCGCTGACGCCCGGCAAGCCGTTCGTCAACAACTTCCTGCCGCTCAGCGGCGCGAACCCCGGCGGCGATATGCTCCGCCTGAACATGGCTGTACCGGTTACGCCGCGTAACTCGCCTGACTTCTCCAACGACGGCCTGTTGGCGGCTGCCGTGCTGGGTCTGACCGACTCGCGCTTCAACCAGAACACCACCCTGCAAGCTATTCCGAACATGGATGGCTTCCCGAATGGCCGTCGTCTGGAAGATGCCGTCGATAAAATCGAGCTGAAGGCTGTTGGTGGCGCCGTTCTGGCGGCCATCGGTCTCTGGTACGACGACTACACCTTCGGCGAATCGCCGATTACGCCTCAGCTCGTCAGCACGCTGGGCTTTACGAGTGGCGTGGAGCGCAACGACACCACGATTCGGGCCGCCTTCCCTTACGTGCAGACGCCGTGGCAGGGCTTTGCCAATCGCCGGTAACCGCCCCTTTTACTTCTTACTCGTCCGAAAACAATGACGCCTACGTCACTACGCAATCTAATCATCCTCCCGGCGATAGCTGCGGCGGCGGTCGGGGTCTCCGTCTGGAGCCAGACCCGCTACACGCCCTTGGAGGCTTCTTCGCACCGCGAAGCGCCCCTCATCGCCGATGACCCGCTCGCCGACAACACCGACGTGTACGCGTTCCGCTCGCCGGACGACCCGTCGCGGGTGGTGCTCATCGCGAACTACATCCCGTTTGAGCTGCCGCAGGGCGGGCCAAACTATTACACCTTCGGGGAAAACGTGCGCTACGAGGTGCACGTCAAGAACGACGGCTCGCGCAACGGCGACGACGTGACGTATCGCTTTACGTTCTCGAAGACCAACGACGATCCGTCTACCTTCTTCAATATCCGGCTTAACCTCCAGAATCAGAAGACGACGTACCTCTGCGAGAAGAGCGTCGACGGCGGTGCGTTCACCACGATCGTTACGGGCGGTGTCGTGCCGCCGAACAACATCGGTCCGCGCTCGATCTCTGATCCGGTCGTCGGCCTCGGTGTTGCCAATTACGAGACGCTCCGCACCAATGCCATCGAGAACGCCGTCGGCGGCGGTGGCGAGCGCATCTATTGCGGCCCCGCCGATGATCCGTTCTTCGCCGACCTCGGCGCCATCTTCGACTTAGCCGGTCTTCGGCCTAATGCCGCCGAAGACGGCCTCGCGAAGAAGAACGTCCACACGATTGCGCTGAGCGTGCCGATTGCGACGCTCCAGAAAACCGGTCAGCCCGTGACGGCTGCCGCCAACATCCTCGACCCGAACTACGTGATCGGGGTGTGGGCGTCGGCGTCGCGTCAGCAGGTGCGCACGCTCCCGGCTGCGGGTGGCGAGAGCTACGCCGGTCAGTGGGTGCAGGTCTCCCGTCTGGGGATGCCGCTCACCAATGAAGTCATCAACCCAATCGGGGCGAAGGACCGTTGGAACTCGCTGACCCCGTATAACGAGGATGCCATCACGGATGACTACCTCTCGAACCCCGAGCTGGGCCTGTACGTCGATAACCGTCAGTTCGGTAACGCGGTGCCTGCTTTGGCGGCCCTGAGACTGCAAAAATCGTCGCTCAACGGCTTCCCCGGCATCCCAGCGGGTGGCTTCGACTTCGGTAACACCCGTCCGGGTCTGTTCCCGCTGAAAGGCTCGGCCCTCGTGGCCGGTTCGGCGCTTGACGATGCCGCTTTCGGTAATTACCTCCTCGTGAGCGGCAAGCCGCGCTCGGTGGACCTCAAGCCGATCTTCCATACGGGTGTGCCGAACCTGGCGCCGTATCAGCTCGCGACGGGTAAGACGGCCGGTAACCCGCTTTCGCCGGGCAAGCCGTTCATCAACAACTTCCTGCCGTTCACCTTCCCCGGTGCCACGGGTCCGGGGGGCGACATGCTCCGCCTGAACATGGCCGTGCCGCCAACGCCGCGTAACTCGCCTGCCTTCTCGAACGACGGCCTCCTCGCGGCGGCAGTTGCGGGACTGACGCAGCCAGCTTTCGCGAACACGACCATCCAGAACATCCCGAACATGGACGGCTTCCCGAACGGGCGCCGCTTGGAAGATGCCGTGGATAAGATCGAGCTGAAAGCCGTGGGCGGCGTAGTACTGGCCGCTATCGGCCTGTGGTACGACGATTACACTCCTGCTAGCCCATCGCCGGTTACGCCAATCCTCGGGGGCGTCCTCGCCTTCACGTCGGGCCTCGAAAACAACGACACGACCTTCCGCGCGGGCTTCCCGTATGTGCAGACCCCGTGGCGTGGTACTGGCCCAGCCAGCGGCCCAATGGATCAGGTCGACATGCGCGACCTGACCGTCAGCTCCACGATGAACGTCACCGGCGGTACTTACCGCAACGTGCTCATCACGGCTACCGGCAACGCTACGCTCACCGTGCCCCTGACCATCACCGGCACCCTGACCGTGGCGACCGGCGGTACCCTGAACACGAACTGCCAGCCGATCACCGGCTCCGGCAACGTGGCCGTGGCGCCGCTCGGCACGCTCCGCATCTGCGACCCAGCCGGGTTGTCTGCTGCTGGTGTAACGTCGTCGGGTGCCCTGCGCAATACGGGCTTCCGCTCGCTCAGCACCGATGGGGCGTATATCTACACCGGTACGGCTGGTCAGGTAACGGGCCTCGGCCTGCCGCTGACCGTCAACACGCTCGGTGTCACCAACCCGACCACCGTTACGCTCTCGCAACCCGTGAGCATTCGGCAGGTGGTGCAGCTCAGCGCAGGTGTGCTGACGCTTAATAACAGAATGCTCACCCTGCTCAGCAACGAAGCCGGTACGGCGATGGTGGTGAACGCGGGTGGTACGATGAGCGGCACCGCTACGGCGCAGCGCTTCATCAACGCGAAGGTGAATCCGGGCCTCGGCTACCGTCACCTCAGCTCGCCGACCGCGAACAGCACGTTCAGCGATTTGGGTACCTCGCAAGGCTTCGTGCCCCGCGTGAACCCCGCGTATAACGCCATCCCGACGCCAACGCTCAACTTCAACCAGTTCCCGAACATCTTCGGGTACGACGAGACGCGCGGCGGTGCCGGTGCTACCGACTTCAGCCTCGGCTACTTCTCGCCGAACCTCCTCGAAGACCTGATGGTCCCCGGCCGCGGTTACTCGGTGTACATCAAGGCGGGCATCACGCCCGACTTTATGGGTCAGTTTAACCAGACCAGCCGCACCATCAGCGGCCTGACTCGCACCGGCCCTATCACGGGCGGCGTGGAGAAAGCCGGCTGGCACCTGCTCGGCAACCCGTTCCCAAGCCCGCTCGACTGGGATTTGGTACCCGTGCCGACCGGCCTCAGCAGCGCCATCTTCGTGTACCAGAGCACTGGCCCGAACCAAGCGGGTCTGTACCTGAGCCGCCAGAACGGAATGGGTACGCTCCCGAACGGCTTACTGGCCCTCGGCCAAGGCTTCTTCGCCCGCGTAACCGGCACCGGCCCAGTGGCTTTGACCCTGCCGAACAGCGCCCGCCCTACGGCGTTCCCTTACACGCAGCCCGTGCTCAACCGCAATGCGCCTGATACGCGCCCTGCCCTGAGCCTGACGCTGCGCGCCGCCAACACGGCCAACGCCACCGCCGACGAGGCCGTGCTGTACTTCCAGTCGGGTGCCACGGCGAACGTCGACGACCTCTTCGACGGTCAGCGCCCTTCGCACAACACCGGCGGCGTACCTACGCTCTCGACCCTTTCGCCCCGTGGCGATGAGATGGCGATCAACGGGATGCCGACCACGGCCTTCCGCGCCGGTACAGTAGTGCCGATGCTCCTCGACGTGCCGAACGCTGGTCGCTACGAGCTGGCGCTCGGCCAGTGGGCGAACATCACGACGAACGATGTCGCGATTTCGCTCCTCGACCGTCAGTCGAATACCCGCACCCCGCTCACGCCGGGTATGGTGTATCCGTTCACCGCTGCCTCGCGTGGCATCGACATGACCCGCTTCGCCATCGTGTTCGGCCCGCCGACCTCTACGCCGACCGGTCTCTCCGATGCTGCCTCCGCTGCCGCCGCCCTCGTGGTGTGGCCTAACCCAGCAAGCGGCCAAGTGCAGCTCGCAGGTGGTACGGCCGGCGCTACGGTGACCGTGTTCGACAACACCGGCCGCGCCGTCCTCCGCACGAAAGCCGACACCGCCGGTGCCGCCACCCTCGACCTCACGCACCTCTCGAAGGGTGTGTACTCAGTCCGGGTTGGTGCCGCCACGCGTCGCTTGGTAGTGGAGTAAGGGAGCCAGATCGACCGGCCCCTTTTTGGGGAAGGTCGAGGTTCCTGCAAGGCCTTTGAGGCTGATTGAAAACGCCCCGTCGAGAGTTTCTCGGCGGGGCGTTTTGCGTTTGGGGGAAGTGGGGGAGGGGCGATTAGCTCACGCCGAGCGCATCAGCAAAACAGATTCCCCGCCCCGGAGGGGAGGGGTGGCCGGAACGGCCGGGGTGGGGGGACACGCAGATACAGCCCGCCATAGAACCCAACGCCCACGAGTTCAGCCATTACCGGGCAACCCCGTAGGGGTTATCTTCCGGTAGCCAATAGGCGGAAACCGAACCCGGCAGTCCCGTAGGGACTACCCCCGCTTGCTGCTCCGTCACCCGTAACCGCCGACAGGGTAGCCCCTACGGGGCTGCCGATTCGGGCGCGATACGGGATACTACCGGAAGGTAGCCCCTACGGGGCTGCCCAAACCCCGTAGGGTGGTTGTAATCGTGTGGCGGTAACGGCTGTAGCGCCCAACCGCCGACCCCACCCCGGCCCTTCGGGCCACCCCTCCCCCAAGGGGGCGGGGAGTTTGGGGGGAAGTGGCGCGGGATTACTCCACCACCACCCGCTGCCCCGCCGCCCCGGCGCGCAATACATACAGGCCGGCCGGCACGTCGTGCAGGTCCACAGTAGCCGCAGCGGTTCCGGCCGTCACGTTTTGCGTGCGGATGGTGCGGCCGGTGGCATCGAGCAGGGTGAGGGCGCCGCTGAATTGGGCGGGGAGGGGCACTTGCAGAGTGTTGTGCGCGGGGTTGGGGTAGGCGCGGAGGGCGGTGGGGGGGGCGGAAGCCTCCGGCAGGCCGACGCGGTTGTTGCGGTAGATGGCGAAGTTTTGCATTGGCACGCTACCATCGCCAACGGTGTTGAAAGCGCCGCCTACTGCATAGTCGCCGGTAGAGGTAACGTGTATGGTATTGACGTAAGTACCAGCTAGGCGCAATAGTCCTGTACCGAGGTTCTGCCAAGAAATACCGTTCCAAAGGATAATGTTGTCGGCATGAGGGTTACCACCGGCGTCGAAGAAAAAGCCGCCCACGAGGATGTCGCCGTTTGGGCACCCAGCCAGAGAAGAGACGGCATAGTTGAGATCGGGACCAAGAGAATGCCACGTAGAGCCGTCCCAACGGGCTACGTACCGGATGCCGGTAGAGCCACCGACACTCAGAAAATTCCCCCCCACAAGCAAGTCGCCATTTGGGGCGAATTCTACTGTGTAAACAAAATCATTAGTATTCAGCAGGATATTTTGCCATAAAGTGCCGTCCCATCGGGCAAAGAATGGCTGGAGCGGCAAGCCGGTCCCGAAGTTAATCGTACCGCACGCCAATACATCGCCGTTTGGAGCCACTGCCATATCGCGGATATATGCGCTGTTGAGTGGGGCTGCAAAACTGCTCCACGTCGTGCCATTCCAGCGGGCAAGGGAATTAGCCATGGGGTTGCCGCTAACATTGCTGAAATTGCCTCCGATAATAAGGTCACCATTGGGAAGGATGACCATAGTGTTTAAGATGTTGGTCAATACCGGGCCGGTCATGTCGACTCCTGTGCCGAGGGCGTGCCACGCGGTGCCATCCCAACGGGCAACCCCCTGGGTATTTGCCACGCCTCCGGCCGACGCGAAGTAGCCGCAGACGAAGACATCGCCGTTCGGCGCTACTGCTAGTGCAAGGCCACGATGATCCAGTCCCGTACCGAGGGCGTGCCACGCAGTGCCATCCCAACGGGCGATAAAATCGGCGTTGGGATCACCCCCGGCATTCTCAAAACGACCGGTCACGATGAGGTCGCCGTTCGGCAGTTCCGCAATTGCTTCAACAAATCCCTGCAACCCCAACCCCCCCGATGCGGCTGGCGCAAACCGCGTATCCCAATTCTGATCACCGGGGCCGTGAGTGCGGGGAATAGCTTGGCTATGCGCCGCCACCAATGGGAGCAGCAGCGCAATAAGAAAAAGAATAGGGTTGCGCATACAAGGCAGCAAGAAAGAGGAAAGCGCGGGCGCTAGGTGCCCGCTACGTGGGGCTAAGATACTTCCTGCTTCTGAGGGCGGCGGCCGGAGGAGGGGCGAATACCTCTAAAGGGTTTTATTCTGGAAGCCGGGGATTGATTTCTGTAAAATCAACTCCCGACTTGCGCGGCCTGCCGATGAGCGCCTTTCTCGCGGTGATGAACGCCGGCACTACGCCGCCCTATTTATCCTTCACGAACTCGCGCAGCTTCTCATAAATCACGTTATCGGCGAAATAGAGCTGCAAGACCATCTGCACGTGCGTGCGGTTAGGAACGGGCACCAGCTCCGGCGGATTACCCACTTTAATGAGCCGCTCGCGGAACTCCCGACTACCTTTTTTAATCGACGGATAGGTTTTGCCGCCCACGAAAATCAGGAACGGCGCCTGCCCGGCGCGCACGTGGCGGATGGCCGACACCTGGCGCCAAACCGCCGGGTCGCGGCCGAAGGGGATGAGGTATTCTTCGTCGCCGTCGTACTCCATTTTCTGTAGATAGCTGTCCATCGTCAGCCCGGCGGCATCGTCGAGGATGGCGCCGCGGATGGGGTTGACGGGCTGGCCGCGCCGTTGGAAAAGTTCGTCGTCGGTGGCGAGAAGGGCGGCTAGTCCGGCTCCGGCCGAATGCCCCATCACGAAAATGCGCGCGGGGTCGCCGCCGAATTCGGCGCAGTGCTGCTGCACCCAGAGGACGGCGCGGGCGCAATCGTCGGCCATAGCGGGCACCTGCACGGCGGGCGCGAGGCGGTAATTCGCGAGTACGGCCACGTAGCCCTGCTTCGCCAAACGGCGGCCGATAAATGGGTACAGGCTCTTGTTCCCGCTCGCCCAGCTTCCGCCGTGAAAGAACACCACGACCGGAAGGCCCGCCGTCGGGTGGTCGGGCGGGGCATACACATCGAGCCGGTGCCGCTTCGTATCGAACGTCGAATCCGTGGCGGACACATACGCCACATCCCGCGTCCGCCGACTGGCGCGGGCCAGTAAAAGCTCGTGCCCCGCCGCCGTGCCGGCCAATATTAAAAAGGTCAGCCCCGCCACCCGGCCGGCTCGCTGGAAAAAACGCATAACGAAAGTAAAAGGGCGCCCAGAGGGGGCCAAAGAGTCAGGAAAGTGGAACGGCGCGAAAGGGGAGGAGAGCGATTGACGGCGGACTTGAATTCTATTTGCTTTATTCGTCCCAGAATTCTGTTTCCCTTTAGTCTGTTCTACTATGATCCGTTGGGGTCTGTTTCCGTTTGCGCGACCGGCGGTGGCGTTTTTGATTGGAATTGGGAGCTACGAAGTCTTCCTCCGCAGCTGGCCCCCGGCCGTCGGCATAACCGCCGGGGCGCTGGTACTGTTGGCGCTCACAACGGCTATTCTCCAGCCGAAGTTGCCACCGGCTTCTCCCATAGCGCGGGCCACCAACGGCGCGGCGCTATTGCTGGGTTGGGGACTGATGGGCGTCTTCTGGGCCGGTTTCCGCGACGAGTCGCGCCTGCCCGAGCATCTGCTTCAGCAGGAACAGCATCAGCAGAAGGGCATTCTGGCGTGGGAAGGCGTCGTGGACGACGGCCTCACCCACAAGGCCACTTACGACGGCACGAGCGCCCGCCTCCGTCGCATCAAGCGGCCCGATGGGCGGTGGGTGGCGGCGTCGGGCCGCATCAAGCTGCTGGTGCGCCGCGAAGAGCCATCGCATCCGCCGCACTACGGCGATATCATCGTTGTGAACGGCGCCCCGAAGCGCGTGCCGCTCCCTCCGAACCCCGCGCAGTTCGATTACGGCGCCTACCTCCGCCACCGACAGATGTGGCACGAGCAGTTCGTGAGTCCGGCGGGGTTTGCGGTTACGGGGCACGTTACGCTCAACCCGATCACTGGTTGGAGCCTGCAATCGGCGGAAATCATTCAGGGGATTCTGCGCCGTTACGTGCCCGCCCCGCGCGAGGGCGGCTTGCTCACGGCCCTCGTGCTGGGGATCACCGACGACCTTGCCGGCGACCTCAAAACCGCGTACGGCGCCACCGGCACCACGCACGTGCTGGCGGTGAGCGGGCTGCATATCGGCTTGGTTTTCAGTCTGGTGATTCTGCTTTTGGGCGGCGATAAATGGCGCAAGCGGCACCCGGCCGGGCGCTGGGTCACGCTCGTGGTGGTGCTGAGCATCTGTTGGGGGTACGCGTTCCTGACGGGCCTGTCGGCGTCGGTGCTGCGGGCCGTGGTGATGGCGACGCTGGTGGCCGTGGGGCGGGCGTCGGGGAAGAAAATCAGCCTGTTCAACACGTTGGCGGTGGCGGCGCTGGGCTTGTTGGTGTTCAATCCGCAGTATTTGTTCGATGTCGGGTTTCAGCTTTCGTTTCTGGCCGTGCTGAGCATTGCGCTCATGCAGCCGCGCTTGGCGCGGTGGTGGGAGCCGGAAGCGTGGCTGCCGCGCCAAGTGTGGGCGGGCGTCACGGTGGCGCTCGCGGCGCAGGCGGGCACGGTGCCGCTCACGCTGTATTATTTTCATCAGTTCCCGACCCAGTTTCTGATGGCGAATCTGGTCGCGGTGCCGTGGTCGAACGGGTTGCTGTACACGTCGTTCGGCCTGTTGGCGCTCGCCGCGATGAAGTACGCGCTGCTGAAGCTCGGCCTACCCGTCGAGTGGCTCGAAACGGCGCTGCGCGGGGTTGGAGCGGCGCTCACGTGGCTCACGTATTGGCTCAACGAGACCGTGAGCGCGATTGGGCGCCTTCCGGCCGCCGTCATCACGGGGATTCATATCAATCTGGGGCAGATGGTGCTGCTCTACCTCGTGCTGCTCACGACGGTGGTGTGGCTCGTGCGCCGGCGGCGGAGCTGGCTCACCGCGACGGTGCTGCTCGTGGCACTCTACATCGGGAGCCGGGTCGATTTGCTTCTCCGCACCGCCGCCGACCGCTCCATCATCGTCTACAGCGTGCGGCGGCACGCGGCCGTCGGGCTGCTCAACGGCCTGAATGCCATGATGCTCACCGATACGGCGGTTTGGTGTGATTCTACATCCGGCCCGAACGGGTTGCGGGCGAATATCCTACCGCACCTCGGCGCCCGCGCCACGCTGCGCGCCCGCTGGCACCCGTGGCTCGGCCGCGATTCGGCCGCTCTTCCGCCCGCCGAAGTAGTCGCCACGGCGCTCCCCGACGGCAACCGCCTGCTGCTGTGGCGCGGCGTGCGCATCCTGTTCATCGACCGGCCGCCCGCGCTTCAGCCCCAAGCCGGCGCCGGACCGATTACCGTCGATTGGGTGCTCGTTCACGGGAAGCCGCGGCTGGTGCCGTCGGCGTTGGCGCGGGTGGTGGCGTGCCGCTGGATTGTGCTCGACGGGTCGGGGCCGGTGGGCTGGGCGAAATGGCGCACGCAGGAGCTGCGCGCCGCTGGGTTCCGGTGCCATAATGTAGCGGAAGACGGCGCTTTTATACGAAGTCTCGACTGATGCGCGTTTTAGAGAGGTTTCGGAGTTGATATACGCTCGCGTAGGGACGCCTATTGGCGTCCACGGGCTGAATAGGACGCCAATAGGCGTCCCTACGCACTTACAACGACCCCCAAGTCACTGCGCCGAGCCCGCTTCGGGCAACCCCGCACGGCGGTTTGCGTTGAAAGCGGGCTTTCAGAAGTTAATCGAATTTCTGCCTCATAGTCAATAAGTTAAAGCGCCGCCTAACTAGCGAACACTTTTCTTGTTGGGTTTCCCGGCAACTTTGCCGTCCTTGCAGCCGTCTGCCCACCGAACGGGCTGTTGATTGACAGACCGCTCATACCCGCACCCTTTTTCGCCTCATCATCAACATGACCATCTTTCCATCCCCCCCGCTGGTCTCCGAGCTGGAAGCGTTGCAGTTTCTGCAAGTGGAAGTTCGTGAGCGCGTCGCCTACATCACCCTTGACAGGGCCGATAAGCGCAATGCCCTCAACTACGATGTCGTGGCTGAGCTGAAACAGGCGTTTGAAGCGTGCGAGCTCGACGATAGCTGCAAAGTGATCGTGCTGCGCGCCAACGGCAAAGCCTTTTCCGCCGGAGCCGACCTCGAATCGATTCAGGCGATGCAGGAGTATGAGTACGACGATAACCTCGCCGACTCGACCCACCTGATGCAGCTTTTTCTTCAGATTTACACGCTCAAGAAGGTCGTCATCGCGCAGATTCAGGGCCACGCCATTGCGGGCGGCTGCGGACTGGCGACGCTCTGCGATTTCGCCTTCGCTGTGCCCGAAGCCAAGTTCGGTTACACAGAAGTGAAAATCGGCTTCCTGCCAGCTATCGTGAGCGTGTTTTTGCTGCGGAAAGTGGGAGAGGGGCGCACCAAGCAGCTCCTGCTCACCGGCGACCTCGTGAGCGCCGACGAAGCCCAGCGCCTCGGCCTCATCAACTACGTAGTGCCCGCTGATGAGCTGACGGCGCAAGTCGAAGCCTTCGCGCAAAAGCTCTGCACCGAGAATTCGGCCAACTCGCTCGAAGTCACCAAAGACCTCATCGCCCGCGTGCAGGAGCTTCCCCTCGAAGCCGCCCTGCGCTACGCGGCGCAGCAAAACGCCACCGCCCGGTCGTCGGAAGACTGTCGGCGTGGGGTGGGGGCTTTCTTGAATAAGGAGCCGCTGGCGTGGTAGGTTGCGCGTAAGTAACGGCGGACTGAGTTTCGCTTGAGCAAGCTTAAATAACCTAAACAATGGGTTATCAGGGTGGCTCCGAAGGAGCTATCATTCGGTAGCCGGGGGCAAAGCCCCCGGTTCCAAAAAAACCAGTAAAAGGCGGCCCTGAAGGGGCTACCTATCCCCACAACTACGGCGAGCGTGAGCCGTGCAATCGTCGAGGTAGCCCTTTCAGGGCCACTTATCTGCTAATCAACGGTTCCGGGGGCGTTGCCCCCGGCTACCGAATGGTAGCCCTTTCAGGGCCAAGTAAGGACCAGAATTATTCGCAACCTGCGGTAACTAGCGCCCCGGAACTCTCCGGGGCGCTTTTTTTGTCCCATCCCGGCGGCAATCGTCAAACAACGTTGCCGTAGCGCGGGTTATGCACCCGCTGCTCCCATTCTGCCTTTTATGCTGACTATGCTGATAGCCGTAATCGTCATTCTCACCTTCTGCCTGATGGAAGCTGCCGCGTGGGCGATGCACAAATACGTGCTCCACGGGCCGCTGTGGCACCTGCACCGCTCGCATCACGAGCCGGGGCACGGCCCGTTCGAGCGGAACGATCTGGTGATTCTGTTTTATGCCGCCCTCTCGGCGTGGGCGTGCGTGACGGGCGGGCCGTGGCTCGGCGTGGGGCTGGGGATTGCGCTTTACGGCACGGTTTATTTCTTCCTGCACGACGTGCTCATTCATCGGCGTCTGCGGTGGTTCGGCAAACCGTCGGGTTGGTACCTTCGGGCGCTTGATATTGCCCATAAAACTCACCACGCCACCCACGGCCGCGACGGCGCCCGCGCCTTCGGAATGCTCTGGGTGAGCGCCCAGTACCGGGCGCTGGCCCGCCGGGTGCGGCGCTAGGCCCGTATCCGTTATGCTGCTTTCCTGTCCCCTTTTTTTTGCCGGTTTTACGGTCTGTTCTTTCTTCGCTGATGGCCCAATATCAAATTCGTGAGCTGGCTCACCTGACGGGCGTCAAAGCCCATACGATTCGGGTGTGGGAGCAGCGGTACCACTTGCTGGAACCGCAGCGGACGGCCACGAACATCCGGTTCTACCGCGACGAAGACCTTCGCAATCTCCTCAACATCGCGCTCCTCAGCGAGCACGGCTACCGCATCTCGCGCATCGCGCTGATGACCCCCGACCAGCGCGCGCGCGAGGTCGAGACCGTCGCGAGTCTGCCGCATAACGAGCAGTCGCATCTGCTTCAACAGCTCGTCCTCGCCACCATCAACTTGGATGACGGCATGTTCGAAGCGGCGCTCGATACGTCTATTCTGGCCGATGGATTGGAGACGACGATGCTCCGGATCGTGTACCCGTTTCTGGAGCGCATCGGGGTGCTGTGGCAGACGGGATCGGTGAATCCGGCGCAGGAGCACCTGATTTCCAACGTGATTCGGCAGAAAGTGGTGGCGGCGATTGATGGGCTCGGGTCGTGCCGGACGTCGGTTACCGGCGAGCGGTACGTGCTGTACCTGCCGGAAGGCGAGCTGCACGAGCTGGCGCTCCTATTCATGCATTACCTGCTGCGCGTGCGCGGGCACCGGGTGATTTACCTCGGTCAGAATCTGCCGACGAACGACCTAGTGGCCGTCAGTGAGCTGGTGAAGCCCGACTACATCGTCGCGGTGCTGACGGTGGTGCCCGAGCGCGACAATCTGGTGCAGTACGTGGCGTCCTTGGCGCAGCAGCACCCCGGAATCGGGCTGCTGTTCTACGGCGCGCAGGTGCAGGATGAGGCGCTGGAGCTGCCCAAACCGGCGCTCCGCTTCCGGCAAATGACCGAATTCATTGGGTGGCTCGATGCGCCGAAAGTGGCCTGAATGGGCTGCTAGCAGCGTTTCTGAAAAAGACTTCGGAAAAAGGTGAAAAAAAGTAGGCCAATCTGTTGCCTTTTTTCCTCGTGTACGTACATTTGTTCAACTTTCGACGTCTAAAGGTTAAACAAATGACCTCATCAGAATTCACCCTCGAAGTCCAAAAGCTCTCGCAGACGCTGCGGCCCGCGGCGATGAATCTCACCCGAGATGCTGACGACGCGAAGGACTTAGTGCAGGAAACGCTCTTAAAGGCGCTCATCAACCGCGACAAGTTTCGGTTGGGGACGAACCTCAAGGCGTGGCTCTACACGATCATGCGCAACACGTTTATCAACAATTACAATAAGATAACGAAGCGCAACCAGAACATTGATGCCACGGAGTACTTCCAGTACTTCAACACCGATGAGAACTACATCACCCAGAACGGCGCGAGCAGCACGTTCGTGATGAATGACCTGCACGCCGCCATCGGCAAGCTCGAAGAGGCGTACCGGACGCCGTTCATGATGTACTACATCGGGTACAAGTACCTGGAGATTGCCGCCAAGCTCCGGATTCCGATCGGCACCGTCAAGAACCGCATCCACATTGCTCGGAAAGAGCTGAAGGCTCAGCTCAAAGTTTATCAGCCCGGCGTCTAGGCTTGCCCTAGCGTTGCGCTGCTCAGGAACCCAAGGTGAAGGGGAGAGCCGCGGGGGAAGCAGGTCAGCCGTAAGGCGGGCGGCTTCTCTCGCGGCTCGTTTCATGTGGCGGGGCGGCACCCATAAAGCCATTTGGGCCGTTTACCTGTTGAGCGGGGTAAGCGCGGGTTTGTGATTACGTTTAGGGGAGAAGTTTCTTCACGCAGATTTTTACAGGTTGATGGCGCAGGCGATTGTGATTGGGGCTGGCTTTGCCGGTCTTTCTTGTGCAACGGCACTTGCCAAGCGCGGCTACCGCGTGACGGTGCTCGAGAAGAACGACCAGCCCGGCGGGCGCTGCCGGATGTGGGAGCAGAGCGGATTCACGTTCGATATGGGGCCGAGCTGGTACTGGATGCCCGAAGTGTTCGAGGAATACTTTGCGCGCTACGGCCACAAGGTCAGCGATTTCTACGAGCTGGTGCGCCTCGATCCGTCGTATCAGGTGGTGTTTGGGCCGAACGACGTGGTGCCCGTGCCCGCACAGATGACGGCGCTGCGGGCGCTGTTCGAGCAGCTGGAGCCGGGCGCCGGTGCGCGCCTCGACGAATTTCTCCGACAAGCGGCGTATAAGTACCGAGTCGGAATGGGCGAGTTCGTATGGAAGCCAAGCCGCTCGGTGCGCGAGTTCCTCGACCCGCGCCTCGTCGTGGACGCCGTCCGGCTCGACCTCTTACAGTCGATGAGCCGCCACGTCCGGAAGTTTTTCAAGCACCCGCACCTCATCAAGCTGCTCGAATTTCCGGTGCTCTTCCTCGGCGCCACGCCACAGAATACGCCCGCGCTTTACTCCTTGATGAACTACGCCGATTTGGCGCTCGGGACGTGGTATCCGCTCGGCGGGATGTACCAGATTGTGCGCGGAATGGTGACCGTGGCGCAGGAAAACGGCGTCGAGATTCGGTGTTCCGAAGCCGTGACGCAGATTGAAGTTAGTCCGAAGGGGCGCGCTACGGCCGTCATCACCAGCACTGGGCGCTACGAAGCCGACGTGGTGGTGGCCGGGGCTGATTACCACCACATCGAGCAGCACGTGCTACCCGCCGCGTGGCGCACCTACGACGAGCCGTATTGGCAGAGCCGCACGATGGCGCCGTCGTCGCTGCTGTTCTACCTCGGCATCAACCGGAAATGTGAGCGGCTGCTGCACCACACGCTGTTTTTCGACGAGGATTTCGACGTTCACGCCCGCGATATCTACACGTCGCCGCGCTGGCCAGACCGGCCTTTGTTCTACGTCTCGGCCACGAGCAAGACCGACCCCACCGCCGCGCCGCCCGACGGCGAAAACCTCTTCGTTCTGATGCCCGTCGCCCCCGGCCTCACCGACGACGACGATACCGTCCGCGAGCGCTATTACCAGCTTCTGCTGACCCGGCTCGAAGCGTTTTGCGGCCACCCCATCCGGCCGCACGTAGTGGTGAAGCGCAGCTACGCGCACCGCGATTTTCAGGCCGATTACCACGCGTTCCAAGGCAACGCCTACGGGTTGGCGAACACGCTCCGCCAAACGGCTATCCTGAAACCGGCGCTCAAAAGCGCCCGCGTTCAAAACCTTTATTTCACTGGGCAGCTTACGGTACCGGGTCCGGGCGTACCGCCGTCGTTGATTTCCGGCGAAGTAGTTGCGCGGGAAATCGCCCGTGACTTGCCCGTAAACGCCGTTTCTGCTCGTCAAGGCCATGGCTGATTCTTCCTCTTCTCCTCGTCCGGCGGCGCCGTCGGTTCCGGCGGCGGCGGCAGTACCGTCCCGCGCTAACCTCGCCAATCTCGACTGGGCGGCGGAGCTTTATGACCGTACCGCGCTCGGTATGAGCGCGCACCTGACGCACCGGTATAGTACGTCGTTCACGCTTGGCATCCGCACGCTGGCGCCGGGGCTGCGCCCGCCGGTGTACGCCATTTACGGGTTCGTGCGCTTGGCCGACGAGATCGTCGATACCTTCCACAGCCACGACAAAGCCGCGCTCCTCGCCGATTTCACCCGGCAAACCCACGAAGCGATTGCCGACCGGCTCAGTCTGAACCCCGTGCTGCACGCGTTTCAGCTCGTCGTGAATCGGTATGGAATCGAGATGGAGCTGATTGAAGCGTTTTTGCAGTCGATGGCCCTCGACCTCGACGAAACCCGCGCCTACGACCAGCGCCTCTATGAGAAGTACATCTATGGCTCCGCCGAAGTGGTCGGGCTGATGTGCCTGCGCGTCTTCTGCGACGGTCAGCCCGCGCTCTACGACCGCCTCCGCGAACCCGCGCGCCGGTTAGGAGCGGGATTCCAGAAAGTCAATTTCCTCCGCGACCTCCGCAGCGATTACGCCGAGCGCGGCCGCACCTACTTCCCGGCCGTCGATTTCACGTGCTTCGACGACACCGCCAAGCGCGCCATCGAAGCCGATATCCGCGCCGATTTCGTGGCCGGTCTGGAAGGGATTCGGGGGCTGCCCCGGACGGCCCGGCTGGGCGTATTCTTGGCCTACACGTATTATCAGCGGCTTTTCACGCGCATCTGCCAAGTGCCCGCGGCGCGCGTGCAGGGCGAGCGCATCCGCGTGCCGGACGCGTGGAAGCTGGCGCTGCTCGCTAGCTCGTGGGTGCGGTTCCGTTTGGGCGCCGTCTGAGGGGTAAATTGGGTCGCGTTCCCTGTGTCGTTTCCTATGCTGTTCCCTCTCCACCTTCCCCACCCTTACGCCTGTGACGACGTTCCTGAACCTCTGGTGGCTGACCTTCTGGGTATGCCGACCGCTTGGGCTGCTGGCGCCCACCCCGGCCGCCGTGCCTGACCTGACGCGGTTACGGCACCTGTACGCCGAAGCGGTGCAAGAGGAAGCGGCCGCCAAAAGCTTCCACTCGGTGCTGCACCCGTACAACGGCGCCGATGCGGCGATTCTCGCGTACCGGGGCGTGGCGGAAGCCCTTTTGGCGCGCTACCAGTGGAGTCCGATGGCGAAGCTGCGGGCCGTGCGCGAAGCCCAGCGCCTGTTCAAACGGGCCGTCGGATTAGCGCCCGAAAACGTCGAGGTGCGTTTTCTGCGGTACACCGTCGAGGCGAATGTGCCGCATTACTTGGGGTTCAGTCAGCATCTGGCCGAAGACCGGGCGCACATCATCAAAGGCGCGCGGAACTACCCGAACCTCGGCCTCGACGCGCATTCCTTGCAATTGATTCGTGATTTTATGCTCGCCCACGGCGACTGTAACGCCGAAGAAGCGGCGATGCTGCGGCGGGTCGCGCCGTGAGTAGGCTGGTATTAAGCGGTACCTTAACCGGTAGATTAAGACGAATATTATTACCTCTTATCTGAGCGCAGGCCGGGGCTTTTCAGAAGCCGTTTTCTGTCGAAATCTCCTCCTTCCTCCCAAACTTCTCCTTCCTTCCATGTCGCATTCGTCAAACCTTGTGGCGCCTCTGAGGGTTGAGGGAGCCATGTTGCAGCTCACCGTACAGATAGATTCTCAGTCCGGCTTCTGCTTCGGCGTCGTCTATGCCATTCAAATGGCGGAAGACTTGCTCGCCGAGCGTGGGTACTTGTATTGTCTGGGCGATATCGTGCACAACGACGGCGAAGTGGCGCGCCTCACCCGCCTCGGGCTGCGCGTCATCGATCACGCCACCCTCGCGGCCCTGCGCGACGAGCCGGTCCTGATTCGGGCGCACGGCGAGCCGCCCGCGACTTACCGAATGGCCCTCGACAACAACCTGACGCTCATCGACGCGTCGTGCCCGGTGGTGCTGAAGCTGCAAAACCGCATCAAAACGTCGTACGACCGGCGCGAAAAGCTCTTTCTGTACGGCAAGCGCGGCCACGCCGAAGTCCTCGGTCTGCAAGGCCAAACGAACGGCGAGGCGATCGTTTTCGAATCCCTCGACGAGCTGTTGGCGCACGACCTGCCCGACTCACTCACCCTCTACAGCCAGACCACGAAGAGCACCGCGTCGTTCTACAACATCGTGCGCGAGCTGGAAGCGCGCGGCAAGCAGGTGCAGGTCAACGATACGATTTGCCGACAGGTCTCGAACCGCGATGAGCAGCTCCGGACGTTCGCGACGCTCTACAACGTCGTGATTTTCGTGTCCGGCACGAAAAGCTCCAACGGCAAAGTCCTCTACGAAGTCTGTCGGCAGACGAACCCGCGCACCCACTTCATCTCCGACCCCGCCGAGCTGCAACCCGAGTGGTTCGCCGCCCACGAAACCGTTGGGGTGTGCGGCGCCACTTCCACGCCGTGGTGGCTGATGGATCAGGTGCGCCTCGCCTTAGAACAGCTGTGAGGCCGGTTGATTTATCGGTGGCGCCGTCAGTCTCGTCATCGGTCAGCTCGCCGGTCGCGCCGCCTGATTCCCGCTTCCGGGCTGCCGCTGCTCGCCCGCGCGAGTGGCGCGGCGTGGTGGTGGCGTGCCTGATTCTGATTACCTGGACCGGTCTGCTCGGGTGGCTGCTGCTCGCTTACCCCGCCCCGCTCGATTCGCCGCTCACGTGGCTGCTCATCCTGCCGATGACGCACCTCTACACGGGCTTGTTCATCTCGGCGCACGATGCGATGCATGGCACCCTCGCGCCGGGGCGGCCCCGCCTTAATCGGGCGCTCGGCACGGTGGCGGCGCTGCTGTTCGCGTTCAACTGGTACCCACGGCTGCTGCCGCGCCACCACGCACACCACCGCCACGTCGCGACCCCTGACGATCCCGATTTCCACGACGGGGAGCACCCGAATTACGTGCTCTGGCTTGTGCGCTTTGCGTGGCAATACGTCACGGTGTGGCAGGTGCTGGGGATGGCCGTCACGTACAATCTGCTGAAGCTGGCGGGCATCCACGTACCCAACCTGATTCTGTACTGGATTGCGCCCGCCGTCCTTGCCACTATTCAGCTGTTCACGTTCGGCACTTGGCTGCCGCACCGGGGCCAGCATTCGGCGGATAACCCGCACCACGCCCGCTCGCAAGCGCCAAACCACCTGTGGGCATTCGTGTCGTGCTACTTCTTCGGCTATCATTACGAGCACCACGAGTACCCCGCCGTGCCGTGGTGGCGGCTGTGGCGCACGCGGTAGGGGAGGAGATGTGGAGATGTGAGGGGATGTGAGGGAGATGTGGGGATGATGGGAATGTGAACCCGTGAGATACCCGTCCAACACGCACCCCCGGCCCCACTCCATTGGAGAGGGGGCGGGGGTGAGAACGCGCGTCAAGCCTCCATACTATGTCCTCTAAAGCAAAATTTTTTGAGCCGAAACCGCCGCTGATGCAGGCGGTTTTTCCGTGCCCTTCCCGCTGAGATAGCCACGACGTTGTGCGCTGCGGACGACTGGAGCTTGGAGCCGGATGCCTCAAAAAAGAGCTGATTTATAAGCCCTTGGCTGATAGCGTAAGGTCGCGGCGCGGCGAGATCATTTGAACTTGATTGAATAGAAAGTTTTTTTATAAAATACACTGAATATAACTAGCCAACTACTAAGCGGTCAGTGGAATGAGCGGTTTTTTAAACAAAAAATGGGCGCCACATAACCTGTGCCGAAGCAAGTGCGTAAGAGGCTCAGAATCGAGATTTAAACGGTTGTTTTCCCCGATATAATCGGCGGCTTTCTCTCGATAAACGAACCTTCCCGTTCCACCTCCTTCCTCTTGCACCTGAGATGAACTCTACCCATTTCTTCCCCAAATCAGTCAACGGCCGACAGACGCGCCACCTGACTGCCACGGCCATGCTGGCCGCTTTCTCGATCTTCAATGCCAATGCTCAGGCGCTGCGCGATACGGTCATGACGACCGACGGCGTGGTTCCGGCCGGTAATTACCGTAACGTAACCATCAACCCCGGCATTAATGCCACGGTGAGCGGTATCGTGGATGTGACAGGCACTTTCCGGGTGCGCAGTAATGGCGTGCTTTCAGTAGCGGATGCGGCGTATGTGTCCGGTAATAATTTCGTGCTGGAAGAAGACGGCGGTATGCTCCTCGAAACCCAAGTGGGCGTCGACGGCACTACCACTGGCCCTATCCGGACGGTGAATAAAAATCTCGGCAACCGTGGCCGCTTCACCTTCAATAATGCCACTCAGGCGCAGGTGACGGGCCCGAGCTTCCCGGACGAAGTCGGCGAGCTAGTCATTAATAACCCAAGCGGATTGGGTGTTTCGCTGACGCGCCCATTGGGGGTACGGGAGCGCCTATACCTGCGGAATGGTGAGCTGCGGACGAATGGTCAGAAATTGACGCTGATTTCGCGCACGCCGGACACAGCGCAGGTGACGGCCGCGTCGTGCGTAGTTTTTCAATTAAATGGTACGATTGTCGGCCCGGTTTCGACGCAGCGGTATATTAACCCGCGCTTTAATGCCGGAGTTGGTTATCGCCATTTCTCGTCGTCGGTGAGCGGCAATACGGTGGCCGATTTTTCATCGGATGCGAATTTCGACGCCATCGTTAACCCTCAGTATAATACCACTCCTTACGCCGACCGCTTCACGACCGGCGCCGTGGTTCCTTACCCAAACACGTTCTACTACGACGAGGCACAAGTAGGTACGGGCGGCCCCGGCAGCTACGATGCCGTGTTCAACCAAGGCTACCAGTCGCCTAACTCGCTGGCAGAGCCAATCGTGACGACTCGCGGCTACACCGTCCGCATCCCGGCTTCGGCCACCACGGAATTCACTGGTACCCTCAACAACGGCGATATCTCGACGCCCGCTCTGACCCGCGGCACGCTCAACGAATCGGGCTGGCACTTGGTCGGCAACCCATACGCCTCGAAAATCGACTGGACGCTCCTCGTCCGCACGAACCTGATGAACTCGTTCTACGAGTACCGCTCGAACGGCGTAACCTCCGGTGTGTACGACAGCTACGTGAACGGTGTAGCCACCTCCGGCGACGGCGACCCACGCTCAGGCGTGAACCAGTACATCGCAGCTAACCAAGCGTTCTTCGTTCGGGTATCGACCCCCGGCGCAACCGGCCGCCTCGACTTCTCGAACGCCGCTCGGATCACCGAATTCCGTAACGACCCAACGGCGCCTTTCTTCCGCCCAGGCAGCACGAGCACGACTAACCCACTGGTTCGCCTTCGCATCAAGGATGCCGCCAACGTGGCCAGCGAGTGTGTGGTGTACTTCCCGCAAGGCGCTACCACGGGCGTAGATGTTGATTACGATGCTTACTACATCGGCGGCGGTCACCCAGTGGCGCTGTTCTCGCAAGTCGGCACCGATAACCTCTCGATCAACGGTCTGCCCACCCTCACCAACACCACCGATTACACGGTGGCACTGGTAGCAAACGGCCGCGCCGCCGGTACCTACACCATCAACGCCGCGGAGCTGCTCGATATGCCTGCCGGTTTCCAGGTGCTGCTGCAAGATGCCGTCACCGGCACCTCGCAAGACCTTACCCAGAACCCTATCTACACCTACACCTCGACCGGTAACAACGCCAACGCCACCCGTTTCACGGTGCGCTTCCGGACCAGCGGCGTGACCGGCATCAGCGAAACCCTCGCCGCCAGCACCATCGATGTGTATCCGAACCCGCTCAAAGCGTCGGATCGCCTGATGATTTCGCTCCCCGGCGTGGAACAAGGCAAGCGCGTGACGGCTACGCTCGTCAACCAGCTCGGCCAGCGCGTGTGGTCGGGTAGCTTCAACGCCGCCCTCGGCGGTGTGCGTCAAGAGATTGCCGCTCCGCTTGCGAAAGGTGTCTACACGATGCAATTCTCCCTGCCCGACGGTTCGAAGCCGACCCGCCGCGTGGTGGTCCAATAATCCGGATTTGTAATCCTCTGTTCAAGCAGAAAGCCCGCCACTTGGCGGGCTTTCTTGCGTTTTGGGGGGAGAGTAAGCTCGGGGTAGATTGGGACGCGAGTAATACCGGCCAAGCAAGGTGGCGCGCGTTTAGGTCGACCGAAGGTCGAGCTAACGCGTGTCTGACCGGGGGGCGCGTCTGTGACGCGCGTTCGGGTCTGCGAACCATAGCGGTTGCTCAGCGCGGCTTGTTTGAGGTAGCCAAACCGCCGTAGTTCGTCGCGTTCCGCGCCGGTGCGTCACAGACGCACACCCCGAGTAGACACGCGTTAGCTCGACCTGCGGTCGACCCAAACGCGCGCCAGCAGGGGGGAGGGCATCCCAGAAGCCCGGGGTTGATTTTGAAAAAATCTACCCCGGGTACGCGCAGGGCGGCGCACCAGCCGTACAATCCCCCAACCCCGATTGCGTGGAACATTTTGTTGATAGCGCCCTCTAGCCGTCCTACCTTTGCTTTCCGCGCCGATAGCCACTGGCTGGGTGCTTTCAACCGCTGCTGATGCCCGTTTTGACCCCTTCCTCGCCCGACTACACCTACCACCGCCCCGTGCTGCTGCGCGAGTGCGTGGACGGGTTGGCGATGCGGCCGGGGGGCGTTTATGTCGATGTGACGTTCGGCGGCGGCGGGCATTCGCGGGAGATATTGGCGGAGCTGCCGCCGGATGCGCGGCTCATCTCCTTCGACCAAGACCCCGATGCGGCGGTGCAGGCCGACCGGCTGCGCGCTGAAACGGGCGCTTCGGAAGAACGCTTCACGTTCGTGCCCGCCAACTTCCGGCACTTGCAGCAAGAGCTGACGGCGCGCGGAATCGAGGGGGTTGACGGCTTGCTGGCTGATTTGGGCGTTTCGTCTTATCAGTTTGATACACCGGAGCGCGGCTTCTCAACCCGTTTCGACGGCCCGCTCGATATGCGGATGAACCGCACGACCGGCCTGTCCGCCGCCGACGTGGTGCGCGAGTACGCGGAAGCCGACCTGCACCGCATTTTCGGGATGTACGGCGAAGTGACTAACGCCCGCACTCTGGCGCGGAAGGTGGTGGAAACCCGTGCCGCCCAAGCCCTCGATACCGTCGCCGATTTCAAGCGCGCCATTCAGGGGTGCGTGATGCCGCGTGGCAAGGAGAACAAGTATTTCGCGCAGGTTTTTCAGGCACTTCGGATTGAGGTGAACGATGAGATGGGCGCCCTCACCGACCTGCTCACCCAAGCCGCCGCTGTGCTTCGGCCGGGCGGGCGCTTGGTAGTGCTCGCGTATCATTCGCTGGAAGACCGCCTCGTCAAGAATATTCTGCAACACGGCAAACCGTGGGGTGATGCGGAGAAAGACGTCTTCGGGAACCCCGTTGGGGTGGTGTTTCGGCCGTTGTTCCGCAAGCCGCAAGAGGCTACGGCGGAAGAGATTGCGCTGAACCCACGCGCCCGCAGCGCCAAGCTCCGCGTCGGGGAGCGGATTGAGGCGTTGTCGGCGGGTCAGCCCGAAGAGCGCGGGAGCCGGAAAGGGGGACGTAACTGATGAATACGATTCGTCGTCCACCGGCGGCTGCTCCCGTGCGCAACGTGCCGCGTGCGCCCAAGCCGGTGCCACAAGCCGAGCGCCCCGCGCCGCCGCCGCCCAAGCCGCGTCCGCCGCGCAAGAAAGGGCCGAGCATTTTCGGCCTCATCGATAAGCTGCTCCGCGTCGACGGCTTCTTCCGTGAGGGGGTGCCGGTGCGGTTCCTGCCGCCCGTGCTGTGGGGGATGCTGCTGGTGCTGCTCTACATCGCCAACGCCCACTTCGCGATCCGCACCGAGCGGATGACGAATAAGGTGAAAGCCGAAACCGAAGACTTGCGCGCCGATTACACGACCCTCAAGTCGGAGTACATGCAGGCGAGTATCCAGAGCGAAGTCGCGCGGCGGGTGGCTTCGTCGGGGTTGATCGAGAGCCAATCGCCGCCGTCGCGGCTGATTCTGCGGGGGCCGGAAGCTGATTCCGTTCTCGTCGATGACGCTGCTGGTCAGGACCGTCAGCTTTTGATTGATGTCCGGACGCGCCGCTGAAGCGGTTTGCTGTTCGGGTTTTTTACTCACCTCTCTACCTTCTTAATCACACCAAAAAATGTCTACCGGCGTCAAACAGTCCATTGTCACCCGGGTGCGCGTGGCGTTTCTGTTCGTGTGCCTGTTTTCGGCAGCGGTGGTGGGGAAGATGTGGAAGATTCAGGTAACGCAGGGCGAGAAATGGCGCACGCTTATTAAGAAGCGCACGATTTCTTATCAGCCGGTGCGGGCCACGCGCGGCAACATTTACTCCGATAACGAGAGTATTCTCGCGACTTCGCTGCCGTTTTACCGCGTCGCGTGGGACCCTAGCGTCGTCGACCGGACGCTGTTTGAGGCGTCGGCTGATTCGCTGGCGCATCGGTTGGCGGATTTCTTTGGCGATAAATCGCACGACGCGTATTACCGCAAGCTCGTGAACGCGTTCAAGAGCAACGGCAAGGTGAAATATGTGCGCCTGAACTCGCGGCAGGTCAATTATCAGGAGAAGAAGAAGATTGCGAAATGGCCGATGTTCCGCGCCGGGCAGAACCGGGGCGGCATCATCTTCGAGAAAGTGGACCGCCGGTTCCAGCCGTTCGGGACCCTCGCGCAGCGGACGATTGGGTACGTGAGCGAAGGCAAGAGCGGCGCCGGTCTCGAATACACCTTCAACGACCACTTGGCCGGACACGACGGTGAAGCGCTCTTCGAGAAAATCGCGGGCGGCTGGCGCCCGATTTACGACGGCACCGAAGTGAAGCCCGTGCCGGGGTACGACCTCGTCACGACCCTCGACATCAATCTTCAGGACGTCGCGGAAACCGCCTTGCGGCGCGCCCTCGTCCTCAACGATGCGGCTTACGGCACGGTGGTGCTGATGGAAGTGAGTACGGGCCAAATCAAGGCCATCGCGAATCTGGGGCGGCGCAAGCCGGGCAAAAACAGCGTCACGGAAGGGCTGATTGAGGACGACGGCAGCCGCTACGTCGAAGACTACAACTACGCGATGGCCAATCAAGGCCTCACCGAGCCGGGCTCCACGTTCAAGCTCGCCTCGATGATGGCGCTGCTCGATGAAAACCCGGAAATGAAGCTCACCGACACCGTGAACACCGGCAGCGGCCGGATGCTCATCGGTGGGGCGGTGAAGACCGATACGCACGGCCACGGCCGGATTTCGGTGCAGAAAGTGTTCGAGCAATCGTCGAACATCGGGGTCGCGAAGCTGATTTGGGAAGAGTTCAAGGAGAAGCCCGGCGCCTACACCGCCCGCGTCCGGAGCTACGGCTTGGGCGAGCCGCTCGGTCTGCAAATGGCCGGGGAAGCGCATCCGGTGGTCAAAACCCCGCAAAACCGCTCGTGGAGCCGCACCTCGCTCACCACGATGAGCATCGGCTACGAAGTGAAGCTCGCGCCGATTCACACCCTCGCGTTCTACAACGCCGTGGCGAACGGCGGGCGCAAGGTGCGGCCGTATCTGGTGAAGGAAATCCGGCAAGCCGACCAGGTGGTGCAGCATTTCGAGCCGGTGGTGCTGAAAGAGCGCATCTGTTCCGAAGCCACCGCCGCCAAGCTCCGCAAGATGATGGAAGGCGTGGTGACGCAGGGCACCGGCAAGCGCGTCCGGAGCCCCGATTATAAAGTGGCCGGTAAAACCGGTACGGCGTGGAAGCTGCTCAACGGGCATTATATCAAGAAATACATCACGTCGTTCGTGGGGTATTTCCCGGCGGATAAGCCGAAATATTCGTGCATCGTGCTCATCGACTCGCCTTCCGAAGGCCGGATTTATGGGGGCGACGTAGCCGCGCCGGTTTTCCGCGAGCTAGCCGATAAAGCCTTCGCCCTCGACCCCGCCCGGCAAGCCGAGATGCAGGGCCACACCCCCGACACCACCAAGCGCCCGCTGTTGCCGTACGTGCGCGCCGGGCAGCAGGATGAGCTGGCGCTGGTCTGCGACCGCCTCGGCGTGCGCGACCACCGTCGCGCTGCGCCCGACGATTGGGTGAAGGCCAACACCGCCGAAACCACTAACACGATGGCCCGCGCCGTGACGTGGCGTACCAATGTCGTGCGCCCCGGCACGGTGCCCGATGTGGTCGGTCTGACGCTCCGCGATGCTCTTTTTCTGCTCGGGAACAACGGCATCAAGATCACCACCGAAGGGATGGGGCACGTGGTGGCGCAGTCGCTTCCGGCCGGAGTGCGCGCGCCCGTCGGCACGACGATGCATCTGGTGCTGAAAGGCCCGCTGCCGCTGGAATCGCTGTACGTGGCGCCTGCGCCTGCGCTGGTAGCAGCCGGGAAAGGCGTGAAACCGGTTAGCACGCTGGCCCGAGGCCGCCGCGAGCCGAGCGCTTCGGCGGTGCCGAAGAAGAAGGTGGAGACGGAGACGGCGGCGAAGAAATCGACTGAGAAAAAGTCGACAGAGAAGAAATCGACTGAGAAAAAATCAGTAGAGAAAAAGTCGACAGAAAAAAAATCGGTGGAGAAGAAATCGACTGAGAAAAAGGTTTCTTCAAAAAAGACGTCTGCTAAAGACGCTAAGAAGACCGGTAAAAACTCTGACAAGAAAGCGGCAGCCAAAACGGCGTCGAAAAAGCCGACGGCTTAAGTATTTTTCCTTCTTACGTACATCCGTACGCGACGCGAATTGACTCTCTCCACTCTCTTCCGTGAGCTTGACCTGACGACCGTCAGCGGCTCGCTTGAGGCCGATGTTGTCGGCCTGACGCTCGACTCGCGCAAGGCGGGGCCGGGCATCGTGTTTTTTGCCCTGCGCGGTACCCAGACCGATGGGCACCGGTTTATTGGGCAGGTTATCGCGGCGGGCGCGGCGGCGGTGGTGTGCGAAAAGCTACCGGCTGATTTGCCCGCTGATTCGTCCACCGTGCTTGTGACGGTGCCCGACTCGGCGGCGGCGCTCGGGTGGGCGTCGTCGGCTTTCTACGGATATCCGAGTCAGAGCCTGCATCTGGTTGGCGTGACCGGCACTAATGGCAAGACCACTTGCGCGACGCTCCTGTTCCGCCTTTTCCGCGAGCTGGGCTACTCTTGCGGGCTGCTGAGCACCGTGGAAAACCGCATCGACGATGCCGTGGTACCCGCTACGCATACTACGCCGGATGCCGTTGCGCTCAACGCGCTGCTGCGGCAGATGGTGGATGCGGGGTGCCAGTACGCGTTTATGGAAGTGTCGTCGCACGCGCAATCGCAGCGGCGGACGGCGGGTTTGCACTTCGCGGGCGGCGTTTTCACGAACCTCACCCACGACCACCTCGACTATCACGGCTCGTTCGACGCGTACCGCGACGCGAAGAAGTCGTTCTTCGATGAGCTGCCCGAATTGGCGTTCGCGCTCGTCAATTCCGACGATAAGAACGGCCGCATTATGCTCCAGAACACCCGCGCGCGCCGCTTGCGCTACTCGTTGCGCGGGCAAGGCGAGGTGCGCGGCAAGCTCCTCGACAACACCGTGCAGGGGCTGCACCTCGATATCGACGGTCGTCCGGCGTGGTTCCAGCTCATCGGCGAGTTCAACGCCTACAACCTGCTCGCCGTCTACGGCGCGGCCGTGGAGCTGGGGCAAGACCACGAAACCGTTTTAGAAGCGCTGAGCGGCTTGGCTACGGCGCCCGGTCGGTTCGAGCAGCAGCTCTCGCCGGATGGTCGGCTGACGGGCATCGTGGATTACGCGCACACCCCCGATGCGCTCGAAAACGTGCTGACCACCATTCAGCAGCTCCGCCGCCCCGAGCAGCGGCTGATTACCATCGTGGGCTGCGGCGGCAACCGCGACGCCGCCAAGCGCCCGCTGATGGGCGGACTGGCCGCGCGCCTCTCCGACGTCGCCATTCTCACCGCCGACAACCCGCGCGACGAAGACCCCCTCGACATCCTGCGGCAGATGGAAACCGGCCTGCGCACGCCCCTCGAACGCGAGCGCACCCGCACCATCCCCGACCGCCGCGAAGCCATCCGCCTCGCCGTCGCCCTCGCGCACCCCGACGATATCATCCTCGTCGCGGGCAAAGGCCACGAGCCGTATCAGGAAATCAAAGGCGTCCGCCATCCCTTCGATGACCGTCAGGAGCTGCGTGCGGCTTTGAGCGGCCGGTAAGCGCCCGGCAAACGCCCGAAAATCGCCCGTTAAGTGGCTGGTAAGCACCCGGTGAGCCGCCCCACGCGGCCCAAGGGGCTTACTTTTCTTCGACTCCTTCATTAACGGGGCCACTTTAAGCCCCCTCCGCTTTGCTTTACTACCTCTTCCGCTACCTCCACGACACGTGGCACGTCCCCGGCACGGGGGTATTTCAGTACATCTCGTTCCGCGCCGGGCTGGCGGTGCTCACGTCGTTGCTCATCGCGCAGGTGTTCGGCGGAGTGCTGATTAACCGGCTGCGGAAGATGCAGGTCGGCGAAAGCATCCGCGACCTTGGCTTGGCCGGGCAGATGGAGAAGAAGGGCACCCCGACGATGGGCGGCCTGATTATTCTCTTCGCCATCGTGGTGCCTGTGCTGCTCTATGCGCGGCTGCGGAATATTTACGTGATAATGCTGCTCATCAGCACCGTCTGGCTCGGGCTGATTGGGTTTGTGGACGATTATATCAAGGTCTTTAAGAAGAATAAGGACGGCTTGGCGGGGAAATTCAAGGTAATCGGGCAGATTGGGTTGGGTCTGATTGTCGGGTCGATGCTGTATTTCTCCGATGAGGTGGTGATTCGGCAGTACCTCTTCCCGGACGGCTCCACGTCGCTCGTGAACGCTTCCGGTAAGTGGGAGAACATCAAGAGTATGGCGACCACCGTACCCTTCGTCAAAAACCACTTCCTCGATTACTGCAACGTGTTCGGGCAGTTCACCGGCGATTACTTCGGTAACCTCTCCTGTTACCTGTTCATCCCGTTCGTGATTCTCGTGATTACCGCCGTCAGCAACGGCGCTAACATCACCGACGGCCTCGACGGCCTCGCGGCGGGCACGTCGGCCATCATCGGCGGGGTACTGGCGATTTTCGCCTTCGTAAGCGGCAACGCCGTCCTGGCCGACTACCTCGACGTACTGTACCTGCCCGATTCGGGCGAGCTGGTGGTGTTTTGCCTCGCGTTCGTCGGGGCGTGCGTCGGGTTTCTGTGGTACAACTCGTACCCCGCGCAGGTCTTTATGGGCGATACCGGCTCCCTCGCGCTCGGCGGCCTGATTGCGGTCCTCGCGTTCGCGCTCCGCAAAGAGCTGCTGATTCCGGTGCTCTGCGGCATTTTCCTGATTGAGAACCTGTCGGTCATCGTGCAGGTGAGCTATTTCAAGTACACCAAGCGCAAATACGGTGAGGGGCGGCGCATCCTGAAGATGAGTCCGCTCCACCACCACTACCAGAAATCCGGCTACCACGAGTCGAAAATCGTCGCCCGTTTCTGGATTGTCGGGATTATGCTGGCGGTGCTGACGCTGGTAACGTTGAAGTTGCGGTAGGGGGGAAGGGCAGATGTGGGGATGTGGGAGATGTGGGGATGTGATTTTGAATGAGTATGAAGGGAATCGCGCGGGGCTCTGCCCCGTGCGGGCTATTCGCGGGCCTCTGGCCCGCCATGGCGGTTTTACGATAGTTGAGGGCACCCAACCGCACGCGGGCGGGCACAAGGCCACGCCCCTACAATCGGTTCGCCATTGACAATGAAAACGTAGGGGCGGGCCTTGTGCCCGCCCGCGCAACCCGAACTCAAATCACAGCCTTCGATGCAGCGATATTGGTTGCAGGTAAAGACAATTGACAATTCGCCTTTGCCGTTTGGCGCCGTCATTGGCGTTGGCATAACAGCGCACGACAAGAACGACGCATTGTCAATTCTCGACAAGACATTCAATGGACAATTGCGTGCGAATCAAGTCGTTGAAAACGTTGATGTAAGTACCTTAGACCAAAACCACGTACTTCCAAACATGGGAGACGTGCTAGTAAGAGGTGTGTGGTTCCCCAAGGGGATGTCCCCACTACGCCTCTCTCGCCACCGGTAAACACGAAAAAATTTATATCATATGTGGACAGTCCAAGGAGAAGTAGATGCTGCATTAGCGGAGCTCGCTTTTACAGCAAATGAAATCATTCGTCTGGATGAGGCGAATGCAAAAAGGATAACATCAAAACTTATGAACATTTACGTGTTAAATAACCCAAGGGTGTGGTGGCTTACTCTAAAACTTCCCTTTGTTGCATTTTTTCACGAGTACACAAGTGGAAGCCTAGACGAATACTTTGACCTAAAATGTATTTGTTATTGGATTCCCGAAACTGATTCCGAAGATTTACCTGTTTACGTAACTACTATTGAGACAATAAAGGCCATAATGGAAGAATGCCCTCGTTTTGAGTACTACATCTCAGATTTGAAATTTAAAAAGTTGCTTATAGCAAATGACCACGATGAGATAATAATAAGCAGTTCAGAAGGGCGGTCTGTGTGAAAACCCAAAAGCTTTGTGACTGAAAAACCGCATGCGGGCGGGCAC